>CAZWIL010000133.1:0-6066 GCA_964634175.1 uncultured Vicinamibacteraceae bacterium
CTAGCTATCCGACTACACCGCTCTGCTTCAATTGTTCAATCAACTCTTCCGGGACTCCGGTCTCGGTCAATATTTCGTCTGTATGCTGTCCCAATAACGGCGCAGGACGCCCAGGGCGAAGCGGCGTCTCTGAAAGTTTTAGCGGTGTACCCAGGGTCCGAATCTCACCTAGTGTCTCGTGTTTCGTAGTTACGAACATTTCACGAGCCTTCATATGAGGATCCTCAACCACATCCGCGTACGAATTAATGGGACCACAAGGGATACCATTCGCATCTAGTAATTCCAACCAGTCGGAGCAGTTCCTACGCACCGTAATCGCCTCGACATTGTCAGCCAGTGCCCGATGATTCCTTACTCTTTCAGCGTTACTGCCGTATTTTGGATCATTCGCCCACTCAGGATGCTCCAACAGTTGACAGAGACGTAGAAAAAGCCTGTCATTTGCCGCACCAATCGTTATAAATCCATCGCCGCACCGGAAGGCTTGATAGGGAGCACTCATTCGATGAGCCGACCCGAAGGGTTGCGGTGTCCGTCCAGTATCAAAGTACTCGGTCGCCTCCCAGATTGACAAAGCCAAACCCGATTCCACCAAAGATGTGTCAATCTGCTGTCCAACGCCAGTCTTTGTTCGATGATGCAGGGCTGCGAGCACGCCCCCCAACGCAAACAGTCCCGCACCTAAGTCTGTTAATGGCACTCCGGCCTTCACCGGGGACCTCCCTGATTCGCCGGTTACTGACATGATTCCAGAAACACCTTGTGCAATCAGGTCAAACCCGCCCTTCTGAGCTGCAGGTCCCGTTTGGCCATATCCAGAGATTGATGCGTAAATTACACTTTCATTCTCAGCCCGAAGATTCGGGTAATCGAGACCGAATCGTTTCATTACTCCTGGTCTATAGTTCTCAATGAAAATGTCGCAGCTTAATGCCAGACGTTTTACAATTTCAGCACCTTCCGGCTTTTTTAAATCGACGACCATGCCACGTTTGCCTCGATTAACTGCATTAAACGCCGACGAGTCAGTTCCCGGGCTCTCACCCCAATGCCTCGTCGTGTCTCCACCCGGAGGTTCGATCTTGATCACATCAGCGCCCATATCACACAGTAACATTGCGCAAAATGGCCCAGCCATCACCTGTGTAACGTCCAAGACCTTGATTCCATCGAGTGAATGTTTCATCGTTAACTCTGCAACAAGGAGATCCCGTGTCTAGCCCTCATACGATTTATGAACAAGATGGCCCTCTGGCATTTCTAACCTTTAATCGACCCGAAGCGCGCAACGCCATGACCTGGGACATGTATCAGGCTGTGGTCGAATGCTGTGACAACATCGAAACCGATGCTACTATCAAACTCCTGATTCTCCGTGGAGCTGGAGGAAAGGCATTCGTAGCTGGTACCGATATTAGCCAATTTCGAGCCTTTAATTCTCCAGAGGCTGGTCTCGAATATGAACAACGCCTCGACGAAATAATCGACCGACTCGAGTCGGTCAGTAAACCAACCATTGCTCAAATTGATGGCGTTGCAACTGGAGGAGGCTGTGCGTTGGCCGCCGCCTGCGACCTTCGAATCTGCACGCCGACTTCTCGGTTTGGCGTGCCGATCGCTCGCACTCTCGGAAATTGCCTGTCCGCTGCAAACCATAGTCGATTCCTGAATCTCATCGGACCAGCCAGACTCAAAGATCTCATCTTTACCGGTCGCATCGTCGACGCCGAGGAGGCGCTTGCTATCGGCATGGTCAACAGAATTGTCGATGCCAAACAATTGGACTCGGCAACCCGAGAGTTGGCTAAAGGCATTGCCGCAAACGCTCCTCTGACAATCAAAGCCACCAAGGAAATGATTCGACGAATTCAATCCAATGACCACCTATCTTCAAACGCTACTCAAGACCTGATTACGATGTGCTACACCAGCAGTGATTTCAAAGAGGGCGTTGATTCTTTTCTCACCAAACGTAAACCTGAGTGGACGGGGTCATAAATTCAAGCCTTACACTTTCTAGGCAAACTAGTTGTCTTTGCCACGAAGGACGTCCTCCACCAGGCTTGTCAGTCGCTCAGCCTCGTCTCTCACGTCGCCCGTCAGATGCACGCGGATTACCCGTCGTTCCAGACGATTCAAGACTGCCAGATCACCAAGTGCCTGAGCAGTTCCAGCTTGTCCGAAACTGTAATTCCGCCCAGGAATTGGTAGGTCCCCTGGCGAATCAGAGGTTATCTCTAGAAACACGCCAGTATTCGCCCCGCCTTTGTGAGACTGACCGGTAGTATGAAGAAATCTGGGACCGAACTGAAGCGAGGTGGCGGTGACTTTCGCGTCACGCACAGCATGTCTCAGGACCTGCAGGACATCTTGATTCTCTCTACTGTTTTCCACATACGCCAGAACTGCGAAATAATCTCCTTCGCCAATTCTGTCGAGATGCGAAGCAATCACATCCTTTATGCTGACACTATTATCAAAATCAATTTCTAGACCTTCAGCATTACCTTCGTCAACAAACACTGACAACCCACCAACCGTATCCACACACTGTGACTTCTCTTCCGGAAAAGTTCCATCCCTCGTGTAGCCCTCAGTAAAACGAAGTGTCTCCCGCTTCGATGCTTCAACATCGGGCTGATTGAAAGGATTCACACTCAATATTGACGCAGCAACGGCCGTAGCAACTTCCCAACGAAACAACTCTGACCCTACGTCGTAGCCGTCCCGCAGGTTAATCTCAATTACAGGTTTACCTGCTCTCCGTAGAGACGTTATCCGCTCCTCTTGATCAGGCTCAGGTGACACGGTATTCCTCAGGTACACGAACAGACGATCATATCCATACACCGCTGGCTCGGCGAGCGCTTCCTGCCCAATCGGAACGACTCCTGTCCCGTCTTTTCCAGTCGACTCTGCCAACATCTGCTCTATCCAAGCACCGAGTCCATGAAAGCGCGCTGAAGACACTAACGTCAATTTATCAAGGCCCTTCTCAATGGCCATTGCCATTGAGATGCCGAGCAAAACTCCAGGATTCTCACTTGCTGGATTCTCCGGTGTACAACGACTCCTCATACCTCTCGCCCGCTCTAAAATCTGAGAGATATTTACACCCGCGGCGGCTGCTGGAACCAATCCAAAATTCGAGAGCGCTGAAAACCGACCACCGATACTTGGTAAACCATGAAAAACGTGTGCAAACCTTCGTCCTGCAGCAAATTGTTCAAGCTCAGAACCCGGGTCTGTGATCGCAAGAAACTGGCCTCCGGGATCAGAGCTGCCACTCGAAGAACATACGAGCTGAAGAAAGTACTGCATTAGGCTGTGCGTCTCAAAAGTCCTTCCCGATTTACTCGAGACAATGAAAAGTGTTCGACTTAGCGTCAACTGGTCTCTTACAGAACGAACCTGGCAAGGGTTTATTGAATCCAAGGCGTGAAACTTCGGAAACCCGGCGTCACCGGCTACGCTGCGAACCATAGCTGCCGCACCCATGCTGGACCCGCCCATACCCAGCAGTACGACCGCCTCCACCGCTTCCCCGCCAAGTCTGGACGGGACTAAAGCAAGGTTTTTATCAACCTCCGCGTCACTAGGAATCTCCAACCATCCAAGCCAGTCAGCTTCATCCTCCCCGGTCCACAGAGACTGATCGCCTGACCAGAGACGGCGAACCTTCTCCGCCCGCTTCCATTCGTCAAGCTTCCGCGCAGAATCCTCTGCCAATCCCGCCGGCCACATTCCGGATTCACCCAGTCTAGTAACGCTCAAACGAGAACCATCCTATCCGACGCAACCTGCGTGCATACCCAGTTCTGACCAACTAATAGAACGCCGACAAACACCTCAAACACATACCATAACAATCTACCGCTGCCGGCGCTCTGAACCACATTAGAATAGACCGTTCATGCCATGCGAGACATTTCTTGACAGTTACTGAACTCGCCAAATACCTGCAATCTGCCCAGAACATCACTGTGCTCACCGGCGCAGGCGTTTCCGCCGAAAGTGGTGTGCCTACTTTTCGTGGTCCAGAAGGTCTCTGGAAAACTCATCGTCCAGACCAGTTAGCCACGCCGGAGGCTTTCATCCGCGATCCTAAACTCGTCTGGGAGTGGTATGACTGGCGAAGACGTCTTGTCGCTGAATGTCAACCGAATGCCGCCCACATCGCGCTCGCGGCGTGGAGTCGGACCTACCCTAAATTTAGTCTAATTACTCAAAATGTCGACGGGCTTCATGAACGGGCTGGCACAAGAACTACAATAAGATTTCATGGTTCTATCTGGGAATTATGCTGCTGGAATGACTGCTCGTCCTCCCCGGAACGCTGGACCGACGAACGGGTTCCCCTGTCGCCCATTCCACCCCAATGTCCATCGTGTGGACAGCTTGCCAGACCCGGCGTCATTTGGTTTGGTGAGTCCATCGACAAAGATGTACTGAAACGTAGTCTCGCTTCCACAGACTGTGACGTATTCCTTTCAATCGGAACATCCGGACTAGTTTATCCTGCTGCCTCTCTAACGAAAGAGGCTAAACTCCGCGGAGCCCTGACCATTGAGATTAATCCGGAGGACACGCCCCATACTGAAATCGTCGATGCTAGATTTCGGAGTTCTGCCGTTCAAATACTTAACGCCATAGAAGACATCAAGCGCACTAGCTAGCTTTTGAAGGAAGGCGGAATCGAAAATTAGCCCACAGAAAACCGCTACGTCACTCGGGTTAGCTCAGTGAGTTCATCGCTCAGTCGAACATCGAATCGGTCGGGATTCTGTAGACTCCTCACACGTGCCCTCAGTCCCTCCACGGACTTTCGACAGGTCTCCTGCACCGTTCTGATGGAATCACTAGCCTTCACTCTCTGCCCTTCCTTCATGACGCATTCCAACAAGGGCACTCCGCCATCGGGCGGCGGTTCATCAATCAGACTCAGCACATCGTAGGCAACGCAATCGTCGCGGTAGACGCGCCAGACCTGTTTTCGACCAGGCAATGTCGCCTTTTGCGGACTGTACTTCGCTGTGCGTACTCGCTGACCATTCCGAACTATCTCTACCAGCTTGTAGACGCCTGGCAGTGATACCGCATCCAGCGATGCACTCAATGCCGCGCCGACTCCGAATCCATCAATTGGAGCGTTCGCGGCGATCAAATCAGAAATTCTATATTCATCCAAGTCACCGCTCGCGATAATTTTGACTTCCTGCTTACCCCCTTCATCGAGCAGGTTGCGCGATTCGCGGCTAAGCTGAGCTAAATCCCCGCTATCGAGTCGAATCGCCGAAGGCAACAAATCTTCAGCCACAATCATTTTGATGGCCTTCAATGTATCGTAGGTGTCTACCAGTAACACACTCTTGTTTCCATAGAGTTCTATATACCGATGGAATGCATCCCGCTCCGTCTCATGCGCTAAGACCCAAGAATGAGCCATCGTTCCAGATACTGGTATACCGTGATCCATTCCGCATTCAAGTTGAGAGCTACCTGAACAACCTCCAATGAAACCTGCTCTGGCTCCCAATTTTCCGGCTTCAGCGCCATGAGATCGGCGCGCTGCAAATTCCATGACGGGACGTCCGGCAGCGGCGTCCACAATCCGTCGAGCCTTCGTAGCGACCATGGATTGAAATAGGACTATCGACAAGAGAGTCGTCTCAACTAACTGCGCCTCCGAAAGCGATCCAATCACTTGAATCAACGGCTCCATACCGAACACCGCTTGCCCCTCCGGTATCGCCCACACCTCGCCCTTGAAACGGAATTCCGGTAAATACTCGTCAAAAAAACTGTTCGGTGCCGACGCCAGGATTGGCAACTGGCGAAGGTAATCAATCTCGTCGCTATTGAACTTGAGCTCTTCTAGGTAATCTAATACCTGTTCTAGACCAGCGGCGACGGCATACCCTCGGCTGCTTGGAAGTTCACGAAGTGAGAGTTCAAAACAGGCAGGCTCATCTTTCCCGAGGGTTTGATAACCGGCTACCATCAACACTTCATAAAGATCGGTGGATAACGAGGTTGGCATCGGTTATTAAATGTAACATCAGA
>CAZWIL010000134.1:0-6050 GCA_964634175.1 uncultured Vicinamibacteraceae bacterium
AGGCGATGATGAACATTTTGAGGAACACGAGAGCGATGAAGTCGTGGCAGCGGCGACCAGTGCCGTTCGAGAAGCCGAAAATGGAAGAGACTTCCTAACGACTGTCCGACAGCGTACGGGAATCCGCGTCAGAGTCATATCAGGCACTGAGGAAGCCCGCTTGATTCACCTGGCCGCGGTCTACGGAGTCGACGTATCTGACAGCGCCGCAGTTGTCATTGATATTGGAGGAGGAAGCGTCGAACTCACGCGTGGAACTGCAGCCAAGGTTCAGGTGTCCCGAAGCGCCAAGATCGGAGTAATTCGTCTCACGGAACAATTCGTGCGAAGCGACCCATTGACGGCCCATGATGAAGGGCGCTTAACCAATTACATACAGGGGCAAATTACTGAGACCGTAGACCAGATCCTCGCTCACGGCTTTGACCAAGTAATCGGAACGTCCGGAACAATCCTGAACTTGGGGCAAGTTGCCGCCATTGCAAGCGGTGCAGCTGCCGCCGACGGCTTTCTTCGAAATCGCCGTGTCAGCGCTAAGGAAATTCGTCGACTTCGCCGGCAACTGACTAAGATACCGTTATCCGAACGACTGCGGATCCCAGGCCTAGATCCGAGACGAGCTGACCTAGCGGTTGCCGGTTCTATTCTTCTCGATATCATTTTGAGCAAAATTAAAGCAAAGGAACTCATCCTATGCGACCTTGCACTCCGGGAAGGTTTGGCACTTGATTACATTCGCAAAAACCGCGCCAGAATTGCCAAGGTTGAAAAATATCCTGATGTTCGACGACGTAGTGTTATCGAACTTGCTGAACGTTGCAATTACACCGAAAAACACGCTGAGCAAGTAACCAAATTAGCTCTAGTAATATTCGACAAGCTCCAAGTAAATCATGGTCTCGACACGAGGGAACGTGAATGGCTCGAGTTTGCCGCATTACTGCATGACATCGGTGTGCACATCAGCTACGGTCGGCATCACAAACACTCTTATTATCTAATTAAGAATGGCGATCTTCGTGGTTTTGAACCAGTAGAAGTCGAAGTTATTGCTCTTGTAGCACGCTATCATCGCCGAGCTGTACCGAAAAGGTCGCACGTCGGTTACGGAGACCTGTCATCAAAGCACAGGAAAACAGTTAAATTACTTTCCGCAATTTTGCGGGTCGCCGAAGGACTAGACCGCAGTCATCAACAGAGCGTTTCCGCACTTGAAGTCATATCAGGATCTCAAGACCACCTCCTACGGATTCGTCAGGCAGGAGACACAGAGCTTGAGGTCTGGGCCGCACAACGAACTGTGAGGCCACTTGAACGGGTTCTCCGTAGAGTCGTGAGATTTGAGACAATCCCTGTCCGATCCAGACGCTCGTCGGCTCGAAATACAATAAAAGCAGACGCTTCAAAAAGACGTGGAAGAAGACAGACTCAGGCAAATAATTTGAACGAGCCTCTCCAATTTCCAAGAAAAATAGAACGGCACAGTAAACCGGCGAGTGGTACGAAATAGTGACACGCCTCACAGTAGCAAGCGCCGTCACTAGCGTTGTTCTGATTGCAATTGCAACTCAACTAAACGCCCAACGCCCACTGCTCGTGGTGCAAGGTGAAGCCGTTCGTCGGATAGCTGATGGATTCGGATTTGTGGAGGGACCGGCCGCTGATTCGGATGGCAATCTCTACTTCTCGGACATACCACGGGAGCGTATCTATCGCTGGAACCCCCGGTCAGGGATTGACACATTTCAAGAAGAAACCGGTGGAGCCAACGGCTTAAGATTTACACCAGACGGTCAGTTGCTCGTTTGTGAAATGAGTAGCCGTCGGGTTACAGCCATAGACAGTAGCGGTAGAGTGTCTGTGGTCGCCGCAACCTTCGAGGGGCGACGTTTTAACAGTCCGAACGATCTCTGGATTGACCCTATTGGCGGTATCTATTTTACCGATCCGCGTTACGGCTCGGACGAGAACCGCGAAATTGACGGGGATCACGTGTACTATATTTCTCCAGATCGGACGACAATTCGCCGGGTTGTCAATGACTTAGTACGCCCCAACGGCATTACTGGTACTCTTGACGGAAGTCGTGTGTATGTCGCCGACCACGGCGCCGGTCAAACATTCGCGTACCGGCCGAGTGCGGACGGCTTGTTGGAGGATAAGCGGCTATTCGCGATGCAAGGGTCAGATGGAATGACAGTCGACGAACTGGGAAATGTTTATCTCACAGGACAAGATATCACTGTATATAACCCGAACGGCGACCGAATAGGTTCCATTGCGGTCCCAGAGACACCTGCCAACTTAACGTTTGGTGGTGAGGACGGAAAAACACTATTCATCACTGCTCGCACTTCGCTCTATGCTCTTGCAATGAACGTGACAGGCCAATGACCACGAGCCTGATAGAATGTTCGTCCGTAAGGCTATGACTAGGGAGACGACGGTCTGCGTTTACTGTAATCGACGGCCGATATCGTCCTCTTGGCGACCTTTCTGCAGCGAGGATTGTAAATTACGTGATTTACAGGGTTGGTTAGATGAAGATTATCGGATACCTGGTGAAGAGCAGTCATCACAAATGACTAACGATGGCAACAGCGGCGAGAACAAAACTGAAATGTGAGAGCTAGTATTTTCGAGGTCAATAACCCACGCCTGAATACACGCTGGTAGGGCTAAGGATAGGACATGGCTGATACCTTAACAATTACAGACAATCGGACGGGACAACAGTTTGAAATTCCCGTTACCAATGGAACTATTCGCGCGTTAGATCTGCGCCAAATCAAGGTGAGCCCAGACGAGTTCGGCTTGATGACGTACGACCCGGCGTTCCAGAACACTGCCTCCTGCAAAAGTCGTATTACCTTCATTGATGGGGATAAAGGTATTTTGCGATACCGCGGATATCCAATTGAGCAACTAGCTGAGAACAGTACCTTCCTTGAAACATCATATCTGTTGCTCAATGGTGAACTTCCGACTACATCACAACTGGCAACTTGGGATGGGGAACTAAACCGTCACTCGATGTTGCACGAGAACATCAAGCAACTTATCGGAAGTTTCCAGCGCGACGCCCACCCAATGGGCATCTTTCTAAGTACCGTGGGCGCCCTATCGACATTTTATCCTGAGGCCAAACAAGTCCATGATGCTGGTTCTAGACAGACTCAAATCGCGAGGTTAATCGCCAAGGCGCCGAGTATCGCCAGTTATGCCTACCGCCACAGTATTGGGCAGCCATATGTCTATCCCGACCCGGAACTAAGTTTTGTTGGAAATTTTCTCTCGATGCTATTTAAGACCAATGAGTCTCGGTACTCACCCGACCCCGTGCTTGAACGGGCGCTTGATGTGCTATTTATCCTCCACGCCGACCACGAACAAAACTGCAGCACTAGTGCAATGCGTGGAATCGGTAGCTCGCAAACTGATCCCTTTGTTTCCCTCGCCGGCGCAGCGGCAGCTCTCTACGGCCCGCTGCATGGCGGAGCGAACGAAGCGGTACTTCGGATGTTGTCTGAAATTCAAACCGTCGACAACATTCCAGCATTCGTAAAAAAGGTCAAGGCTGGTGAAGGTCGCCTCATGGGATTCGGCCATCGTGTTTATAAGTCGTATGACCCTCGTGCCAAGGTCATTAAGAACGCCGCTTACCAAGTATTTGAGGTTACTGGCAAGAATCCCCTTTTGGAAGTCGCGCTGGAACTAGAAAGAATTGCCCTGCAAGATGACTATTTTGTTAGCCGTAGTCTCTATCCAAATGTGGATTTCTATTCGGGCCTTATCTACGAAGCAATGGGCTTTAAACCAAACATATTCCCAGTACTTTTTGCTATTGGCCGAACGGTCGGGTGGGTTGCTCAATGGCAGGAAATGATCATGGACAATGAGCAAAAGATCGCACGCCCGAGGCAAGTTTATCTTGGCGAAGGCGAACGTGACTTCGTATCGATAGACAGACGCGGTTGATTCTCAACGTTAGCCGTCATCGAGAACGTAACCGATAAACCAAGAGTGTCCCTGCCACGATCAGCATGACCCACACTGGCATAGGTATAGATCGCCCGGCCACGGCACCTTGAATGAAAAATACGCTAACCACAACTAACACCAATCCCAAGAGAATAGGCGTTAGCGTATTTGACCGACGCGGCCTCATCTCATCAGCCTGACGAACCGACTCAGTAGTTTGATTGCCGCACTGGAAACACACAAGTGCCCTGTCGTCAATTTCTGTTCCGCAGTTCCTGCATTTCATGATCGAATAAAACCATTACTTGGTCAAACAGGCGCCCCTACCCGTGAATTCTGTCTGGAACAGCACTCTGACTTCGAAAACTCAACGTTCTTCTTCAACTGCGCGAAGTAAGAGCTCTTGGGCACGTTCGTATGTCGGCGCAATCTCTAGGGCCTTTAGCACCTCACGCTTAGCGGCAGCAGTCTGACCAGCAAGCAGAAGACTCTCCGACAAATCACAGTAGACACCCACCGGGTCAACCGGACCGACAGCCAGCGCAACCTCAAATTCGTGAATTGCCCGAACTAATTCGCCAGCCTCCAGTGCCATACGGCCCAAAGCCTCGTGAGGAATGGGATCGAATGGATCAATTCCAATCACCCGTTCATATGCCATAGCCATTCGGTCTCGGTCACCCGCGTCCTCGGCCAGAGCGGCAAGCTCTCGAACTGCCTCGATCGAGGTTGCATCAAACTCAAGAAGTCTCTCTAATTCGCGCATCGCCCGTTCTTCGTCACCTAGTTCTTGGGCGATCTCAGCCATGATTCCTCTAGGGCTGTCGATACCAGTTGCCTGCGGAGCCAAATTCGCTGCTCTGTCAAGAACCAGCAAGGCCTCAGCCAGTTCACCTGACTCCTGTAACGCTACTCCGTACGAAAACTGAATCGGATAGCTGCCCGGATAACTAGTAGCAAGGCTTCCCAGTGCCTCCAGACGGTTATCCGTATCTATTTCTGGAAAATCCACTGGCGGGGAACTGAGGGCTTGACGTAAATCACCGAACTCTGACTGCACCACAGCATCAAAACTGGCCTGCAGCGTTTCAAAAGTCAAACCGACCCGCGCCAACGCCTCTTCTGTATCAAGTCCGTCCCCATACGCCCTTACTAACGTTTGAAGTGCAGGTTCACCGTAATCATTAACGATGTGTTCAACTAAAACCGAGGCCTGAAAATATGACATCGAAATAGTTTCAGGTCTTGAGAATCCACTGTTTAATTCTCGAAGCGGGAGAGTGGCCTCGTCGTTTAGAGCTCGCGCAAAAGACAATACTTGGTCCCTTCCCCACTCGGACCGTTTCCGTTTCTCTTCATACGTCGAGATACCTTCACTCAACCACCTAGGTAGTCGATTGCCTGACATCTGCAGGGTAATCACATGCGCAATCTCATGCCATAACGTGGACTGCCAGTTGAAATCACCGGGTGGTCTGGCCCTAGGTGAATCCATCGTAACCACTCTCCCAAAACAAGCTCCGAGTGCACCTATCATTCCAGGAAGGCCAAGATTTCTGACAGCAAAGTCATCGTGTCGTGGAAATACTTCTATTAGGACAGGAGCATCGACCTCCATACCGTACCGAGTCGACAACTCATCCAAAGCCTCTTGAGCCAAACTGAGGATGTACTCGCTCAAAACCCGAGATTCATCAGGATGTAATCGAAGTACGATGTCACCACGCTCGAAAGTTTCGAACTCCTCGAGCGTATCCATCATATTCAGAAGGTTAAAAGTGATTAGATCAAAAGGATCATCGGCAAAAGCGAGGTCCAACGCTTCACGAGCACCTCGCTCATCCCCCGTTCTCAAAAGGTGCATGCCCAACTCAGCCAGTCCGCGAGGATTGTTCGGGTCTAGCTGGAGACCTTCCTGGACGAGGTTTACTGCCTCATCAAACCGATATGCGCGGGCTGCATGACTTCCAACAATTCGATAAATATCTCCAAATACTGGATTAATCTGCAATGCCCGTGCGATCTCGACCTCGAAATCTTCAATTCGATCATCCAGATATGCCATCGAC
>CAZWIL010000135.1:0-6022 GCA_964634175.1 uncultured Vicinamibacteraceae bacterium
TAGCCGTCAACGTTCACGGGGACCAAGGGGACGCAGCGGGCAACGGTAAAATCACTGTTGTCGCACACAATCTAGTGACTTTAATCGCTGTGCGTGTGGGAATAGAGATGCTGCCAAGCCCGATCAGGCTACAAGCACGGAGCTAAGTTCTCTGAACTACAGTATTAATTCAACCTGACAGAAATCAATTTCGACACCCCTGGTTCCTCCATCGTAACACCATACAGTCTGTCGGCAATCTCCATCGTTTTTCGATTGTGTGTCACCAAAACAAACTGGGTTCGATCTTGCATACCGCGTAACATCGTGACAAACCTTCCGATGTTAGCGTCATCAAGTGGAGCGTCGATTTCGTCCAAGAGACAGAAGGGACTTGGCTTAAACTTAAAAATTGCAAACATGAGTGCCATAGCCGTTAATGCCTTCTCGCCACCAGACAAAAGCTGAATACTTTGAAGTCTCTTACCAGGGGGCTGAGCGATTATGTCGATACCGCTCTCAAGTACATCAGTCTCGTCGATCAACACAAGTCCCGCTCGGCCGCCACCAAATAACGTCGAAAATATCTCCTGAAAATAATCATTAACCGCTGCAAAAGCTTCCTTGAAACGTTCGCGCGTGGTGACGTCAATTCGTTTGATGGCCTCACCTGTTGCAAGAATCGAGTCAAGCAGATCCTTACGTTGTGTTGTCAAGAACTCAAAACGGTCTTCGAGTTCGTCAAACTGATCGATTGCCATCATATTGACTGGTCCCAATTGCTCAATTTTCTCTCTGAGCTCGGCAATCATCTGCGCAGGCTGTAGCGACTGTTCGGCGGTCTCGTCGCTAACCGAACCACCGTCTTCACTACTCTCCTTTTCTGCGAGAACTCTTTCCCTGACAACAGAGGTTTCAGAGTCACTAGGCTTCGCAGAACCATTAATCCCAAAACCTCCTTCAGTCTGGTTGTCTATCTCAAAGCCTTCAACTTCGAGGCATACCTCTTCCAATGACAACTGCAAAACCTCATTACACGATTCTTGTAAACCGGCTAAATCCGCTTCGGCTGTTGCCCGACCAAGAGAAAGTCGACCGACATCTGCTTGAACCACGTTAAGTGCTTCTCTCGCGGCTCTGAGCTTTCCCGTTTGATCCTCAATTTGTCGACGAACGTCAGTTGTTCGCTCATCACAACTCCGCACATCCTTCTGCAAGAGCTCAAACTGCTCACCGTCAGTTTGCAACGTGGTCTGTGACGCAACAATCGCGGCTGACAAGACTTCGTGGTGTTCGGACTTACGTTCGATTGCTTCTTTTTCACTTGTCAGGCGTTCAGAAAGTTCGGCCAGCGCATCATCGATACGCTTGACATCAGAATTGAATGCTGCGGATCGCTCGGCCAATGCTGCATATTCTGCCTTAGCCTCGGTCAGCCTGTGGCCACGTGACTCAACCGTCTCGCGAGCCTCCATAAGGTTCCGTTGGCTTGACATAAAACGCTCATCGGCCGTGCGTTGCTCGCCTTCAAGTTTAACGATCGCTTCATTCGCTTCTAACTGACGGGCTTCAAGACTGTCAGATTCTTCCTTAGATTTTCGGCGTTCAGTCTCAAGAACAGACTGCTTCTGATGTAACCGATCCAACTCCTCACCCACACGCTTTAAGCCAAGTTCAAGTTCTAATAGTCCCTTCTCTGCAATGTGCTCTTCTTTCTCGAGAGCCTTAAGGTCAGCTTCGGCGGCCACCGCTCGGCCAGACTGTCGGGTTAAGTCATCCCGGAGATGAGTTAGGGCGTCCTCTTGAATTTTCAGCTTAGATTGCAGATCACGAATTTCACCCTTAGTTGCGAGAATCCCGCGCACCTCCGTCTTACCACCCCAGCGGATGATAGATGGGCCGCAAAACACCGTGCCATCCGGCGTCGCAATGGAATCAGTAGTACTCTTCGCTGCCTCTGCTGCCTCAGAAAATGACGGCGCAAGCCAGCGATTAGCAAATAACCTTCGAATCGTCTGCGCTGCGACACCGTCAACTTTCACAACGTCGATTAGCGGTCGCAACACACTATGTGGCTTTTGTTCGTCTGGTAATACTTCGTCTATCGCGTCGGCCACCACGAAACCGCAGCGACCTACGTTCCTGTTTTGGACGAACTCCAGACCTTTCTTGACCTCATTGGCGGATTGCACAATGACATACTGAATTAACTCATCTAGACTCGCCTCAACTGCTCGCTCATACCCATGATCAACTTCAAGTTGGTCAGCAACAGAACCAAAATGCTGAACTTCGCCTTTGGATAAAGAAAGCACCAACCGAGCGCCATCACTGTACCCCTCCCGCGCAGTCACCAGTTCCTCAATGGAACGAAGGCGGGCTACCAGAGAAGCCAATGATTGTTCGCCCGCCCGTACGCCCTGGTTGCCAACTTCGACCTCAGAACGAGCTGCAACCAACTCGACTTCTCGATCCGCGCGGTTTTGTCTTATTCCTTCCAAGCTACTTTTAACCCGATCAGCCGAATTTCCAGTACGAGTTTGATCCGAAGTAGTTGCTTCTAACTCTGTATCGAAATCAGAAAGTTCCCTCTCTAATTTAGTAAGTTCATCGGCGAGACGACTGCGAGTCAGCATTGAATTTTCAACAACATGTCGCAAAGTTGTAGCAGCATTGACCGCAGCAAATACTTCACTACGTGATGCCTCAACATCCCCCTCGAGCCCTTCTATGATCCTTAAAGCTTCCGTATAAGAAGTTTCCATTTCTTCTAAACGTCTTGCTTCAGTATTCTTCGCTGCATCACACTCATCGGCAGCAAGCCATTGCTTCGCAAATTCTTCCTGGAGCGGTGCATTCCGCTTATCAAGTTGGCGCAAACCTTCCTCACCCGAAACGACGGAGTTGGCCAGTGCCGACACCTGACTTTTATCAAACTCAATCTGTTGTTTGCGCCGCCCTAATTCCAATTCCTGCGCATGCGCAGCATCACGAGCTTGCGTCACACTGTGGTCAGCCTGTGCTAGCTCGACTTGCAGGAGTTCATGCCTTTCTTCGATTGCCTTGAGTTCTCCCTTCGAACTTTCTTCACGTTCACGAGCCACATCCAAACGCTGAAGTGCACTCTCAATAGCATGAGTAAGCGATACATTTTTCTGGGCGAACTGTATCTTCTCCCAGCGTCTTAAAGCCTCCCGTAATCTCCTGTAACGTCGAGCTTTCGCAGCCTGACGCTTCAGAGCGCTACGCTGCTTCTCAAGCTCAAAAACAATGTCGTCAACGCGAGTGAGATTCTTCTGGGCAGCGTCGAGCTTTAGTTCAGCCGAACGTCTTCGGGTCTTATATTTAGTTACACCTGCAGCCTCCTCCAACAATTGCCGGCGCTCCGTCGGTCGAGCACTGAGGATTTGCCCGATCTTGCCCTGCTCAATGACAGCGTAAGCCTTGACTCCAACACCAGAATCCATGAGCAGATCCTGAATGTCCCTTAGTCGACAAACGTGTCCATCTATAAGATATTCACTCTCTCCCGAACGAAATAGACGGCGTCCTACTTCTACATCTCGTAAGACTGTCGCCAGAGTTTCATCGCACCCGCTAATGAAGTCGTCGCGTTCCACCTGACCAGCTCCACCACCGTTAGACTCCAGCTGGCTCTCAGCGTTATGGAAGCCAGCAGTTTCAGCAGAAACTAAATGACCGTTTTCGTTATGAGGTTCCACCTTCAAGGCTTCGGTGAGCCCAGCCAGCGCCGCTGTGACTTGCGAAAGTTGCAGGCGGACTTCGGCTGTAGCAGTCGGACGTCTACCATCACTTCCACTGAAAATAATGTCTTCCATTCGCTCGCCGCGAAGACTACGAGCACTCTGTTCCCCTAGAACCCAAGAGATTGCGTCGATGAGGTTACTTTTACCGCACCCGTTCGGACCGACGATCGCCGTCACACCTCCATCGAAGGCCAGCTCAGACCGCTCTGGAAAACTTTTAAAACCGGATATCTCAATATGATTCAGGCGCATTGGGTCTCTTTAGTTAACTCTTGTCCTGTACAAGAAAAAACCGCTCCAAACAGGCATCTTGTTTCACTGCCTGCCGAGCGGCTGGGAACGCCCCGACAAAGTTCTCGTAGTTTTTATTCAGCCGTGCCTCAGAACGCCCGTGTGCGTTGCCGGGCAAAAAGTCCATCACCTGTTCAAGTTAGTGAAGAGGGTACCCCGATGGACCAGGTCCAGTGTAACAAGGCAGACTACTGCTGCGCAACAAGTGAGGGTTGGTTCTCTAGTTGAAGTAACCGCTGCGCTTCTTCAAACAAAGTCATCCCATACTGAGCTTGGGGATCTTTATCGAACAGGTTTCGTCGCGCCTCGTCCAGATTGAAAACCGCGATATCAATCTCAAGATGAATCATCGCACGGATAAAATCAAGGTCAACTGAAAACACATCCTCATCGACAGTCAACCCACGACTACGTACATGCTGCTTGAAAGAATCGAGCATGTCTTCGTCAACGGTGAAGCCCCGCTCGACGTACTCGCGACCTTTACTCTCTTCCCTGATCCTTCTATCTCCGACGGCTGAAAATCGTTCCGCAAAACTAGCAAACTCCTGCCGGCTAGCAAGAAGACGACCAAAGCTAGACGGATCGAACCCTTGAAGAGGTCCAGAAATTCGATAATCTGGCTCAACTCCACCGCCGCTGTAAACCTCTCGTCCGCTGTCGGTATATTTTCGATCAGACGGCAAATATGAACGAGGCTCCTGTTCACGTAGCGAATATGTCAGGTACTCGTCAAAAGCCCCGTCCCAAGGCCTCTGAATCATACGACCACTGGGCGTGTAATAACGAGCCGTGGTCAACGCAAGGCCAGCACCGTGACTCACTCGATAAATGGACTGCACTAAGGCTTTTCCAAAGGTTGTTTCACCCACAATCAAGCCGCGATCGTGATCTTGAATCGCTCCGGCCACGATTTCTGAAGCACTCGCGCTATTCCTATTCACCAAGACGACCACCGGCAGTTCAGTAAAGACACCCTGCTGGCGCGCGTGGTAGTCCTGGTCTGAATTATCCACGCGACCCCGCGTATATACAATGAGGTCATCACGAGGCAGAAATGCATTAGAGACTCGTATAGCCTGATCCAGTGGCCCACCTGGATTGTCGCGAAGGTCAAGTACCAGTCTCTGCATGCCAAGTTCGTCTAATTCAGACAACTTCTCTTCAAGCTCTTCACCTGTTGTCTCAGAAAAGTCACGGAGACGAACATAACCGGTCTGTTCGTCCACCATGAAAGAACCTTGAATCGACCTAATCGTGATCTCATCCCGCTCAACTGAAAGATCTATAAGTTCCTCGTAGCCAGCCCGTCGAATAGCAATATTCACGGAACTGCCTCGTGGCCCCCGCAATAAACTGACCGCTTCGTCGCTGGTCATATCAGTGGCGTCTTCGCCACTAATCTCAGCAATAACATCCCCTCGACGAAGCCCCTTTCGAAATGCTGGCGATCCTTCAAAGATACTCATCACGGTGATACCACCATCAATCACATTGATCGTGATACCCAGACCGTAGTACCGCCCCTCCTGACGCTCGCGCAATTGGGCATAAGACCTCGGATCCATGAAATTTGAATGGGGATCCAATGTCTGAAGCATTCCACCGATAGCCTGATACACCAGCCGCTCGGTATCCACTTCGCCCACATAATGTTCCTCGACGACAGCCAAAGCCGACGCGAAGGCTTCGTAATGTTTTGGAATACCTTCCTCCTGAGTCGCCAGAAGGCGTCCACCGAAAACACCACCGACCAGCCCTGATAGGACTACGGCTCCCGTAGCAAGAGTCACTGAATTAACACGAAGCATTAAGGCATGCTATCAGAAGATAAGCCTCAGCGCAGCAATAACTTCTGGTCATCAGACAGCACACTTGCGCTTGACCGAAACTAGTCACATTTCTATAATGCCTCTAGGCCTGCTATCACGTGAAGAAGGCTTAAGGAGAGCTACTATGTTCGGCTCAATCGGTATGCCCGAGCT
>CAZWIL010000136.1:0-6014 GCA_964634175.1 uncultured Vicinamibacteraceae bacterium
ACCACTGACCCCCGCCGTGTGAAGGCGATGCTCTACCACTGAGCCAAGCGCCCGAGACTAAATTCTTAGCCAGTACTGAACTAAGTGTACCGCAATGGCTCCTTGCCGAGCAATCAACCGCCGGCCAGTTTCAGGAAACCACGAGAGCTTCTACGTGCAGTATCTAGCGTGCTTGGTCGATCAAGGTTCGAAGTAATCTCGCGTACTCTCGGTCTGCATCGGCCACGGCACTCTCATAGTCAACACCCGCCGTTCCCGTACCGTCTAGTCGAAGAACACCTGAGCCATCGTCATACATATCAACACCAGCATCGTTTGCGAGTAGACCATTCGCACCAACATCCGTAACCAGCACTTTCGTGCCGGCAATCGAAGCAGTATTGAGATCGATATAGACATCCCGAAATTGTCTGTTTTCTATCTTCTGATCGACGTATAGCGGCACCTCGTATTGTGCCGACACGACGAGAAGTTGACCAGGAAACGCAAGGGCGGCAATGTACCGACCTTCATCAGAGGCGTCCTTGGCAGCAACGGCATCAAGCTGGCCGGCAGCCATTATCTCCGACAACTCAGTAGCCAGTGGTGCCGATTGGGATTCTTGAGCACCAGCGGAGCCAATGAAAATTACCACATAGGCGACTAAACTAAACATAAACACCGGACGTGATTTATTTCTTAGCATCGCATCACCTCAAAGAGCGGTCTAGGCGATCAGGTAACACCCAGACCGTGACGTTGTATCATCGGTAGAAGCTCACGTCAATGACACATTGATGATATTGCGATTAAACAATCAACCTATAAATAGAGCTTCTTCGTCATCTGCCACTGTCTGCTTCGTATCGCTTGATTCCTCATCAACCTTCCCTCTTGAACCTCGCAAAATGCTCAAGGCAACCTTGACACCTTCTAGCAGGGCAGACCCATGTCGAAACGGCTCGATTAACGCATCCTGCGTCAGCAAGGTCACGCGATCAAGACGTTCCGCTAAACGCCCAAACAGCTGGTCGGCTCTCTCCATTTGAGCTACCGCCAACGATGTAGCGCGACTCATGTCCGCGCCCATTTCATTCATCCTAGTGAGGGTTGGTTTAAGTTCAGTCTCAATAACATCTGCTAGTCGGTCTACCCTTTTTGCCAGTCGTGCACCATAGACAATGAGGCCGACTTGCACCAAAGCCATAATGACTGTCGCCGCGGCAATCGTGCCAAGGAACACAGTTTCCATTACCCCTTCTCCTGCATGGACGGTGACTCGGACTCTCGAGCTTCGTCGTAGGCTTCTCGGCCACGGTCAATTGCTGTCGTAAGGTGCTCTCTTTGCTTTTTGACAAACTCAGCACCTTGGCGCGCAACGCGACCCGCCTTGTCGCGGCCTTCTCGGGCACGCTCATTCAACACCCGCCTAGTCTCACTTCCAGAAGTGGGTGCGACCAACAATGCGGTAGCCGCTCCCGCAATCGCACCCATCACAAAGGCCATCATGATGACGCCAGCATGGGCGTCACTATCTCGTGACATAACTCCTCCTTTCAAATATCAAGACTGCAACATAATTCATCTATCAATTCATCATTTTCTCACACACGGTTGTCCAACCCGAGTTCGCGACTGCGAAGTTGTTTAATTCTGTCGCGGAGTCCTGCGGCGCGCTCAAATTCAAGATTGGCCGCAGCTTGACGCATGTCCTGCTCTAAACTCACGATGTGCGCATTGAATTCCGCAGTCGTCTCAAATGTTGGAAAGACTTCTTTCGAAGATGGCACAGTCACATAGTCTCGCTCATAGGGACTCGACAGGACATCATCAATCTGCTTCACGATCGACTCAGGAGTAATAGAGTGTTCTCGATTGTACGACTCTTGTAGTTCTCTCCGCCTCGACATCTCGCTTATAGCTGCCCGCATAGAGTCAGTCATAACATCCGCATACATGATGACTAACCCGTTAACATTGCGTGCGGCGCGTCCAGACGTTTGAATCAGCGAACCAGCGGACCGCAGGAATCCTTCCTTGTCAGCATCCAATATCGCAACGAGAGACACTTCTGGCAAATCAAGACCTTCGCGCAGCAAATTTATGCCGATTAGTACATCAAACTGGCCCCTGCGAAGATCGCGAAGGATTTCAACGCGCTCAAGGGTATCTATGTCAGAGTGAAGATAGCGAACCCTCACACCAAGCCCCTGATAGTACTGGGTCAGGTCTTCTGCCATTCTCTTAGTAAGCGTCGTTACAAGGACACGTTCACTTTGCTCCGTTCGCATCCTAATTTCGTGCAAGAGATCATCTACCTGTCCACGGACTGCACGGACATCCACTTGGGGATCAACGAGTCCTGTCGGACGAATAATCTGTTCAACCACTGCACCACCAGCACGCGATAACTCGTACGGTCCAGGCGTCGCTGACACACTGATAACTTGACCAACCCGCTCCTGCCATTCTTCAAAACTGAGCGGCCTATTGTCGAGCGCGGATGGCAAACGAAATCCAAAATCAACCAAAACGGTCTTTCGAGACCGGTCGCCGTGATACATGCCCCGAATCTGTGGAATCGTCTGATGGCTCTCATCGATGATTGTCAATGCGTCATCCGGAAAATAGTCCAAGAGCGTTGGCGGCGGCTCACCTTCGTCTCTTTTAGATAAGTGCCTCGAGTAATTCTCGACACCGTGGCAGTAACCAATCTCCTTGATCATTTCTAAATCAAACATTGTCCGTTGATGTAAACGTTGAGCCTCACTAAACTTTCCATCTTTCTCAAGTCTAGGTCTCCAGTCGTCTAATTCAGACTTAATTCTTGTCACTGCCTCAAGGGTGCGCTCTCTCGGTGCCACAAAATGAGATTTTGGATATACGACAATTTTGTCGTGCTGTCTCAATGTTTTACCTGAGATTGGGTCAAATGTCTCAAGGCGCTCAATTTCTGTCCCGAACAATTCGACGCGAAGAGCCCGTTCTTCGTAGGACAGAAAAACTTCAATCACATCACCACGAACGCGAAATATTCCCCGTGAAAAATCGTGGTCGTTCCTCTCATATTGAATTTCTACAAGTTTCTTTAAAATTGATTCGCGACTGACGTCTTGACCGCACTCCAGCGGTAATACCATGCCGTAATAGGCCTCAGGAGAACCTAATCCGTAAATACAGGAAACACTTGAAACAATCAGGACATCACGCCGCTCAAAAAGGGACCTCGTCGCGGACAGTCTCATTCGGTCAATCTCGTCGTTGATTGTCGCTTCCTTTTCAATGTACGAATCTGTAGATGGAACATATGCCTCAGGTTGATAGTAGTCGTAATAACTAACAAAATACTCAACGGCATTCTCGGGAAAAAATCGGCAAAACTCTTGATATAACTGCGCCGCAAGAGTTTTATTGTGAACCATCACCAGAGTCGGACGATTCTGAGCGGCGATGATCTGGGCCATTGTGAAAGTCTTTCCGGACCCAGTAACCCCTAAGAGCACCTGATGTGTGTCACCACGCACAAGCCCATCATTAAGTTCAGTAATTGCACGCAGTTGGTCACCACGAACTTCAAAGTCCGTCACTAGGTTAAACACATCATTTGGGGAACTCATCACTATGGAAAATGACTGCCCTTTGTCAGTCACAAGGAATCAGTCTTAACGTTCTTGCGCGTCTCAGCGCTGGCCTGGATCGGGTTCCTGGTACAACGCGTAATATCCTCGACGAGTTCGAGTCTCAACATCTTCCAACTCGGTTCGTGTCGGTTTCACCTTAACTTCGATGCGCCGCCACGTTCCATCCAAGTTCAAATTGGTTGATATGTAACCTAGGGCATAACGTGTTTCGAGTTCTCGTCCAATGTCCTCGTAGATACCATCAAGAGCATCAACCTCGGTTGGAAAGAATACTCGTCCGCCAGTAACTTCAGTCAATTGCTCTAGTTTCATCCGTTCACGTAGTTTGTCAGACGAAGGAATATTTCCCTGAAATCCGATTGCATAAACGGTAACGTCAGAGGCTCGCAGTAGTTCAAGGGTATCGTCGAATGGCATTCGACTCCGAGTGTCATACCCATCGGAGTACATCAGTAACACTTTGCGTCCGTCTTGACCAAACGCTCCGTCGAGATAGACACCGAGTGCATCGTAGAAGGCAGTCATCACACCAGGCCGCCGGTTCCGGATGCGTTCGATAAGCCTTGGCACATCATTCTGACTGTAACGTCCAACTCGAACTGTTTCATCGAAGTCGACCAACGTCATATCTTCCGCATACGTAATGGTATTGAGAAATCGAATTGCAGCCGTCTTTGCGAGTCGCTCGTCGTTCCCACCCATACTCGCACTCGCATCCAAGAGCACCCCGAGATGCATTGGAAGGCTCTCATTGTCCACATTCATACCTCGAGAGAAATACTGGATCTCTTGCAGTTCACCATCCTCATATATCTCAAGGTCTTCTGGGCTCAAATCAACTACTGGCTCACCCTCTTCATCGACGACAGTAACACCCACATGGACCAAGTTAATGCTACTCGTGAACAAGGGGCGCTGTGCAAATACAACTGGCGAGAGAAGTAAAACTATCAGGACGTTAACCCAGATTCGTAGCATGAAAAAGCACCTCAGACGAAAGTCTGCTACTCAAATTAGATAATAGCTTAAGCGACGAGGCGTACCAACAATTGGTATAGCGAACGACACTAATCTATACCTAAGCACCGATCCTGGCGCTGCGAAAGAGAATTTGGAACTCCTATCTCCGACGACTTACAGCCGTATAATCAATTACTCCTATGCGGTGTGTCGCAATCTGCCAAACAACTCAGGTCGCCAGAAATCTATGGAAAGCTCTAGTTCCAGATATAGATGTCGAAGTAATTGTCAAAAGTAGAACGTTGTACCGACAACTACATAATGAAGGCGTTTCCGTACGTGTGGCCGATCCACGGCGAATCGACAGTTACGTGAAGTGTGATGTTGGCCCAGCTACGTGTGTCATTCTCGAGGACGATGGTCAGCACAGTATTAAACGTCCACTTCGGGCCATTCTTGATGCAGGTGCCGTGCTTGTATATGTTCTGACCGCAACCGGAGCCAATAAGTCCGCGAGAGTCGCCGAATGGCGCACAGAATTTCCAGATGTGTCTCCGATTAGTCTTAGCCACCTAATAAAGCGCTCATTGTTAGACGCGCTCGGGCGTTCCTTTACACGGGCGCGAGTAAAACAGTACCAACGCTACTTTTCGGATGCCAGCCGTGTCCTAATACTCCTGCATAACAACCCCGATCCTGACGCACTTGCAAGCGGTCTAGCTTTGCGCAGTCTTCTGCATCGGACGAAGGCCACGGCAATCATTGGTTCCTTTCAAGGAATAACACGGCCAGAAAATATCCGCATGGCCAATCTGTTAGATATCTCCGTCGAACTCGTCACCACAGAGTCGCTAGACAATTTTGACCGAATAGCCACCGTGGATGTTCAACCCACTTACTTCGGAGAACTGCTCAGTCATGTCGACTTAGTCATCGATCATCATCCAGACCAAACCGGAACCTCGGCAACGTTTTCAGACATACGCCCCGACTACGGATCTGCATCGACAATCTTGACGGAGCACCTCCAAGCCGTCGACGCAAATATATCTGAGCGAACAGCTACCGCGATGCTCTACGCGATTAAATCAGATACTCTGTTTCTAAATCGGCAAACAAATCGAGAAGATCTTGAAGCCTTTACCTTCCTTTATCCACTAGCCAATGCAGCGCTTGTCAGAAAAATGGAAGGCGCCGGTATTACAACCGAACGACTCACATTTGTTGCACACGCGGTTAAGGCCTCTCAAATGCGCTCCAAAATCTACTCTGCCCATCTAGGCAAAGCGCCTCGTGAAGACCTCGTAGCCTATGTCGCGGACTTTCTCTTGCAATTGGATGACATAAGGTGGTCGATTGTCTCCGGACAAGTTGGTGACGAACTAATCTTCTCGGTCCGAAACTCAGGATACTCACGAAGCGCTGGAGAGTTCG
>CAZWIL010000137.1:0-5985 GCA_964634175.1 uncultured Vicinamibacteraceae bacterium
GGTTATGAGACCTACGTAGATGGACAGAAGGTCGGCACTGTCACGAGTGGAACACAGACACCGTATTTGAAGAAATCTATAGGTATGGCATACATGCCAATGGGTTCGTGCGAAGCCGGCGTAGAGTTTCAAATCAAGATTCGCGAACGGTTGGTTGCTGCTAGAGTGATAAAGATGCCGTTCTATAAGAGAGATTCTCGTTAATGAGGATTCGTTGAAGGTTATATCGCTGAGGAGTTCTGTTTAATGTATTCCACAGACCGTTTCTACAGTAAAGACCATGAATGGTTCGAACTGTCTACAGACGAAACACATGGTCTAGTCGGTATTACCGACTACGCGCAACAGCAACTCGGCGATGTAGTCTATGTCGAGCTTCCAGAGATTGGACGCGTGTTGACGAAGGGTGAACAGCTCGGTTCGATCGAGTCGGTAAAAGCAGTATCCGATTTGTTCTCTCCTGTTTCCGGAGAAGTCGTCGAAGTCAATATGACTTTGGGTGATCACCCTGATGCTGTGAATAAGACGCCACACGATGCGTGGATGGTGAGAATTAGGCTGTCATCAAGAGACGAACTCCAGACATTATTGAATGCTAAGTCCTATGGTGAGTTGATAGCGTAGTTGTTTTGAGTCGATTTGGCTGAGCACATTCACCGAACCTCACTGAGTAAGTATTAAGAAGTGACCTTCCGTTCCGGCGATTCGTTTGAGAAGCGACACATAGGCCCTTATGCGGCCGATCTTGAGGAGATGCTGTCTGAGGTTGGGGTGCAATCTCTGGATTCGCTGATGACTGAGATTGTGCCAGCTGGTATACGCAACAAAGAGTCGTTACCTCTTCCTTCGGCTGAATTTGAGTCGGAGTATCTGGATCGGATGAAAAAACTGTCCGAGCGTAACGTATCCTGCCGATCGTTCATCGGTCTTGGATATTACGGGACGATCACGCCTAGTGTGATTCTTCGAAATGTCATTGAAAACCCGAGCTGGTATACACCGTATACACCCTATCAGGCGGAAGTTGCTCAAGGACGACTTGAGGCGCTACTTAATTATCAGACGGCTATTGAGGATTTGACAGCGATGGAAGTGGCAAACGCCTCATTACTGGACGAGGCGACGGCGGCTGCTGAAGCAATGGTGCTGCTTCATCGAATTCGCTCCAGACAACCGCATGCAGGAAATGTGTTTCTCGTTAGTGATCGTTGTTTTCCTCAAACTGTCGAAGTACTTCGCGGGCGAGCTGAACCATTGGGACTGGACGTAAGGACGGGACCGGAGACGCGGTTTTCCTTTGACGAGACTGTCTTTGGAGCGCTGCTGCAATACCCCGATGTAAACGGCGCGATTCGCCCGTTAGACGATGTAATAGAAGCTGCGCATGAGGCGGGCGTCTTGGTTGCAGTTGCGAGTGACCTTTTAGCCTTAACTTTGCTAAAACCGCCTGGTGAATCTGGGGCTGATGTCGTTTTCGGAAGTAGTCAGCGCTTCGGTGTTCCTATGGGCTACGGCGGACCACATGCAGCGTTTTTTGCAACCCGCCAGGAGTACGTAAGGCAGATTCCTGGACGGCTAATCGGTGTGTCTGTGGATCGACATGGGCGGCAGGCGTATAGGATGGCCCTTCAGACCCGCGAACAACATATCAGGCGCGAGCGAGCGACGTCGAACATTTGTACTGCACAGGCACTTTTGGCGAACGTCGCCGGTTTTTATGCGGTATATCACGGTGCGGATGGTCTTCGCGAGATTGCGCGTCGTATCCAGAAAACCGCGAACCACTTGACGAGGCGTTTGGCGGCGATTGGAGTTTCACAGAAGAACGTTTGTTTTTTTGATAGTTTGCATCTGTCTCTTGGGTCGTCTTTAGTCACACGCCGACTTCGCGACCTGGCTGAAGCACAGAAGTTTAATTTTCGATATTTTGGTGATTTTGAAGTTGGAATTTGTTTGGACGAAACGACGACCGACACGGATGTTGAAACGATTGTGAGCCTGTTCGATAAAGCGATGGACTGCCCAGAGGCTAAACCGGTAGCTGCAGTTCTAACCGAGGAAGATGACTGGTCGGTGGAATGGCCGGAGAATCTAGTCAGACAAAGTGATTTCCTAAATCACCCAGTATTCAATTCTTACCGTTCTGAGCTGGAAATGATGCGCTATTTGAAGCAGCTTGAGCGGAAGGACATCGGCTTGGACACGTCGATGATTCCCCTTGGGTCATGCACGATGAAGCTCACGTCTGCGACTGAACTGATTCCCGTTACGTGGAAGGAATTTAGTGAGGTTCATCCTTATGTTCCAGTCGAGCATGCCGCAGCTTATCACCAGGTATTTGACGAACTCAGAAGAGCACTCTGCGTAATCACTGGATTTTCGGCCGTATCGTTACAGCCAAATTCTGGGGCACAGGGGGAGTTTGCCGGTTTGATGGTTATTCGGGCTTATCATCAGGCCCGTGGTGACCAACAACGTGACGTCGTTCTAATTCCATCGTCGGCGCATGGGACAAATCCCGCTAGTGCTGCGATGGTTGGAATGAAAATAGTAATTGTGAAGTGCGACGACCAAGGTAACGTGGATATCAGCGACCTTGGAAAAAGGGTGACCGAATTTGGCGACCGACTGAATGCTTTGATGATCACGTATCCATCGACACATGGCGTCTTTGAAGAATCTGTTCGTGAAATTTGCGAACTGGTTCACAAACACGGCGGCCAGGTGTACATGGACGGTGCGAACATGAATGCTCAAGTGGGGATTACGAGTCCCGCGGTGATCGGGGCAGATGTCTGTCACCTGAATCTTCATAAAACATTTGCAATTCCTCACGGTGGAGGAGGGCCCGGCATGGGGCCGATTGCGGTGGCAGAACATCTTTCGCCGTATCTACCTGGTCATGCAATGGTCAAGACTGGTGGTGAAGAGGCAATTCGATCAGTCGCTGCCGGTCCTTGGGGTAGCGCCAGTGTCCTCCTGATCTCTCACGCGTATGTTTGTCTACTGGGTGCTGAAGGGATGACCAAGGCGACTCAAGTTGCGATGCTTAATGCAAATTACATTAAATCAAAACTGCGGGCTCATTTCGATGTGTTGTATGCCGGAGAGAATGGCCGTGTGGCACACGAGTTAATCTTTGATCTTCGACCGTTTCGAGAGAGTGCGGGTGTAACCGAGCAGGATGTTGCGAAACGATTGATGGATTTTGGCTTTCATGCTCCGACAGTGTCATTTCCAGTGCAAGGCACATTAATGGTGGAACCGACTGAGAGTGAGTCAAAGATAGAGTTGGATCGGTTTTGTAACGCCATGATGAAAATTCGTGAGGAGATACAGGCGATTATTGATGGCGCAGCGGATCGGAACGATAACCCACTCTTGAACGCTCCACACACAGCCGAAGAACTTACGGTGACTGATTGGAATCATCCGTATTCTAGACAAGAGGCGGCTTTTCCACTGCCAAGTGTGAGAGGGCGAAAATATTGGCCGCCTATTAGTCGGATTGATGACGCGTATGGCGATCGAAATCTGATCTGCGCCTGTCCACCTGTTGATTCATATGACGACGGCGCGGAGTAGGACCGGGTTCATGCAGGGATCATTGCTAACGCAAGTTCCGAGAAGGTTTTTGCAAGGAGTTCTGTAATCGGCCCGGGGCGACCGTTTCTGACGGGTGTTCCATCAATAGAGGTGACAGCCAAAACCTCACGCGTTGTTCCAGTTATGAATACTTCATCGGCCTTCGCAAGGTCATCCGGCAGAAGGATGGTCTCACACACAGGGATGTCCGCCGCTTCGCCGACTTCAAAGAGGAAGTTTCTTGTAACGCCTTCAAGAAGACCAGTGTCAAGCGATGGCGTTTGTGCAACGCCATCACGAACAATGAAAATGTTCGACTGTGCGCATTCGGCGACTTCACCGCGATAATTACACATCAGGGCTTCGTCCGCTCCAGCGCGAATCGCTTCCTGCATCGCGAGAGCATTGTTAAGTAGATTGTTTGACTTAATGCGTGGATTCAGTGCCTTCGGATGATTACGAACAATCGAGGACAGCACAATCTTGATACCCTCCTTGACCGTTTTCTCCGATGCTTCCACATAGGGCCGCGCAATCATAATTACGGTCGGCGTTGGACAGGAGTCGGGATCATACGTGAGGTCACCGACGCCACGGGTGAGCAATCTTCGGAGGGAGAGTTCACTTCTGCTATCGGGCACACCAGCCATGGTTTCAACTAACCGTTCTCTATAGACGTCGTCATCCAGTGGAACTTTCAATGCGATTAGACCAGCAGAGGCTCGCAGTCGTACGAGATGTCGATCAAGCAAGAAGGGATGCCGATTATAGGTTCGAAGTGTCTCGTAGACTCCTTCTCCGAAAAGAAATCCACGGTCTAGGGGTGACACCGCAGCAGTTGCGGCGTCGGTAACGCGACCATTTATGTTTACTGCTATTTCCATGCTGAGAGTCTCTTTCGGCTGATCCTAAGAATGAGTTGAGATTATCATCAGTTATGCGCATTCTCAATGCGTCCCAGATGCGTCATATCGAAGAGCAGCTGATCCAAGGAGAAGCAATTGCTTCCCTAGATCTAATGGAGAGGGCTGGTCAGTCGGCATTTGACATTATCCAAGGAGAGTTTAGAGAACTTAAGAGAGCTGTTGTGCTCTGTGGTCGGGGGAGCAATGGAGGAGACGGATGGATCGTTGGTCGATTGCTCCATGAGTACGGTGTCGAGGTAGACGGCGTGTCATTTGCGCGTGGAAAAGATCTGCGGGGAGACACACGTGCTGCTTTCGATCGCGCTGCCTCTAGCGGTGTACGTCTGTCGGAAATAGTGAATGAAGCCGAATGGGAGAGATGGTTACAAGGGCAAGTTCGGTCAAAACCTCAGAAGGAGTCGGTGTCGGTCAGTAGAGACCGCAGAACTATCGTGATCGACGCTTTGGTTGGAACGGGATTGAATCGTCCGTTGGCGGGCTTACTTGCGGCGGTTGCCAGAGACATAAATCACAGCGACGTCTTTGACAATGTTCCGGTTGTGGCAATTGACATTCCTTCCGGCTTCGCAAGTGACAGCATTTGTCAGCCTGGTCCAACCGTCGATGCAACACTGACAGTTACGTTTGGAGTTCCGAAATATCCATGTGTTATGGGATCAGCTCTATCTAGGGTTGGGAAACTTGTTATTGCGAATATCGGATTGACAGATCCGGCTGAATCAGCACCTCCTCCTTGCGTGTGGTTGGTTGACTGTGAGCGTGCCATGGACTTGGCATCGACGATGGACAATCGGAAAGATGGAGGATTCCCACAGGATGCGCACAAGGGCAGTTTCGGCCATGTATTGATTGTGGCTGGTTCTCAAGGGAAAACTGGAGCCGCCCAGCTTGCGGGACTTGGTGCATTGAGGAGCGGTGCAGGACTTGTGACCGTAGCAGCCCCTAACAGTTGTTTAAGCGAGATTACACATGTTCCTGAATATATGACGTACGGGTTGGCTGATGACCAGGGAAAGGTAAGCGGTGAAGGAGTGAAGGAATTGCTTGCGTTGAACCACAACGTGATTGCCGTCGGCCCGGGATTGGGGACTGGTCGAGGTCCGCGATCACTGGTTGAAGGTTTGATCGAAGGCGAGGCGGATATACCTCTGGTTCTTGATGCCGATGGTTTGAATGTACTGGCTGATGATATCGAGATGGGGCCACTTACCGGTCGCGGTGGAGCACCGATCATTATGACGCCACATCCTCGAGAGTTCTCCCGTCTGGCGAAGATGAGCGTGCGTGAGATTCAGGCTGATCGAGCAGCGGCTGCTAGAGATTTTGCAGTTCAATATGCCGTCTTTATTGTCCTGAAGGGAGCTCAGACCATAGTTGCTGGTCCGGATGGGTGTGTGTTTGTAAACACGACTGGAAATCAGGGTATGGCAACAGGCGGAAGCGGTGATGTGCTTACAGGTGTTGTGGCCGGTGT
>CAZWIL010000138.1:0-5973 GCA_964634175.1 uncultured Vicinamibacteraceae bacterium
CCTGAAGTCTGTTCTTGATACTACCTACGAACGAGTCCGCAGCGGGACCGCGCTATCAGAAGCCTTCGCAGCTCACGGCAGTCTGATCCCGGGGGTTTACATAGCCTCGCTGACCGCTGGAGAGAGAAGCGGAAGTCTTGAAGAGGTTATTCGACGATACGTTGCTTACTCACGCTTAATTGATTCAGTGCGTCGAAAGACAGTCTCGGCCCTAATTTATCCAATTATCTTGCTGGGGCTTTCGTGTGTCGTGGTTGGCATAATTATTCTTAGGGTTATACCAGAGTTCGCAGGGTTTTATCAGGGAATGGGCGCTGAACTACCATTGGCGACACGGGTTATTTTGACGAGTTCTGATTTTCTTCGACAGAATTTCTTTCTGTTTGGTGGTGTCGCGGCGGTTGCCACGGTTTCAGCCGTTGTCTGGCTGAAGAAAAGAGACAGACGGGGCCTATTAGATCGTTTGTTGTTGGACATACCTGGCATTGGCTCAATCGCGAGAAAGTTTGCTACCGCCCAATTAGCCCGAACGCTGTCTACGCTATTACGTGGCGGCATACCGCTGGCTAACGCGCTTGAGGTTGCGAGAAACTCAATGGGAAACCGATATTTTTCTCAGCAGCTAGAACGTGTCACCCGCGAAGTATTAGAGGGGAAAGCGCTATCGACCAGTATGGCAGAGCAGGGTGCTTTTCCTGCAGTGGCAATCAAGATGATTGAGGTTGGTGAATCGACGGGATCGCTTCGCGAAATGTTGACTAGTGCTGCAGAATTCTTCGAGGAGGAGATTGAGACCTCGTTGTCTCGATTTGTGACAGTTGTCGAACCGGTGTTACTGGTGGTTATGGGACTGATCATCGCAGTCCTACTATTGTCGCTTTATATGCCTCTGGTTCAATTGGGAGGGGTGATTTCATGACTGAGGTTCGGGGAGTCGTTCCACCAGGCGCCAAGGCGGCTGAGGCAGAAGAGCGAATTAGCGACTCTCTTAGAAAGAGACATACGAACGACGCAGAGACCGTTAATGCTGAGGAGGAAGCCCGATCTCGCGAGCTCGCCAAGCGATATCAGCTTGAGTATGTCGAGATGAACCAGTTTTTTATCAACCAGGAGTTATTTCGTTCAATTCCCGCCGATGTCATGTTGAGATATGGTTTTGTTCCCAGCCGGCGAGATGGAGATTCTCTGGTAGTAGTAGTAGCCGATCCTACTGATGTTCAGAAACTTGATGAGTTGTCTCTACTGCTTGGCACATCGATCATTGTGGAGGTGGGGAAAGCGTCGGCTATCGAATCAATTCTGAAGAAAAGTGAAGGTTCACAGCGTGTTCTAGATGAGGCAACTGAGAGCTTTCAACTTCAATTGCTGCGCGATGAGGAGGAAGGTGAAGAGAGTCTCACGGTCGAGCGATTAACGAGTGATTTAAGTCCGGTGATTCGATTGGTTGATTCGATGATTTACACAGCGATTCAACGTCGAGCCAGTGATATCCATATTGAAACCCAAGATGATGCTGTCTATGTGAAGTACCGCATCGATGGAGTTCTACAGTCGGCCATGCGTCCGATTGACAAGCAGTATCACGGTCCGATTTTGTCTCGGATTAAGGTGATGTCTGAGTTGGATATTGCCGAGAAGCGGATTCCTCAGGATGGACGCTTTAAGGTTAAATTGCCGGGCAAGACAATCGATTGCCGTGTGTCAATTATGCCAAGTATTCACGGTGAGGATGCCGTGATCAGGATTTTGGACAAAGAGTCGATCAGTGAACAGTTTCGGGATTTAAGGCTCGATATTCTGGGCTTCCCGGATGCCGAGGTTCGGCGGTTTCGTAAATATATCTCCGAACCGTACGGCATGGTCTTGGTGACTGGTCCAACAGGCAGTGGCAAGACGACGACTCTGTACGCAGCATTGTCAGAGATTAAGTCGCCTGAAGATAAGATCATCACGATTGAGGATCCGGTCGAGTATCAGTTGCACGGCGTAACACAGATTCCGATTCAAGAGCAGAAGGGATTGACGTTTTCCCGCGGTTTGAGGTCAATTCTGCGGCATGATCCAGACAAGATTATGGTCGGAGAGATTCGAGACCCTGAAACTGCCCAAATCGCCATTCAATCTGCACTGACAGGCCATTTAGTGTTTACAACCGTTCACGCGAATAGTGTCCTTGACGTGTTGGGACGATTCTTGAATATGGGCGTCGAGGAGTATCAGTTCGTATCGGCTCTCAATTGCGTCTTAGCTCAACGATTAGTTAGAACAATTTGTGCGGAGTGCAAGCGTCCGGTGAAAGTTGAAGGCAGTGATTTGGAAGCCGCCGGGCTGCCGTCGACGTTGGCCGACCAACATATTTTCTATGAAGGTGGAGGATGCATAGAGTGTGGGGGCACGGGGTATAAAGGAAGGACGGGTCTCTGTGAGTTACTTGATCTGAGCGATAACATCCGAGAAATGATTCTGGCTCGCAAATCGACGGTAGAGATTAAGAAGGCGGCGAAGCAGGAAGGAATGACTTTCTTGAGAGAGTCAGCCGTTCAGTGCGTGCTAGAGGGCGTCACAACGCTTCGAGAAATTAACAAGGTGACATTTGTGGACTAGGAGGATGTCAAGCGGTCTATTCGCCCTCGTGTCAACTCCGAGACCATCGCTTGCACTTGGAATTAGCGCTACGACGGTGAGAGGGGTCGCAGTTGGTTCAGTGAGGTCAAGACTTCAGGTGATTGGCCACTCTGCTGTGTCGCTTCCTCCGGGAGCAGTCGAACCTAGTGCAGCTGCAGTAAATATAACGGACGGCACTATTGTCTCGGCGGCAATTCGCGAAGCGATAGAAAAGCTGCCTTGGAGGGGTAGACAGGTGGGGTTGGTTCTTCCAGACCGCGTCGGCAAGGTGTCGTTTCTAAAATTGGATCATGTTCCGGGCAGCGAGAAGGAACTGAGACGACTTATAGCATGGCAGGTCAGCAAGGCTTTGCCATTTCCTATCGAAGATGCCCAACTTGAATATGTTCCTGGCCAGCAGTTGGCAGACGGAGGCAGGGAGTTCATTGTTGGGGTTATTCGGCGAGACATCGTAGAGGAGTATGAAGAGGTGTGTAGGGAAGGTGGAGTCTATCCGGGTCTGGTGGATCTGAGTGCGTTCAATGTTGTTAACATGGCAGCGCCGAACACAACGGACGAAAACGAGGATTGGATCCTCGTGCACATAATGGAGCGTCATAGCACTGTAGCACTTGTCCGCGGCACCAACGTTGTACTACTTCGAACCCTCAATGCAACGAGAGCTGATGATGTCTCAGCGTCTGTTCACCAGAGTCTGATGTTTTATGAGGACCGTTTAAAGGGCAACGGAATATCTCGGGCGGTATTGGTTCAAAGTGATGATTCGGTTGTTGATTCTGATGTTATAGCAAGTCGACTGAAAGCACAGGTTAACGTTCCGATTGAACGACTTGGTTCAAGGGATGACTTTGTGTTCGAAGGTGTCGATATCGATGCCGTAGCGGCACTCGCCGGTCCGATGGGTCTCTTGCTGCGAGAAGAACGTTTGTCGGCTTAGGATCATGATTGCGACCAATTTTTCAACGCGACCGTTCTACAACGAGCGTGCTGTCTACCTTGCACTCGGAAGTTCGGCGATAGTAGTGATTCTACTTCTGACGGTGTGCGTTGTTCGTTTTTCGAATTTGTTCCAAGAAGGCGTAGTTTTACGCTCGGAAGTCGCGGAGGTACAGCTTGCGATAGACGATCTTAGGGTAGAGATTCAAACGCTTGAAACAGAGATGTCAGGTGGATTAAGAGAGCAGCAAACGAGTGCGATACGAGAGGTCAATGAATTACTCAAGCGGCGTGCGTTCTCCTGGACAGTCTTTCTGAATAGGATCGAAGATACATTACCAAGCGACGTGATGTTGAGTGCGGTTCGACCGGAGATGTCGAATGGAAACCTCGAGGTGGAATTGGCCGTTGTTGCGGAGGATGTCGCTGTTCTAGATGGATTTATTGAGGGGCTTGAACAGAGTGGTGGATTTGAGGATATGTTGTCTCGAGAGGAGCAGGTTACGAGGGACGGACTTCGCCGGGCGGTGTTGTACGGCTGGTATCGTCCGGTTTCTAATGAAACTGTTCAATCTAGTGATAGCACGCCGCAGGAGAATTTGCAGTGAGTGTGTTGAGACGTATCTTGGTGGACAATCGAATTGTGGCCACTGTGGTTTTTGCGAGTCTCCTGGCGACGGCAGGTTTCTATTTCGGTGGCGTGTATCCGCTCAAGCGTCAGGTTGGTCAAACACGTGTGCTCAAAACCGAGACTTCGATGGCGTTCGATAGGGCGCAGGAGACCTATACACGAACTCAGGCTGCGGTAGAGCGAGAGAGGACGGCAAGCGCCGATCTGGATCGTTTCTATAGTGAAATTCTTCCGAAGGATTTATCGACAGCTCGAGAGATTACGCATGTGAGACTGGCAGCGCTTGCAATGAGAAACAGTTTGAGGATGGAAAGAAGAAACAGTCAGTCGGGCCAAGGTGAGTTTGATGGTTTGGTGCGTTTCCGGACAAATGTATTGCTAGCGGGTCAGTGGAGAGATATTCGAAGGTTTATCGCAGCCGTGGAAGACGGATCGGATTTCCTTGTGATTGAGGACATTGAATTGAGCCAAAGGGAAGACAGGAATATGCCGGTGACCCTCACGATCGAAGTTGCTACCTACTATCGAATGGACCTCTGATGATGACTGGTTTGAGATTTGAAGTGTCCGGTCTGATTATGGGGATTGCAGTCTTTGGTGCCGGAGGGTGCCAAGATGTGCAACTGGACTCGACTCCGAATACCGAGATGGAGCAAACTGACCCAGGCGGACTTTCGGATAACTTGCAGGAAGCGGTTGCGGGACCCAAAGTCGAATTAGAGATGCTTTCACAACTGAAACCGACCGTGAGTTCGCAAGATCGTGATCCTTTTCGGTTTGGCGATGTGACTGAAGTGGAGAAACATCGACCGGCCATTGGCGATGCCGCTGAAGACGACGCCGGGATGTCGTCTTTCGGTGAGACTCGTGCCGTCGACGACGGTCAGTTGAATATGATCGGCGTCGTCCGAATTGGTGATGAAACGGAAAGAATTGCCGTACTGACGGATGGTAGCGTTGTGCTGCACGGACGTAAGGGGGAGATCATCGCCGGTCGGTATCGTATAGTGGATGTTATGCCGACGGCTGTGATGATCGAGTTCATCCATGATGGCGTACAACAGCTAGTCGAGCTATCCGAATTTTAGGAAGTTTGTGTGTGTGAGACGAGAATGACAATGCAGGCATTTCGGCCCTGTCGCCAGAGATTAGCGTCTATTCAAAGTCTTGTTTTTGTCCTGGTGGCCGGCTTGGTGATGGGATGCGCCTCGACTGGTGCATTTCATCAAGGTAACGACTTAGCCGAAATGGGCGATTGGGATGCTGCGGTCGATTTCTATCGGCAGGCCGTCCAAGAAAACCCTCGAGATCCTGAATATCGAATAGCTCTGGAACGAGCAATGCGCCAGGCGTCCAGAGAACACGCGGAAAGAGCCCGTGAACTGGAGAGAGAAGACGAGTTGCCGGCGGCGTTGGCAGAGTATCGTCGGGCAAGTGAATTAGACCCGACTAACGGACAGTTGATTGCGATAGTGGCGGCGATGGAGCAGCGTATACGGAGTCTAGTTGAGGCATCGCGACCGCCGTCAGCGCTTGATTTGCTGCAGGAACGTGCACGCGCAGTGTCACAGCCGACACTACTCAACCCAGCCACGGAAGAACCGCTGGGAATTCAGTTTCGTAACGCTAGTCTTCGAGATATTCTCGATTTCATAGGAAATGCGACTGGTATTAACGTTGCGTACGATCAACAGTTTCAGGATCGGTTGTATAGCATCGAATTGGACGGGGTAACGATTGAAGAAGCCTTGGACCAGATCCTTACGGCCAATCAATATTTC
>CAZWIL010000139.1:0-5943 GCA_964634175.1 uncultured Vicinamibacteraceae bacterium
TATTGCTCGACGAGATCGAGAAAGCCCATCCAGAAGTGCTCAATATTCTGTTACAGCTCTTAGATGACGGTCGGTTAACTGACAACAAGGGCCGTACCGTCGATTTTACGAACGCGTTAGTAATAATGACCTCCAACCTCGGAAGCGACGAGATAATCAAAGAGACGGCCGCTCCGCTGCCACCGCCTGAATCGAATCCAAATATCCAAAGAAAACTGTCTGGGATCCTAGAAACACACTTCAAACCCGAGTTTTTAAATCGGATCGATGAGACGATCTTCTTTCATTCTTTGAGTCGGAATAATTTGAAGAAGATTCTAAAGATTCAATTAGCAGAATTGGAGGGTCGCCTGACTCAACGAGGACTCAAGCTTACGTTGACGCCACAGGCAAGCAGCCTTCTCTTAACCCAAGGCTTTGACAAACGTTACGGAGCGCGGCCACTTAAACGCGTGATACAACGACTGGTAGTTGACCCACTCGCTCTGGGGCTACTGGAAGGGCAATTCAACGACGGCGATGAAATTCTTGGTGAAGTTCTAGGTAAAACGATTCAATTGCACAGCCAGAAACTAACGCCCGCGTAGCAATCAGGCAACAAGCCCTTATTCCGAAGTTGCTCGCTCTGAAGCCTGGAAACCCACCCGACCGTGCGTTCCATCACAAAACGGTTTCTTCTCAGAAGCACCACAACGACAAAGCGCAAAGGTTCCTCCCTGAACAGAGAACTCCCCACCGCTCATATCGCAAACCGTAGCGTCTTCGTCTTCAATCAATAGAGGACCATTATCGCGAACTGTAATCTTTGCCATGTGCCTATCCCATCTTTTGCATCGACGCCAAGAAGTCAGCGTTGGACTTCGTTTTTCCCATCTTATCCAACAGCAGTTCCATTGCCTCTACAGACGACAATGGATTTAAAACTTTTCGAAGGACCCACACTCGATTCAAATCGTCTGGACTTAACAGCAACTCTTCCTTCCGCGTGCCACTCTTCTGGATATCGATGGCGGGGAACACTCGTTTGTCGACGAGTTTTCGTTCCAGGTGAATCTCCATATTACCTGTGCCCTTAAATTCCTCGAAGATCACGTCGTCCATACGAGACCCGGTATCGACTAATGCCGTAGCCATAATCGTCAAGGAGCCACCTTCTTCGATGTTCCTGGCAGCGCCAAAGAAACGTTTCGGCTTTTGAAGAGCGTTCGAATCCAAACCGCCCGACAATACCTTCCCTGATGGTGGAATCACGGTGTTATAAGCCCGTGCCAACCGCGTTATCGAGTCCAAAAGTATCACCACATCTTTTTTATGCTCAACCAGTCTTTTAGCCTTCTCGATAACCATTTCGGCTACTTGGACATGGCGCTGAGCCGGTTCGTCAAACGTAGACGATATGACCTCACCGTCTACTGAGCGTTGCATGTCCGTAACTTCCTCCGGTCGTTCATCAATCAGAAGAACAATTAGATATACCTCAGAATGATTTCGGACGATTGCTTGAGCGATATTCTGAAGCAACATCGTCTTCCCGGTTCGTGGCGCCGCTACGATAACCCCTCGTTGACCTTTACCAATTGGCGTCATCAAATCCATGACGCGACCGGAGAGATTATTCGGGTCTCCCTCCAAGGTGATCCGTTCCTGGGGATAAAGCGGTGTCAAATTCTCAAAGAAGATTTTGTCTCGCGCTTGATCAGGCGCTTCGAAATTAACGGCTTCGACCTTAATTAAGGCGAAATACCGCTCGCCCTCTTTCGGCGGTCGAATCTGTCCAGAGACTGTGTCTCCTGTTTGCAGATCAAATTTCCGAATCTGCGACGGTGAAACGTAAATATCGTCTGGACCGGGGAGATAGTTGTAGTCTGGCGCTCTCAAGAATCCAAATCCGTCCGGTAATACCTCGAGAACACCCTCCGAGAAAATGAACCCACTTTTCTCCGTCTGCGCCTTCAAAATCTGAAAGATTAGCTCCTGTTTACGCATACCAGAAGCTCCAGCGACGTTGAGATCCTTTGCTACCTGACTCAACTTAGAGATGCTCATCTCCTTTAACTCACTGATATTGAGTGTATTGCCGCCTCGTTTCGACGAGCCTCTCGAACTATTTGGCTTCGCTGATGAATTCTTTCTTGCCTCGCCAGTCGAGGAATCTTTCTCGGCAGCAGGCGTAGCTTCACTCACAGCAGGTTCAGGTTTACTTTTTTCAGTGGCTTCTTTTGAGGACAGTTTTTCGTTTGTGGCCATAAGGTTGTAATGTGCTGGAAATATTAAAAGTGTCGTTTAGCCTAGCGGCTGAGATGTGCGGTGGTCCCGCCCGTTTTTTTTGGAATTAATGAAATGGTGTTTTGAAGCGGGGAAACCTTTATTAGAAGTTGGAATCGAGTATAGGACTCGAAAACGGCTCTGTCAATACCTTACGGCATCTCACCAATTCCCAACAAGCTACAAGCGATAATTGGTTCAAGTCCTAAATCACGAGCCCGGCTAATGATCTCTGGGCTGTCGGCTCCAGGATTAATCCATAACTCAGGAATCTTCTTCTTCGCGATCTCCTCGAGAACATCTACGCCCTCATGCGGCGGAAGATAAAGGGTGGCCATGTCAATCTTCATGGGCACATCCAAGACCGATGGAAATACCTCTAAGCCTTCAATCTCAGTCTCGCGAGGATTAATAGGTAAGACCTTGTAGCCCTGTCGCTGAAATTCACGAACCGCCTTGTTTCCAAATTTGTGACGTTGAGACGACGCTCCCACGACGGCCACAGTCTTCATGTATTTGGGTTCTCTTCCTCTAATCTAATTCGACTCAAGTATAGGCGCTGACGCCACAAAACCACACAAGCGAGTATAGCTTGTATAGAATTTCAATCACGTGGGGAAACTATTCGTTGCATTAACCGCCATCACGGTCCTCACATTCTTCGTAGGACTCGGCTCTCCTTCCATTGCAGATTCAGACGAAGCGTTTTACGCTGAGAGTGCCCGAGAAATGGTCGAGAGCGGCAACTGGCTCACGCCTCACTTTAACTACGTGTACCGCTTCGAAAAACCCGTTCTTTACTACTGGCTCGCGGGTCTCTCCTATCTAGCCCTAGGCGTCAGCGAGATGGCGGCACGTCTTCCATCGGCTTTCGCTGGACTTGGCCTCACCCTTGTCACCTTCTTCGCTGCACGACGTTGGTACGGCAATTCAACAGGTTTCTTGGCTGGTGCTATCACCGCAACAAGTTTCGGTTATGTCGCAATGGCACGGCAAGCCCTTCCCGATCTCACACTCGCCTTTTTCGTCACCTTGACCACATGGGCTGGTCTGCGACTCTGGGGCGACCAATCGTTGGTCGGTCGGCCAGACGAGGCTGGCTCAGCGAAACGAGGCCTTTGGATCTTCACAGTTGGATTAGGAATGGCTGGCGGAATTCTGGTAAAAGGACCGTTGGGCATCATACTTCCTTGCCTTGTCGTAATCCCGATAATCGTGTGGCAATCCAGTACGCTGGGCAGCAAACCACAGTTCAAGGTGCGTGAGTTTGCAGCACTAGCACTAACGATTGTCTTCTTTGCTGCCCCCTGGTACCTACTCATGACGTTCCAACACGGCACCGAATATCTCGACCGGTTCTTTCTAACAGAGAACTTCGATCGATTTACGACCGCACGTTATAACGCCCCGCGACCCTTTTGGTACTACCTACCAATTGTGATTGCGGGAGTGCTCCCGTGGTCGCCATTTCTGTTGCTTTGGATTCGTGACCTCTTAATTACGGCCCGCAGACGCGTAATGCTCGCCGGAACCAACCTCCAACTCGTGTGGTGGGCTGCGGCGCCAATTGTGTTCTTCAGTCTTTCTATTGGCAAACAGCCCCGTTACATTCTCCCTGTACTTCCACCCTTGGCAATCCTGCTTGCGTCGCATCTACAATCTCAAATTTCGAACCAAAGACCGAAACTACTGTTCAAGGTCTGCATCGGAATAACAGCAACTGTGATTTGTTTGATCGGTTTTCTCGTCTACCGTGCAACCCCACTCCTTCCCCAATGGCCGGTGTCGTTAATCACCATGCTCTCAGCACTGATTGTGCTCTCAGGGTTCGGAGTGTTGCTTAGCATTACGCGTCCGAGTCTTACACCAGCCGCCATTGTCGGCGCATCAATCGTAATCGCCCTAGGAGCTCACCTCATAGTCTTGTCGTCGCCCAGCGATGCGCCCGTTAAGTCAGTTGCCCATATTCTGACAACCTCTCGAAAAGCCGGGGAAGCTTACGGCCGTTATCGAGTAATGCACCGAAATCTTATTTTCTATACGGAAGCATCGTTTACTGAGCTGGGTATTGAACAAGCAGTAACTGACTTTCTTGGCTCCACTGATCGCGTATTGGTCGTACTTCCCAGAGAAGATGCCTTACGATTCGAGCTCGAAGGACATCCGATTCGACGCCTTGGCGAGGTTCAGTACCTCAACACCGGCGGTTTAACCTTCCAAACGTTACTGAGTCCAGATCCCACTCAATATCTAGAAGATATAGTCGTTATAGACAATCAACCCGAACTCCGGTAAATGACCTCTGATCGCATTTTACCCCTCTCGCTTCTTCGCTCACTCCGAGAAGTCGTCGGCTCCAGGAATGTATTAACTGACCTAAATCGGCGAACTTCGTATGGTGTCGATGCTTTAGGAATCGGACGGCCAGCAGATGCCATCGTTCTACCCAATTCGACCCAGCAAGTCGCAGGCGTTTTAAAACTGTGTAATCTCAATGACATCCCTATCACGCCACGTGGCGCGGGCACCGGTTATACGGGCGGGGCGGTTCCGATCAATGGCGGGATTGTTTTGGCGTTAGATCACCTCAACCGCATCCTCGAACTGGACAAAGGAAATCTTCTAGCGATTGTCCAACCAAACGTTGTCACTGGGACTCTACAACGGGCTGTTGAAGAAGTTGACCTCTTTTATCCTCCCGACCCGGCGAGCCTTAACCACTCGGTCATTGGCGGTAATGTCGCGGAGTGCGCCGGTGGCCCCAGGGCTTTTAAATACGGAACAACAAAGCGCTACGTTCTGGGACTTGAAGCGGTACTTGCCAGCGGCCAAATCATCCGAACCGGCGGAAAGTCGGTAAAGAACGTGGTCGGCTACGACCTAACGAGCTTGCTGGTTGGTTCTGAAGGAACCCTGGCAATTGTCACTGAGATCATCCTTCGACTGATTCCGCGGCCGAGGTCGCGAAGCACACTCCACGTCAATTGCCAGTCGATTGAGCAGGCCATCGCGGCCGTCGATGCAATTATTGTTGCCGGTGTTATTCCAGCGGCATTAGAACTAATCGACGGCGACTGCATTAAGGCCATGGAGCTGTATCAAAACTCTCGTGACCCGTCGGGTCTCGGCGCAGCACTCTTGATTGAGGTCGATGGCAATCCAGCCGCGGTCCACGAAGAAGCGATTCAGATCGTTCAAGCTTGTCAATCCGTAGGGCTCAAAGCACGAGAGGCCAACACGGCAGCAGAGCGAGAACGTTTATGGGATGAACGACGCAACTTGTCACTGGCGCTTCGAGCTCACGCTCCGAAGAAGTTGAATCATGATGTTGTTGTGCCGAAAGGCCGTATTCCTCAGCTATTTGAGGTGATACAACGGCTAAAGACTACCTACGACCTGCAGATACCAAGCTTTGGTCACGTCGGAGACGGAAACATTCACGTGAATATATTGCTAGATCCAGACAACCCCCTTGAGCATGAGAGAGCCACGAATGCAGAGACGGAACTATTCCAGGCTGTGGTCGCACTGGAAGGGTCAATCACCGGCGAACACGGTATTGGGTTCTCCAAGTCAAAGTTTCTAGAATTGGAACTCTCTGATCACACCATCGCCACGATGCGTAGTCTCAAGCGGGTCTTCGATCCGAAGGGTATTTTGAATCCAGGAAAGATCTTT
>CAZWIL010000140.1:0-5925 GCA_964634175.1 uncultured Vicinamibacteraceae bacterium
GAACTAATCTTCTCGGTCCGAAACTCAGGATACTCACGAAGCGCTGGAGAGTTCGTCAAGATGTTCTTTGAGAAAATTGGAAAGGCCGGTGGCCATCGTGCAATGGCGAAGGCCGTAGTGCCGATTGGCACGTTTCGGAAGAAATTCGGCAATCTCAATTCATCGCAGATATCTGCTCTGCTTCTAACATTCGCGACAGAATTCCTGACCAGTGCGTCTGGAAATGAATAGAAGAAAGCAATTCCACATCCGGGCCTACAGCAGTTTTGCCTAGAAACATTTTGGCGAGCTTGATAATGTGATTGCTCTTAAACATCCGGCCTCGGAATAATCAAAGAATCTGCCGGTGACTCTGGTTTCGTTAAGACTTGTGCCCCGATCCCCTCTCCACTCGCACCGAGCACTGGATCGACAAATTGTTTGAATCCATCGTCGCGACCGATTGCCATAAGGTCGGGAAGTGTAAAGATACGATCAGACTTTTCGTCGTATGTCCCTGAGAAGTCAAATGGTCCAAGCGGATTATGGCTGGGATGTACATGGAACACGGCTTGAAATGACGGCTCCCAGGCAGCTAGCGCATCTCGGAGCGAAGAAGTTTCCAAAGCAAGCAAGAATTCACCCACGCGACCGCGTAAATCCCGTCGCTCAGCAGTTAACGAATGTGGCCCTTTTGATTCTGGTGCCGCTGACACCAGAATCACCTGCTCGGCCCCAGCGAGCGCCACCTCTTCCAACAAACGGCCAATTGCATCGGGACGATCACATAGACGGTGGGTCTCGTCGCTACAAACAGTACCGGTGCCAAACTTTGTCAGGTGCGCTTCGGTCACAACGGGAGCTCTAATCGAGGCAGACAAAACATCGACCACATGAACTTGAGCCGGACCAGAAAGATCCATAGTTTCCACGTCGCGGCCATTCCCTTCCACATCGAGACGACGACCGAAGAAGGAATCATGATCACCCGATGCCAGTAGACCGAATACCAAATCTCGGCGAGCATCGAGATCATGAACAGTAACTATCAATTCCCGAAATCCCGGTTGACCGACATTGTTAGATAACAGTTCAGCGTAACGTTCAGATAGATCATGAACGTCGGGTTTGGAGATCTTTACGGAGCCACGCATAACTGCCCAGAGACGATCGGTAAAATGACTCTTAACTCGAGAAACGCTAATTGGTGCACCGAACAGACGCCACAACATCGCTCCCTGAGATCGACGATGTTGCCGCCATATTCTTGGCAATAGTTCGCCCGCGACCAGAACACCAATAAAAACCAGCAATGCAATCGATATAAATCGTGGTATTACAAGCGGTAACACATCGGGGCGAAAAACCGCTTCCACTAGGCGCGTGTAACTAAGCGCTAATCGATCTCCGACGCCGAGACCAGCTAGTCGCAGGACAAAACCCACTGGATAAACAATGGCAGCTGTGACAATTACGATGAGAGGAGCAAGAAAAGATGACAGAGCAACTAACAGCGCCAAAATAGCGCCCTTCACCGTTAGTCGCCAATCATAAAACTTCCGAGAAAACAGCGAGTTCCAAGCACCTTCGTTATCCCAAAGGGCCGGTCCTCCGTCAACAGCTGAAAACATCGCACTCACAACACCAATACCACGGCCAGCTACCAAATCAATCTTCACCCCGGCCTCCTGTAAAGACCGGAGCACACCAGCGTGATAAGCACCAGCCGTGCCACTGCCAGTCAAGACTAGAGCGGTCTTCCGCTTGGGTGAATAGCGACGCGATGAGTGCGATGGATTAGACGTGATCGGAATGCCTTATTGAACGTCGTGAAGGGTGACCAACTTAACAACCTCAAACTCCCGCTGTCCACCGGGAGTTGGCACTCGGACCTCATCCCCTACCTCTTTTCCAACAAGGGCTCGTCCGATTGGCGATGCCGTAGAAATATGGCCCTTACTAGGGTCTGCGTCCTCGGCCATCACCAATTCGTAGGTGACGGTGTCTCCGCCTGCTTCACGAAGTTCCACAGTAGAACCGAAAGCCGCACGATCCCTAGGCAACTTGTCAAGATTCATCAAGGCGATCTCGGACACCCTCTTCTGGAGCAAGCTAATCTGGGACTCAACCAGTCGCTGCCGTTCCTTCGCCGCCTGATATTCAGCATTCTCCCTCAAATCACCGTGCTCACGTGCTTTCTGAATCTCTTTTGGAAGATCATGCTTCAATTCCCGGTCCAAAGCCTGAATCTCATCTTCAAATCGTTTGAGCAACTTTGATTTCATGTAAAAGCTAGCCTAGCACATCTGATATCCTGCTTAGACTCAAACCTCCGCAACTATCAGACTGGTCGCTGCAGTGAACACCATTACCAGCCGGCAAAATCCACTCGTCGCCAAGTTTCGGAGTGGCCGAATAGGACGGCTCCCTCAAAAACAAGTTTTACTTGATGGCGCCAGACTCATCGAGGATGCCCAAGACTCAAAGGTGAAAATTGATGTCGCCCTTTTCTCGGTATCAGCGCTAAAAAGCAACGCTAGATTGACGGGCTTGGCGAAACGGCTAGCGGACTCAGGAGCCAGAGTGCTCAACGTATCAGAAGTCGTAATGCGAGCGGCGAGCCCCGTTCAAACGCCTTCTGGTGTAGTTGCTATAGCCATTCACCAACCATATCCATTAACCCGTATTATGAACAACATCAAGAATGGCCTCGTTCTGGTTGCAGTTGGCGTGCAAAACCCAGGTAACGTTGGTTCAATCATCCGAACAGCAGAGGCTGGAGGCGCTAACGCGGTTATTACGACGGAAGGAACAGCTGACCCTTTCGGTTGGAAGGCATTGCGAGGCTCAATGGGCAGTTCGTTTCGATTGCCTGTTGCGACCACAAAAAATCTAAAGAAGCTACTTAGCACCGCGAAACAGCATGGGGCTAAAGTAGTAGCTGCCGCACCGCGAGGAGGCACCGGTCTTTATGACGCCGACTTAACCGCGCCCACCTTTCTCTTGGTTGGACCAGAGGGCACGGGCTTAGAACAAAAGCTTGGCGTAGATATCGATTTTCGACTCTCAGTTCCAATGCAAGCAGGCGTCGAATCATTAAACGTTAGCACTGCTACCGGACTCATTATCTACGAAGCAAGACGTCAGGCGATTCATAGCCAGCGTCGTAGTAACCCGAGTAACCCGAAACGTTCGAATAGTCATCGTAGGAATAACCGGAGCGACCGATGAAATCAGGTGAGTTGTTCGGACTCCCACCGATGAATCCGCCCAAAGCTACGACAACACCTCTCGCCGAAAGGATGCGTCCGAGGACTTTGGATGAATTCATTGGACAGGACTCAATATTGGCTTCCGGCCAACCGCTTCGTGAAGCGATCATTGGAGACACACTCCAATCAATCATCCTGTGGGGGCCTCCAGGAACGGGAAAGACCACCCTTGCTCGTTTAATCGCTAGCATGACTAAGGCAAAGTTTGTTGCCTTCAGTGCCGTTCTTTCAGGCATCAAAGAAATCAGGTCCGTCATGGAGGCCGCAGAATCAGGACGACGGCATCAAGGTCAACGGACAATCCTTTTTGTTGATGAGATCCACCGTTTCAACCGAGCGCAACAGGACGCCTTTCTGCCTCGGGTCGAGGCTGGCGACATCGTGCTCATTGGTGCAACGACTGAAAATCCTTCATTTGAAGTAAACGCTGCCCTGTTATCACGCTCACGAGTGTTTGTGTTGACCCCACTGACCGTCGAAAACCTTGTGTCGGTGTTACAACGGGCCTTAACTGACCCAAACCGAGGCCTCGCCCACAAAAAGCTTACAGTCGCAACTGAATCCCTCGAAGCAATCGCCAGACATGCCAATGGTGATGCGCGGGTTGCACTCAATTTACTCGAATTATCGGCCACAATCGCGGCGACAAGAGACGACAAGAATAGGCGCGCCAGTCAAAAAAACACAGGCGCTGCTGGGATCATCGACAATGAATTAATCTCCAAGGCTGTCCAGCGGCGGTCGCTCGTTTATGACAAGTCCGGCGAAGAACACTTTAACCTTATTTCCGCATTGCATAAGTCGATGCGAAACTCTGATGCCGACGCAGCAATCTACTGGCTTGCCCGGATGATAGAAGCCGGAGAAGATCCGCTGTACATCGCTAGACGCTTAGTACGTTTCGCATCCGAAGATATCGGTAATGCCGACCCACAAGCTCTGAGTCTCGCCGTCGCAGCCAAGGAAGCCGTGCACTTTATCGGAATGCCGGAAGGCAATACAGCCTTAGCACAAGCGACACTCTATCTATCAGTCGCTCCTAAAAGTAACGCAGTCTATGTAGCCTACGGACAAGCTGCTCACGATGCCCACAATGACATTGCTGAACCTGTGCCGCTGCATCTTCGAAACGCTCCAACCAAACTCATGAAACATCTCGACTATGGAAAAGACTACCAATACGCTCACGATCATCCGGAAGGAACAACAGCGATGAAATGCCTTCCGCCTCAACTCGAAAATCGACGTTACTACACACCACGAGGACGCGGAGCCGAGCGAGTCATACGAGAACGAATGTCAACTTGGCGTGAAACGCAAGGCAAGAAACAGATGGGGACTAAAGATTAGTGGTTGGTTTCCTCTATTATGTCGGACGCTTCCTTCAACTATTCGGCATGTCGCTGTTATTGATGGCAATCATGACCGCAGGGCCACTGGGACCCAGTCCCCGTATCTTTGGCACCGGTATCGGAGTATTCGGACTGGGATGGCTAATCGTAAAGATATTTCTGAAGTAATCACAATGCTGCAATAATTTCAGCGCTCAAAACTGTTTTCAATCTCACTTCTTGTCAGTCTTAGTACGACTGGTCGACCATGTGGACAAACCGTCGAAAACTCAGTCCGACGGAGTCCATCCAGCAAATACACCATCTTGTCATGGGTCAGCCTATCGTTCGCCTTAACCGCGGCGTGGCAGGACGTTGTAGCAGCCAAACGTCTGATCACGTCATTCACCTGAGCCCCGGCGTCAAACCCTTCAGCATCAGCTGCCAATTCCCTTACCGTAGATTCCGCCTCAGTTCGATCAAGCAATCCTGGAATCGTAACAATCTGAATGCTTGCGCCACCAAAGTCTCTAATCTCAAATCCGAGCTGTTCTAAATGAACAGTACGCGCTTCAAGAGCTTCTCGCTGAGTCGCAGCAAGATCAACCACAATAGGGGTCAAAAGACGCTGCCCTTCCACGGGACCAGCCGACAACTGAGCCATAACCTGTTCAAAGAGAATGCGCTCATGAGCGACATGCTGGTCAATAATTGCTACGCCTTCATTATCGACAGCGATGATAAATGTATCGCGAAATTGCCCCAACGGCATCAGAGGCCCACTCTTGTCGAGCGATGCATCTTTATCAAGACCTTTGACGGCCGGTCTAGAACTCAATTGAGACGATGCACTTACCTCCTGAAGTCGAGCGGCACGCATAACCTCCGTAACAGTCGACCAATGACTAACCGGAGATATCCCAGAAGTAATGCCTGGAATTGACCGCGGGATCGGAGAATTGGAAGAAGTCGAAGACTCGGTCGGATGAAGACCTACTGGCATCGGCGTCGATGCTGGCTCTCCCAAGGCGTCACCGACCGCTCGGCGAACCAACTCATGAATGAGAGACTGTTCCAAGAAACGAACCTCAGCCTTCATCGGGTGAACATTTACATCGACCTGATCAGAAGGCAGATCAATGAACAAATGAATCTCCGGTGACCTCAACTTGACAGTAGCTCGAGCGTAGGCATCATGGACGGCATGAGAAATAGTGCGATCTTTGATAACGCGTCGATTCACAAAGATATTTTGGGCCCCCCTTGCCGCTCCATGTCTAGTCAGAGCCGCAGCAAATCCCTGAATGACGACCCCTGCGGCTCTCTTTTCAACCTTGACGAGA
>CAZWIL010000141.1:0-5911 GCA_964634175.1 uncultured Vicinamibacteraceae bacterium
AGATTGAGCAAGTCAAAGACAATCTCTACGTGATCACGGGGTCAAGTCCAACCAATCGTGAGGCGTTTAGTGGCGGAAACACCGGTGTCTTTGTGACCGACCAAGGTGTAACCGTTGTGGACACGAAGCTTGCAGGATGGGGGCAGGTGATTCTGGACAGAATTCGGACGGTGACCGATGAGCCAGTGGTCAGGGTTATCAACACCCATACCCATGGGGATCACAACGGGAGTAACGACTTCTTTCCGGAAACGGTGGATATTGTTGCTCACGAGAATACGAAAGCCAACATGATGCGAATGGATGTATTTCAGGGGGAGAACGTAAAGTTTCTGCCGAAGCAAACGTATTCTGACCGATTAACGCTCGGGTCTGGGGACGCTAGGGTGGAACTCTATTACTTTGGACGTGGCCATACTGATGGTGACACCTTCATCGTTTACCCTGCTCTTGGTGTCTTGCAAACGGGCGACATGTTTCCTTGGAGGGATGCTCCATTTCTTGATCGTAACAACGGTGGCAGTGGTGTTGAATTTCCACAGACCTTGGAACGTGTCCTTGCCAGTATCCAGAATGTTGATACGGTTGTTCCTGGGCACATCCCTGTGACGACGTGGAGCAGTCTTCGGGAATATCAACAGTTCACGGCCGACTTGCTCGCAGCTGTGCAGTCCGCGATGGCGGAGGGTCAGTCTGCCGACGACGCTGTCGAGTCAATCGATCTGAGTTCGAAATATCCTGAGTATGCGACAAATCGTCGAGAGGCCGCGATTCGGGCGATTTATGATGAACTCCAGTAAGTTGGTCGTGTTTTTGGGACTATATTGCAGCAAGGCGTGACGCTAGATTGTAGTGACGTTCGATTGAAGTGACTATGCGGTTGGCAGATCAGGGAGAGAAGGCAGGTATCACGAGTTACGTCACCGAACTGATTGGAACGTTTTTCCTCGTTCTGACGATTGGACTGATGGCAGCGACGCAATCACCGTTGGCACCTCTGGCAATAGGCAGCATGCTCACAGGCCTCGTGTACATGGGTAGGCGTGTGTCCGGTGCTCATTACAATCCAGCGATTACATTGGCTATCTTTTTTCGAGGCAAGCTTGCTTCGAGTGAAATCATGCCCTACGTTCTTTCACAGGTGCTGGGGGCTTTGTTAGCATCCGCAACGGTGTATCTGGTCACTGGAAGTGTCTTTGCGCCGATACCGGCCGAGGGTTATGGCGTGTTCGCTGTGCTTCTGGTTGAAGTGTTATTTACGTTTGCTCTTGCTCTAGTGATTCTCAATGTTGCGACTGTTGATTCCGTGTCGGACAACGCGTATTACGGTCTTGCCATCGGTTTGACAGTTACTGCCGGTGCATTCGCTGCGGGACCTATTTCAGGTGGGGCACTCAATCCTGCAGTCGGAGTGGGGCCTATTTTGCTGGATGTTGTTCTGAATGCCGGTTCGGCGAGCGCTCTTTGGTTTTATCTCATTGGGCCGACATTCGGCGCCACGGTAGCGGTGTGGGTCTTCAATCTGCAGCACGGGTCGGAGTAATCATGCTAGTGAATTCGGATGAATGTTCTTGGTTCCGCCGGAGGTGATGTAATGAAGCGTAGTGTGGTTATCTCGTGCGTCGCTTTGTTGTGGGTTGGAGGGAACGTTCAGGCTCAGACCACGGCGAGTGAATGGACCGTTCCCCGTACGGCCGATGGTAAACCAAATTTGCAAGGTTTTTGGACTAGCCAAACGTACACGCCATTGGAACGCCCAGTGCGATTCGCCGACCGAGAATTTCTCACAGAAGAAGAGTTCGCCGAGTTAACGGAGATTTTGACTGCTGACGGTGTTGACCCGCTTGGTGCACGACGTGCGTTCACTACGGACAATGATGATGAGCGAGAGCAACGAACAGAGCAGGCTGATCCAACTCATTATGACAACTCCACTTGGTTGAGAACGACCATCCCGAAGGCGCTCTCAAGTCGGCGGACGTCCCTCGTTGTTGATCCTCCTAATGGCAGGATACCGCCACTGACTGCTGATGGGGAAGCGCGTGCCGAGGCCCGTGCTCAGCTTCGAGGATTTGACAGTTATCAAAATAGACCGTACCAGGAACGGTGTCTTGTCTGGACCCATGAGGGGCCGCCGATGGTGCCGCCACCCTACAACGATCTCTACCAGATTTTTCAGACTCCTGGTTATGTCGTGTTGTTTCCTGAACTCACTAACAATCCGGTTCGGATTATTTCCACCGATGGAAGACCGCATATTTCAGACCGTATTCGACAGTGGCCAGGTGATTCTCGAGGGCGATGGGAAGGTGACACGTTGGTCGTTGAGACTACCAACTTTAGTGACAAGACGGCTTTTCGAGGTTCGGGCAAGGATCTCCATGTTGTTGAACGATTTACATTGGTTGATGAAACTACCATTCTCTACGAGTTCACTGTCGAGGATAAGGCATCGTGGTCACAACCATGGAGTGTTGAGTTCCCGATGGTGAAAACTGAAGGTCCCATGTACGAGTACACGTGCCATGAGAGAAACTATGGGATGGTCAACACACTTCGTGGTGCGCGGCGGGCCGACAGGGAAACACCCTAAGCTTACTAGTCAGTGTCCGCGAGGACGACCGGTTGACCATGCGGAGTGTGTTGGTAGGCTGAGACCCACGCGTTCTTTCGATTCAGCAATGCTGGGGAGTCGCTAAGACCTTTCTCGGTGACAAGGCGTTCTAGTGCGGTGACCCAGTGATGGTAATACTGTGAACCATCATCAGGCTCGCCCTGAGCTACGGCGGCCTTCAATTCTGCGGCAAGCGCGGTTGCCCATTCCTTCCACGTGAAGTGACCCTGCTCGGAGAGTTTGACAGCCAGTGCAAAGGCCTGCGCCTGCCATGGTTCTGCAAATACCGGGCCCTCTTCATCGCGAGGGAGGGGTGGGAGGGCCTTAAGTTGCGCTTCGTCGATTTTGTGCTCAGGTTGGTTCAAGGTAGTCCTCCCATAAATCGACATAGATCGCATCATGTGCTGCCGCACGGTCGCCCCACAGTTCGCGGGCGGTGAATCGCACAGTGTAAACGTGCTGTGGTCGGTTCCCTAAGCGCTGACCGTTCACATCAGTATCCTGCAGTGTAAAGACGCCGTGGATCAGGTGAATGTGGCCCGCTTTGCCTCGTGTGTAACGCGGCAATCGGGTATGACCCCTTGGGTGCATATTCTTGGCGCGGACGCGCTGGTCCATACCGTAACGCGGAGCGATGTCACCGTCGGGATCTCTGGCAGTAGTGGTTTCTGACCGTGATTCTGCTTCCAGCAGCGTTGGTTGTGGCAGCAGAGGGTCAGCGTGTCCATTGGCCAACTCCGCTTCCGTGACGAGTTGGCTTCTGAGTAATCGGTTGAGACGGACCGTGAACCAGCGTTCATAGTAAGACATCTTGAGGTAGTCAGCTGCCGGAATACTTTCAAGTTCGAATCGAAAACTGCCCCAATTACGTCCTCGACCCCACCGACTGAGTGCGCTACCGAGAGCGTAGACACGGCCTTCCCATGGTTTATGGAAGACGGGTTCATTTGGCTCTGGTTTAATGGGGCCCATGCCATGCATGCCGCCCATATCGTGAACACCGTTCATCGATTATCTCCGGTGTCTGGTGGCAGAACCTTGGCCACGCCAATCATGGAATCGCGTGTAACGATGTCCGCCAATTCGCTCTCGCTCATATCTGTGGTACCCGGTGGGCGTTCTGGCAGGACAAGGTATCGAATTTCAGCAGTACTGTCCCAGACGTGAACCTCGACATCGTTACTGAGTTCCAGACCGAATTCGCGAAGCACACCGCGAGGGTCAATGACGGCGCGTGAACGGTATGGAGCCGATTTGTACCATACCGGTGGAAGGCCCAGCGTCGGCCACGGATAACAGGAACAGAGGGTACAGACCACAAGGTTATGAACCTCTGGGGTGTTTTCGACGACCACCATATGTTCACCTTGAGCTCCGAGGTATCCCATTTCTCCAATCGCTGCCGTGCCGTCAGCAAGGAGTAGTGTTTTAAAGTCCGGGTCGACCCACGCGCGCGCCACGACCTGTGCGCCGTTTCGTGGGCCGATCTTATTTTCGTAGGTGTCAACGACGGCGTCTAAGTCGGCTGGATTGAGCATCTTCTTTTCAACCAACACCGATTCGAGTGCCTTGACGCGCAGCGCAATATCCGAAGGGACGGTTTGATGTTCGTGTTGATGTTCAGGTGGAGAGGATTCCTCTCCCTCACCGACCTGACCGTGGCCCACAATCGCTGCTGCGCCGACAGCAGCCTTTTTCAGGAACTTCCGTCTTCCTACCGGTTTATCGTCGGCTTCAGTCATTTCTAGAACTCCCTAGTCAAACAGAACCCGAGTATACATCTCAAAACAGTTGAACTCCTGTGACTTAATGAGTTCCACTACGACTCGGTGGATCAGAGAGGCTAGAATTGGTTACGGTCGAGAGGAGAAGACGATGAGAGGTTTTTTGGTGTGGTGTGGTGTGTTCGTGACATCAGGGATCGTTGGAGCCCAATCTGCTGAACAACAGATTACCGAGGCGTTACTTCCGGCACCTGAATCCCTGAGGCCGGCCGCGACGGTCATCACTCGTGATACGCAAGGACGGCCAAGTGTTCTTCGGCAAGGTACGAATTCGTTGGTGTGCGAACCAGATGGACCCCGGCCAGGCTTTGCGGTGGAGTGTTACCACAGAAGCTTTCAAGGAGTAATGGACTGGACGGCTGAGCGTTTGCTGGCTAATCCGAGAACCTTTGATGAGATGTTTGTTAACGGAGGACCGAACGTAGAAGTCAGCCCCGGAGCCATGCAGTATGCATTTGTCGGCCCGACACGAGATCAGGCTAGTTTTAGCATGTCAATTCACCTTCCTTTTGCAACCGCTGAATCAACTGGGCTTCCGACTGAGGAACGATTTGAAGGACCATGGCTGATGTGGGCTGGAACATCCGCTGCCCACATTATGTTCGGTCCGATCCCACCCGGGCTTCCGTTTGACTATCCTGGGCGGTAGACTTTCAGTCGTGCAAACTGGGTAAACATGCGGGGGAACAAGATAACGTGCGACAGAGTCAGTGGCTGCCATACGGGTTGCTAGTCGGCTGGGTTGTGTTGGGTATGTCCTCTGAGCCACAGGCTGAGCAGGAGCCATCCACTGAGCGAAATATTTCAGCGGGCATGCGCATCTATCATCAAAAAGCTGACTGTCAGGCTTGCCACGGATGGGCCGGTGATGGTCGCCGGATGAATAGTCAGATGCCGGATGGTGCAAACCTTCGGACGAGCCAGCTCAGTCGCGAACAATTGGTGTTTGTCATTAAGTGCGGTCTGCCAGGACGCAGTATGCCGGCTTTCGATCGACTTGCTTACAGCGACGACCGATGTCTCGGCCGGACACGCGCGGACCTTCGGCGGATGGGGCTAGAGCTTTTCGATCCGGCTGCCACGCTGCAGCAGCGAGAAGTCGAGCGACTAGCCGATTTTCTCTTTGCTAAGGTCATCGGCCAAGGGCCGATGGACCAAGCTAAATGCATCGAGTTCTGGGGCTCAGATATCGATGTCTGCAGCGAAGTTCCCGACTAATTATCGAGCGCAAAGACGAACAGATAGCTCGAATTCTCAAGTCCATCATAGTTGACTGGATGATGGTGGCGCCCACTGCTCTGCACCGCCACATACTGAGTTGGCCCAATCGCATACGTGACTGGAGCACCCTTGAGCGGCGTTCCGACGTTAAAACGCCACAGTTCCTGTAACGTCTCGTCATTGTATGCAACGACCCAACCATCCTGTAGGGCTGTGAATACGAGACCGCCCGCAGTGCTGATGACTCCAGACCGCACTTCGATGTCAGTCACCGCTTTTGCGATGACGTTGT
>CAZWIL010000142.1:0-5865 GCA_964634175.1 uncultured Vicinamibacteraceae bacterium
GTGTTCTTATTTCATCGTCACTACGGGAGCCAAGAAATTCAACATCGGTACCTGATCGAGTTTGGAGCCATTCGCGCTCAGGTCCAGACCCAACAATCTTAAGTCGCATTCCTGTTTGATGACATGCTTCAATCGCCACGTCGATACGCTTGTAAGGGACGAGGGCCGAAACAACGAGAAAGTAATCGTCTCTGTGCGATTCATTTGGGTTAAAAAAATCAGTATCTACAGGTGGATGCACTACCGTGGCATTACGATTATAGTAGCGGTTTATCCTACCAGCAACATGCTGCGAATCAGCTATATATCGGCTGACCCGGTCAGAGGTAGCTGCATCCCATCTGGCAAGGCGGCAAAAAATTTCTCGGTATAGTCGGTTCTGTAAGTGTCCTACTCGGCTAGAGCCGAAGTACGCGTCGAATTGATCCCACGCATAGCGCATCGGAGTAAAACAGTAACAAAGATGACGTGCCTTTCCGGTGGCGATGACCGATTTGGCTGCGCAATGACTAGTACTGATTACGAGATCAAAGTGGTCCAAGTCGAATTGTTCAATAACCCAGGGGAATATCGGTATATACCGGCGATATTGACTGGCTGACATAGGAAAATTCTGAATCAATGAGGTAGAGGCTCGGCGCGATTCAAGTGCTGGAGAAACAGAGCCTGGAACGTGTAGAAGCGTAAATAGTTTCGCGCTGGGAACGAGTTCGTAGATTGCTTCTAGTACCTTTTCTCCCCCGCGCATTCCGGTCAGCCAGTCGTGTACTAATGCGACACGAAGTTGCCCAATATTGGCCGGTGTTGTCTTGCTCTCGGTCATTGAACCTTGGCCACCTCTTGATAGATTTTGTGGACACGTTCGATGGACTTTGCCCACGAGAATGTCCGCGATCTAGCTAAGCCACGCTTCTTTAGGTCCTCAGCGAAGTTGGTGTCGGTTAGGACCGCCTGAACTCCATTTGCTATTGAAGTTGCATCGTAAGGATTGACCAATACTCCAGAATCGCCAACTACTTCCGGTAGGGAAGAGACTTCAGAAACGACGACCGGCGTGCCGCTGGCCATTGCTTCCACTGGTGGAAGCCCGAAGCCTTCGTACAACGATGGAAAAACGAAAACGTCAGCAAGTCGATAAAGCGTGGCGAGGGTCCGCTCGGGTTGGTAACCTAGAAATCGAACGTATTTATGGAGGTTATGTCGATGGACTGCCCGTCTCAGCATTGTGTATTTAGAGACCTCACTGCCCGTGATTAAGAGCCGCAAATCAGCGTTGCCTTCCATTTTTCTGAGCAGGACAAACGCATCAATGAGACGCTCAAGATTCTTGTGAGGCTTTACGTTACCTGCGTACATGATAAATCTATCGTTCAGCTGGTAGCGCTCGCGAACCTCTGAAAGTTGTTGTTGTAATGGAGGTTCAAAGAAGTGTTCTGCGATCGCGTTATAGATAACGGTGACCTTATCAGGTGACACTGGAAAAAAACGAAGGATGTCGCGTTTGGATGCTTCCGATACTGTCAGAATTCGATTTGCTCGATTGACGGCCGTCCAGAACGCGGAACGAGCGTATGTCCGTGCTATCCGCCCATCAAGATATTGCGGAAAGAGTAGGTGTATACAATCGTGAATCGTAACTATAGATCGACAGGGGGTTAAGGCTGGAAGGACGTAATGAGGTGTATGGAACACGTGTGGGGCCAGCCTAAGCAGTTTGGATGGAATTGAAAGTTGTTCTCGAATTGAATATTGATCAGACTGGTCGACGATGGCTCGAAAGTTTTCACCTAGATGCCTCATTGATTCCACGTCGACTTGTTTACAGAGCAATAGATATTCGGTTTCTTGGTCCAGGTGGGCCAGTTGCTTAACAAGATTCCGTACATATGTTCCTATGCCGAAGTCGTCGATCTTTCTGACATCTATAGCAACTCGCACGAGATCGACTATAGCAGGGTGAGCCTTTTAGGCTAAAGCTGCACTCGTATCGATTGGTTGTTGGCGCCATTTATTTTGACCGGGCGAAATGAACGTTTTGATTGAAAATGTATGTAGGGAACAGGCTATAGAATTTCCATGCCCCAGAGCCTGCGTAGAAATACCTACGATGATTGTGGAGGAAGTTTCCCTCTGGCCTTCAGATAAACCTTAAGAAGAGGTGCCCATGAGGGATGATGCTTCCTGTAAAAAGCTAGTTGACTGCGCCGATACGCGAGTTCGGTCTGCTCAGACATATGAAGGCCTGACCGGCCAACGTGGTGTAACACTTCGATATCAGGAGAAAAAAACACACGTTTTCCAGTTCGGCGTAATGAGGCACAGAAGTCCACATCTTCGCCGTATAGAAAGAAACGTTCGTCAAGTCCGCCTACCGCTTCGGCGTCACTTCTCCGAAGGAGCAGGCAGGCTCCACTAACCCAATCGTGATATCCAGGTCGAATGAGGGAATTTTGAGTTCGTCGAGATATTATCGGCACATCATGGGTTAGAGAGATTCGTTTTACTTTCTGGATTAATTCGTTCCATGGTCCAATCATATTTCCGAAAGACAGCTCTTGTTGGCCGTAACGGTTGACGAGCCTCGGCCCAATCGCACCAACATTAGGACGTTCTCTCAGTTGAGCAACAAGAGCGTCGATCGCTAGACCTGAAGCTAGAGTGTCACTGTTCAATAAAAGGATGAGTTCGCTAGTAGATTCTCTAATGCCAAGATTATTTGCTGCCGCGTAACCAATATTGCTTCCTACTTCGATAACTTTCACCTGTGGCCAATGTCGTCTAATTGTCTCGACGCTGCCATCGTGTGAGCCGTTGTCAACTACGACGATGTTGGTCGGTACCGTAGGGCGCGGCTGATTCAACGAACGTATGCACGCGTCGAGAAGTTCGCAGGTGTTATAACTGACAATGATGATTGTCAAGTTTGTCATTCGGACTTCCGAGTAGCCGCTAATTCGAGAACTTGGAGTGTCTTGCTTGCCGCGTCCTTCCAGGAAAAGTTTTTTAAGAGTGTCGCGGCCAATTGGCACTGACGTTCGCGGACAGCCGCATCAGTGAGAAGTATGTGAATAGCGTCGGCTGTCGCATTGACGTTAGCGATAGGCACAAAGAGAGCAGCATCTTCGTACAGTTCTCGCGCTACTGGGGTGTCAGCTGCAACAACCGGCACGCCCGCCGACATAGCCTCGAAAGGTGTCAGGCCAAAGCCTTCGTACTCTGAAAGAAAGACGAATACCGAGGCCTGCCGATAAAGTTGAGCGAGTTGAACGTCGGAAACATAAGCTCGAAGCGAGATTGCGCTTTCTAGGTTGTTGCTAACAATTGAAGCGGCTAAATCTTGCTTCGGATAGGTTCTATTATCTCCGACTATCGTTAATTGCGCCTCAGGAAACGAACGTCTAACTTTTGCGAATGCTCGAACGAGAACGGGTAGGTGTCGACGATTAAAGATAGAACCTACAAATAGAATCCGCGGCGTCCCATCGTTATCGGTAGGAGTAGGAGGTAGTGACGTAAGACCAGATAGCACTACATGTACGCGGTGAGGGGAGATATTGTAAAACCGTAGGATTTCTGCACGGGTGAATTGTGAAACACTGATGACCGCTTCAGCTTGATTAATTGAACGGTCGGCCAACCAGCGCCGACGAAGACCTTCTTTCCAGCCAAACCATTCAGGATGAGCAAGGAAGGAGACATCATGAATAGTCAAAACAGTTGGTATGGCCAAGCGTAGTGGTGCGGAATATGCCGGTGCGAAGAATACGTTAACGTTGTCGCGGATTATGGCCGCACGTAACGCAGTTTGTTCCCACCAGGTACCTCCGGTCCCTGGTACCGACCGATTGTGAACTTGTTCTTTCTGAATGAAGTGTGGCGTCTTACCGAACAGAGCAAAAGGTTTGTTGTCTGGAGTGTACAAAATGAACTCGTGGTGACGGGATCGAGCAGACTGACACCATGCGTCGCAGAGTTCGAGCAGATAACGGCCAACGCCGGTTGGCTTGTCAAGGAGTTCTCGGCCATCGATCCCGATTCGCATAGTTATCAGGAGCTCGCTAATTTATAGGCTTTCCGAAGTGCTTGTGCTGATTCTTTCCACGAGAATAACTTGGCGCGTTCCAATCCTCGCAGTGCACAAGTTCTCGCAAACGATTCGTCGGTTATCATTCGTTTGAGTGCACCTGCTAGTTCGTTGTGGTTCGTTGCATCGACTGTCAGGCCAGCATCCTTCACTAGCTCTGGTAAGGCGCCGCGATTAGAGGTCACGACAGGTACACCGATTTTCATAGCTTCAACCACGGGAAGACCAAATCCTTCATGAAGCGATGGCAGAACCAGAACTGAGGCTTCCTCATAAAGTTGGCGAAGTCGAGAGCTATCGATGTATCCCGTATGGCGCACTCGTTTTTGAAATACTGGCCGTTCCAGAGTTTCTATCAAATCACCGGCTTGTTTGGTTAGAGGTCCGGCGAGGACCAGTGGGGGGATGTGACTGCTTTCGCCACTTTCCAGTAAAGCCTGATAGGCATCTAGAAGTGTCTCGATATTCTTGCGTCTCGTGAGTGAACCCACAAATAGAATATGGCCGCGTTCTGGCCAGTTGGTGCGTGGAAGCCAAGGCGGTGCGCCGTTGTAGCAAACAGTGATACGCGCCGGGTCGACATCGAGCTCGTTTTCGACTTCTGTTGCAGTGAATTGAGAAGGAACGATTACGTGCCGAGCGCGGTGAGCATGTTCTCGCACGAGATGCCCGTAGTCACGTTGAATCTCACCACTGGTGTGTTCGGGGTGGCGGAGAAAGTCTAGGTCATGAATTGTCACTATTTGGGCCGCATCTGTTGTTGGAATCAATAGCGGGTGAGGCGAATGAACGACATCGAAACTATTTCTCACTAACCACTCCACAGGTGGCCATTCAAAGCGGTGCCAGCAATAGTTCAAAAGGCGGACTGGAATCCTCAGGTCCACCTGGGTAACTCTCGGGAACGACTGGTTGAGACGGTCCTTCCATGAACTGCTAAAGACCGTTAGATCTAGCGGATCAGAAACGGGATCGGCTTCGACGAGCGTCGAAACGAGAGAGTGGACCCATTCACCGACCCCGGTGCGGTCTCGAAGCGCGGGGCGATAGTCAATCAGGACACGCACGAAATTCAACGAGATAGTAGCACATACTCGACTCTTATCGTTTGGTAGGGTAATTACTGAAGAAATGGCACAAGTCCTTTCACGTCAGTATCTTGATAGAATCTATATTTCGTGTTGAGCGTAAAGCGTTTTATGGTCTCTGCTGAGTGGGGGCAGACAGAATGAGGATTGCGGTTGTCGGAACCGGCTACGTTGGCCTGGTGGTCGGTGCTTGTTTGGCGGAGAACGGAAATGAAGTGATTTGTGTAGATAATAATGCCTCGAAGGTAAGGTCGCTCAAGAGAGGACGAGTTCCGATTTATGAACCAGGTCTAGAGGAACTTGTTGTTCGCAATCAGAAAGAAAAGAGACTTTCATTCTCGACTGCTTTACCGCGAGCGGTTCGTACTTCTCAAATCGTTTTTATCGCGGTTGGAACTCCACCTGGTGATGACGGCTCTGCAGACCTTAAGTACGTAATACAAGTGGCGCGCGATTTAGCTCGGGCGATGAACGGTTATAAAGTCATAGTTAATAAGAGTACGGTGCCTGTTGGCACCGCAGCACAGCTTCGCGAGGCAATTCGGAGAGAGACAATTCACCCGTTCAGCATAGTAAGTAACCCTGAATTTCTTAAGCAGGGAGCAGCTATTGCCGACTTTATGCGTCCAGACCGGGTTGTGCTCGGTGTGGAGGATCCTCGTGCTCGTGAGTTGATGAAGGGGCTATATTCTC
>CAZWIL010000143.1:0-2607 GCA_964634175.1 uncultured Vicinamibacteraceae bacterium
ACACATCGCCGACTGACGCCTCTAACGAATCCGCCAGTTTGCGAACTACACAGTGGCCGAACCTCCAATCGAACGCCTGTCGCGACCTGCAATTCCTGCATCCGACTTTTACGACGACTCGTCTTACACTCTCCCGGTCGAACAGACAGCCCCACCGCGCAATCGCCCGTTGATTCATATCGCGTTGTTCCTCATTACCGCGCTGTCAACGATGTACGTCGGAAGTCTGCACTATGCCGGATTTTCAACCGACTTCGTCAACACGATTCCAACAATCTCATTCCTCCAAGGAGCATGGTACAGCGTAACGATTCTCGCGATCCTGGGTACTCACGAGATGGGCCATTATCTGGCTTGTCGTTATTACGGCGTCGATGCCTCATTGCCATATTTCATTCCCGCACCTCCATTCTTCCTAGCCGGCACATTTGGCGCGGTCATCCGAATCCGCGAGCGCGTCCCGACCAAGCGGATGTTGTTTGACATTGCCGCAGCTGGCCCAATCGCTGGATTCGTAGTTGCCGTACCGGCGCTCTACATCGGTGTTTTGCTTTCCCGTGTGGTACCACTCCCCGCCGACTTTGTCGGTATGTCCCTAGGAGAACCACTTCTCTATCAATTCGTTGAATGGGACATCTGGGGACCTATCCCCGAGGGCTACACACTGAATCTACATCCGATGGCATTCGCTGCCTGGATCGGTCTACTAATGACCGCGCTTAACCTATTTCCTGTTGGCCAACTTGACGGCGGCCATATTTCCTACGCCACTCTTGCATCACGATCAACCATAGTGACACTTGGATCCGCGTTCTTGATCGTGACACTAGCTATAGTTGTTTCGCTCAGTTGGGCAGTGTGGGCCGTAATCTTGGTCTTGATGTTATTGATATCTGGTGTGCGGCATCCTCGAACAATCGACGACCACATCCCATTAGATAAACGGCGGTATTGGATAGCGTTGGGAACACTCGTGATCTTCATACTGTGCTTTACACCAGTACCCATTGAACTCATCGGCCTTTCTACAGGCTCAGAATAAACTTCCAAAAACAATCAACTCCCACCAGCATCAAGAGAAACTCAAACACGTTCCAGCCGCCCCTGTCCCACGTGTCGATAGTGAGTGTGCTCTATCAGACTCTCAGAGCACGTTCAGAGGATCGACATCCACGGTCACCCGCCGCTGCAATCTTGGATGTCGACTTAGCACCTCTTGCAGTGCGCCTCTCATCACGGGCCGGTCGGTACCCTTCAGAAACATCTGCACTCTATGTTCACCGCGAAGTTTGGGAAGTGCCGCCGGTGCAGGCCCGAGGACGTCAAATTGTCGATTTTTTCGAAGCGCTTTCGCCAACACGATCGCGTCGCCCATCGCGTCCTCATACCTTCCGGCTCTGACCAGCACGTTGACCATCGCAACTACCGGTGGATACCGCATACTTTGCCTGAATTTCATTTCGGCGTTGAAGAATCGCTCATACTCTTGTTGACAGGAGAACCCTATACTGTAGTGATCTGGAAAGAACGTCTGAATGATTGCTTCGCCAGGCAACTCGCCACGACCGGACCGCCCTGCAACCTGTGTCAACAATTGAAACGTGCGTTCCGCCGCACGAAAATCTGCCAAACCTAACCCTACATCGGCAGAAATGACACCAACCAATGTCACAGCAGGAAAGTCATGCCCTTTCGCCACCATCTGCGTGCCAATCAAAATATCCACCTCCCCGGCACCAAAGTCGGAGAGTATCTTCGTCACAGCTCCTTTTCGTCGAACGGTGTCTCGGTCCAGTCGCGCCACCCTCGCGTGGGGGAGCAACCTCGATACTTCCGACTCGATCCGCTCTGTACCAAAACCTATTTGCTCAAGAAACGGACTGGCACAATTGGCACATTGGCCAGGTCGGGACTTGGAATAATTACAATAGTGACAACGCACCTGATCGACGCCACGATGGAACGTAAGTGTAACGCTACAATTTGGACATTCGAGTAATTGCCCACACTGTCGACACAGCACCGACGCCGAGAACCCTCGCCGATTAAGCAAGAGTAACGATTGCTGTCTCCGTTGCAGCCGGTCTTCAAGTCCGCGTGCCAAGTCATTGCTGATAACAGTATCCGGACCAGTGGCAGCCAGTTCATGGCGCATATCGATTACTTTCACGTCCGGTAACGACCGCTGAAACACCCGCTGCGGCAACACAACCTGCTCATACTTGCCGATCTTCGCGTTATTGAACGTCTCCATTGACGGTGTGGCGGATCCAAGCACCACCAAGGCGCTCGCCTGGCGACCGCGCACAATGGCTGCATCTCGTCCGTGATACCGAGGACTCTCATCCTGTTTGTACGAAGCGTCGTGTTCTTCATCAACAACAATCAGCCCGAGATTTTCAAGTGGCGCAAACACTGCCGAACGAGTGCCTACCACTACGTCCACCTCACCTCGCCTGATCCGATGCCACTGGTCATGACGTTCGCCTCCCGTCAGCCCGCTATGCTGAATGGCAACGCGATCGCCAAATACACAGCGAAATCGTTCGGCCAAAGCCGGGGCAAGTGCAATTTCTGGGACCAGTACTAACGCTCGTCGAGACTGTT
>CAZWIL010000143.1:2617-5856 GCA_964634175.1 uncultured Vicinamibacteraceae bacterium
AGGTTGCGAGGCGCAAATACAATTCCGTCTTTCCACTGCCCGTGACCCCATGCAGCATCGCAACCTGGAAGCGCCTGTCCCGCGCCATGCGAGACAAAGAAGTAAGTGCAGTTTCCTGATCCGAGGTCAACTCTCGAACCTGACTTTGGACAATATCGCCTTCACGACTAAGGCCTGGATGGAACGGGTCTCTTTCGCAGCGTCGCATCGCGATCTCGACTAGACCTCGCGTTGAAAGGCGTTTCAACGTATCGAGACTAACTCCGCATTGGGCGAGACGGAATGTAGTCATTCCTACTGCCTCGGCGGTCAGCGCAGACAACGCCTGCTTCTGGCGGGGACCGAAGCCAGTTGAGCCTCCATCCTCGATGACCAGTCGTCCTCTCTTTGTAAGCTGAACGAATCGTTCACTCTTGAACGCTGACCGAACAGGTATAACTCGTCCCTTACGCGTCCACGCATACGGTGGCATCGCCGCGCCTATCGCGTCACCGGGACCGCATGCGTAGTACTCAGCGACCCACAGCGCCAAGTCAAGAACTGCCCCAGGCAAGAACGGTTCTTTGTCGACATGATCGACTAGTTCCTTGATCGAGTCGTCGAAACTGTGTCTTTCTCTCGACGAACGGCTGTAGTCATGGAAGCTAATAACACAACCCGTAACTATACGACTACCTAGAGGAACCCGGACTCGTGCCCCGCGCGCTGGAAGCATTGCTCCATCAGGCACGCGGTAAACCAATAACGGCAGTAGAGGAACTGGAACGGCGACACGAACAAAAGACCCTGACCTAGGGTCGACTTCGCTCACCCCTCCCTCAGTAAGGAACGAACCTTCTTCATGTCTTTCCACACGTCTGCCTTCTTATCCGGACTCCGAAGAAGATAGGCTGGGTGAAAAGTCGGGATCAATTTCGCACCTCGATAATCAAAGATTCGGCCCCGAAGCTTCGAAATCGCCTCGTCACTCTTAAGTAACGTCCTAACCGCAAACGCGCCTAGCGCAACAACAACCTTAGGTCGGATCGCGTCTATTTGAGCGAACAGGTACGGTTGACACGTTTCAATTTCATCCGGTTCAGGATTTCGATTCTGTGGAGGACGACACTTGACCACGTTAGCGATATACACATCCTCGCGGCGCAAATCAATTGCTTCAATAATCTTTGTCAAAAGTTGTCCCGCACGACCAACGAACGGAACACCTTGTTGGTCTTCATCGCGACCAGGTGCCTCTCCTACAAACATCAATTCCGCAGACGGGTCTCCAACACCGTACACAATATTGGAACGAGTTTTATGCAACTTACAGCGGGTACAGTCGCCCAATTCTTTGCGTACTTTGTCAACTGCCTTTGCAGCCATGGCCGTGTCGGCAGGGCGGGTCACCCACGCACGATCTTGACTGACGCCTTCAACTCCAAGCTCGCAAAAAAACCTTACATGCTCCCTGAGCTGATCATGTTGATTCATGGGATGCTACGAATTACGATTTTTCAAGCCTATTTACTGCGGACCGATCGCCTGATTTGGCCAATAATTCTGACACGCGCGTCACAATAATTCTCGCAAGCGACCGCTTCGGACCCAAGTCGACAACTTGGTCAGGCACATCGGAATCCCTCGCTACGATCGTAGCCGCATTGGTCTCGGCACCAAACCCAGCATTCGGCAGCGACACATCGTTAGCAACGATCAAATCAAGATTCTTAATTTTGAGTTTGGTTCTCGCCTTTTCAACGACGTCCGTAGTTTCAGCAGCAAAACCTACCAACGCTGGGCGACTACGCGAGCCCCGACGTTTACTAATGGCGCCAATAATATCGGGAGTCCGCTGAAGCTGCAGTGTGAATTCACTTTTCTCCTTCGAAATCTTCTGGGCTGCCTCACCTTGGCTTGGCGTGTAATCGGCCACCGCCGCCACCATGACAACCACGTCGGCCTGGTCAACATGGTCACTGACCGATTGAAACATTTCCTCAGACGATCTCACACGTCTAAGTTCAACCGCGGCGGGTGGTTCAACTGCTGTCGGACCGGCAATTAAAATGACTCTGGCGCCCCGGGCCATCGCTTCATTTGCTATCGCAAACCCCATCCGTCCGGAAGAACGATTTCCTAGATACCGCACAGGGTCGATATTCTCCTCGGTGGGACCGGCGGTCACCAAGATACATCGACCTATCAAGTCGCCATCCGGGCGCAGGACCTGCTCAGCTGCCTCGACAATCGTGTCGGGCTCAGCCAGTCGTCCCTTTCCTATCCAGCCACATGCCAGATATCCCTCTCCTGGCTCTACCCATTGAACACCACGATCGCTAAGAACTCTAAGATTCTCTTGAACCGCCGGATGACTCAGCATATTCGTATTCATCGCGGGCGCCATCAAGACCGGAGCCGTAGTGGCAAGGTAAAGCGCCGATAGAAAATCGTCTGCAACACCATGAGCGAACTTACCCACCATATTGGCCGTCGCAGGAGCAACCAATAACAAATCTGCCTCAGAAGCCAACGCTATATGTTTGATGTCGGCATTAGCACCAGCGGCATATTGGTCGGTAATAACTTTTCTTTGTGTTATCGCCTCAAACGTCAGCGGGCCCACAAATTTCGTTGCGGACTCGGTCATCACAACTGCGACCTCATGACCAGCCCTTTGCAGACCACGGACGATTTCAACCGACTTATAGGCGCCTATGCCCCCGGTGACCCCTAGTACTACAAGCGACATTTGTATATTTGAAAGACTAAGTTGATTTTATCTGGTCATGGATAAACGAGTCAGCGATTGCACTAACTTCACTTTTCATAACTCGGGCCCTCGACCTCTCAGCCAACACGATACAACGTAACGACTCTACGCATTTCTTAACGTCATCGTTTATTACGATGTAATCGTATCTATCTCGGGCCTTAATCTCACGCCGAGCGGTGTCGAGGCGCCACCGCAAGTCTGCTTCGCTGGCACTGGAGCCACTGCGACCACGAAGGCGTCTCTCTAATTCATCAAACGAGGGTGGCATAACAAAGATGCTCTTCATTTCACTATGGTGCTGTTTGATCTGTTCGGCCCCCTGAATATCAATCACCAGCACCACGTCTTGCCCGTGCCGAAGATAATTCTCGGTGTCGCCAACAGCGGTTCCATAACGTTGTCCAAACACCGTCGCTGACTCCAAGAATTCGCCAGCGGCAAGCATCTTTTCAAATGCCTCAGAACCTACAAAATGGTAGTCCAC
>CAZWIL010000144.1:0-5843 GCA_964634175.1 uncultured Vicinamibacteraceae bacterium
TTGTGTGTTACACCGAGGACTCCACCACCATCATCACAGCCGATAGTCGCAGGGACTCCGACTTAACCGAAACCGATAGCTTTCAAATTCTCCTGGACACCTACCAAGACGGCCAAAATGGATTCATCTTTGGAACAAATCCCGCAGGGGTGGAGTACGACGGACAGGTCACAAACGAAGGCCAGGGTAGCGGTAGATTTGGGGGCGGCGGCGGTGGGCGCCCGAGTAACAATCGTCAGCAAAGAGGATCAGGCGGCGGATTCAATCTTAATTGGGACGGTGCATGGCAGGTCGTAACCAGCGTGACGGATGTAGGATGGACCGCGGAGATTGCAATTCCGTTTCGGACGCTTCGTTACCCACAAAACGAGCTGCAGTCTTGGGGCATGAACTTCCAACGCAACATCCGTATTCGAAATGAACAGGCCTACTGGTCGCCAATGCCTCGTCAGTACAATCTGAACCGGATATCACTCGCAGGCGAGTTACAAGAGTTACAGGTTCCACCCCAACGAAACTTACAGTTAACGCCGTATCTACTCGGTGAAACATTGCACCGAACCAAGAGCGCCAGCAGTCTGAACAACGCCGACATCGGAGCCGACCTGAAATATAGCGTCACCCCGAGTCTGACGCTTGACATGACCTACAACACTGATTTCGCACAGGTGGAAGTCGACGATCAACAAATCAACCTCGACCGTTTCAGACTGTTCTTTCCGGAGAAGAGACCGTTCTTTCTTGAAAATGCCGGGTTGTTCTCGGTCGGCCAACAGGGCAGCGTCGACATCTTCTTTAGTCGGCAGATTGGACTGGATGCCCAAACGGGTCAACAAATTCCCATCATCGGAGGTGGACGCTTATCCGGCAAGGTTGGAACAAACACGAATATCGGGTTTCTTAACATGCAAACCCAATCCGTGAGTGCAACCGGAACACCACAGCAGAACTTTACTGTTGGCCGTGTGAGACAGGACTTAGCGAATCGTTCAAACGTGGGGGCAATGTTTGTCAACCGACAAGCGACGGGAGATTTAGCTGGAAATAATGACTACAACCGAAGCTATGCAGTTGATGGTCGCTGGGGCATCGGACAAGGTGGCACTGTTGCAGGATTTTTTGCAAAAACTGACAGCCCAGGACAACCGAGAGATAAGACGCATGCTTACACTTTGACGGCCCAGCACCAATCCGAGAGACTTCGCCTAAACCTCGGATTTACAGAGGTCGCGCCAAACTTTAACCCGGAAGTTGGTTTCTTATCCCGTCAAAGCTATCGGCGGATGAATGCTAGTGCCTTCGCGACGTTCCGCCCACAAGACTTTTGGGGACTGCATGAAGTACGACCGCACGTTGCCCACAACACATATTTCGACTACACCACAGGTCTACACGAAACCCAATTCACACACATCGATAACCATCTCGAGTGGCGAAACGGATACGAGATCCACACCGGCATGAACATCACCCAAGAAGGGGTCTTTGAACCATTTGAGATCTTCCCTGGTGTCATTGTTCCGCCTGGTAGTTACGAGCACAAAGAAGCACAGTTTGCTGGTAACACGAATTTCGGTGCACCCGTGAGCGCAAATGTCAATGCGTTCTTCGGAGGCTTTTTCGGCGGTGACCGCGCCACGATTACACCATCGATTTCTGCCCGCGTCGGTGAAACCCTCAACACCACCTTAGAATGGTCATATAACGACCTGCGACTCCCTGGCGGGGCTTTTAAAACAAACCTGGCTCGCTTTCGGGTGTCCTATTCCTTCACAACGCGTATGTTCTTTCAGGCGTTGGTCCAGTACAACGATCGTGCCGACCTCTGGTCGTCAAATCTTCGGTTTGGCTTACTCTCTGATGCCAACACCGGACTTTTTGTTGTTTATAACGACATCCAAGGACTTGGAAGCGAAATTCCCTCAAGCGCGGGCCGAACCCTGACGTTGAAATACAGTTACCTGTTCGACCTATTGCGATAACCTTTCCTAAAAAGATGGCACCGCTTCAGTTCGCACTCGACATCACGCCCCAAACTAGGGTCTCTCTCACTGATGTCCGTAGCCACGCTGCTGCAACAGTCGGAGACAGCCTAGACCGTTATGCACATTGTTTCTACAGCTCACTCCACACAACGGCCGGATACTTGCCACAAAGCCTGCAACGCCGGCTCGTCGGACAGCAACAGGGTGTGACTTCGTATCTCGATCTCTACCGAGCTTTGTTCCCTGAACGTGGTGGTTATCGACATGACGACCTCGGCGATCGGAGCGAACTGACGGCAGAGCAACGCCGTCATGAACCGTTGAACGGGGACTCTCACCTGAGGTTCATCTTCGGTGGACTTCGGGCATGCGTCTCGTATCGACTAAAACCGGCCCCTGTTTACTTCGTCGACCTTGACGGTATCTTCGACAATACACCGCGAAAACGAACGACGGTGCTCGTTGGCTACGATGACGAAGTCACCGTCGCACATACTGATCTCAAGATACCAGTGTCCTCCCATCCCATCGAGGCTGTCAGCCTTAAGGACCCCCGATATGGACTGCATGAACAGCTCGCTGATTTTGTTGCCAGCCACGACTCTGGAAAGGGTCGGCTCAGACTAGAGTTGGCCACCGGCGAGAAGCATGCATGCCTCACGGTCAACGAGTATGAAACACTGTTGATGCGACACGATTTGGCTGACGTGTTACGTGAACCATTCCGCTTCGTAGCAGAGAAGGCGCGGCACGTCTGGAACGAACCACGATCAGTCCCTCTCAAAGCACGTGCGTATGCTCGCTACGACGTCGTGCAGTCAGTAAACCAGCTCGTCGATGTATTAGGTCTGCCCACCTCACGTATTGAGCAGTTAGTAGCACGAGCATTGGCTAAACCCGCTGAACGGCTATTCGGAGTTAAACGTTCCATCGATCTACTGGTTTCAAACGTTAACCCCTCAGGACAAACCGCAGTCGTTGAAGGAACCTACCAGAGTCCTATTCTGATTCATTGGCGAAGCGCAGAGCGGAACACGTACACTGTCCGTGCCACCCTTTCCAGATTCGTTTAAACCCTCTTCAGCTGTCGGACAAAAAATAGCTATAGACCCTGCACGTGCACCATGGTTCACTGACCCTAACCGACGTTGAGTTGGGGAGCTATTGCCCCAACCAGACTGCTATGTATCACAGACCTTCAACGATGCCCGATTTCGACGGATTGCCAGACCTACTGCGAAAATCAACTGTCCCACGATGGTCCCATCGGGATCCGGTCGAGTGTGGTAATCCATTTGCTTCGACCGATGATCGACATCAAATTTGGGCAAGAGCGACTTGTCTCGCAAAAACAACACTTATCCAGATTGACGAGCAGTTCAACACCAATCCAGCTCAGCATCTTCTTGACGAATATCCAGCTCAGGTGGTCGTCTTGGCAAGATTGCGCTTTGATGTCTGGTCCGAACGAACGTTATCAGTGGTCATGACAGAAACTGCGGTCGAAGACTACAGGCATTGGCTAAACAACTACAAAGATCACTGGCTCCATTATGTCGCCGAGACCTGTCCGAACATAAACGTCCGGCACGACATGCGTGCGCACCTTACCACTCAGTCCAAATTCTGGGTCAATAAGGCGAAGCAGCAACTTGCCAAGCCAGACCACCAGAGAGAATCGCTATAAAACAAGGCTTGAGTCGGTCGAGTGAAACATTTCGGATAATCTCGCAGCCTCTGGGTCTGTATGATGAACGGATGAGAGCACCAAGCACGTTCACCGCGTTTCGGATTTTCAAGGAAAACGAACGGATTGAGGGAAGACTCGTTCGCACGTCACTCGACGAACTTACCGACGGTGAAATTGTTCTTAAAACTGACTATTCCAGTATCAACTATAAGGACGCTCTCGCGGCGACCGGGGCCGGCAAGATCTTGCGTCGTTTTCCCCTCATTGGCGGCATCGACGCTGCGGGCACAATCATCTCAAGTGGTGACCCGCGCTATGAAGCTGGTAGTCAGGTTCTTGTCACAGGTCATGACCTCGGTGTTTCTGTCGATGGCGGCTTTTCTGAATATGTGCGTGTCCCGGCTGATTGGATCGTGCCGGTCCCGGACGGGTTTACAACGCGTGACGTGATGGCAATCGGCACCGCCGGCTTCACGGCAGCCCTATCGGTTATCCAAATGGAACGTAATGGATTGAGGCCAGAAAACGGTCCTGTTATCGTCACCGGCGCCACAGGAGGCGTCGGGAGCCTGGCTGTGCATTTTCTGGCAACCCTCGGCTACGAAGTCAGTGCCTTGACAGGTAAGGATGATGCCCATGAATACCTCCACACCCTAGGAGCCACTCATGTGATCTTGCGTGGAGAACTTGAAATGGGGACGCGTCCGCTTGAGAAAGCGCAGTGGGCAGGAGCTGTGGACCCAGTCGGGGGAAACATCCTGGCATGGCTGACACGGACCATGAAACCCGGTGGCTGTATCGCAAGTTCAGGTTTAACAGCAGGTGTCGAGCTGAACACGACCGTAATGCCATTCATTCTGCGAGGAATCAATCTACTGGGTATCGATTCCGTGCTCTGTTCGACAGAACGCCGGCACGAGGCGTGGCAGCGGATCGCGACAGATATGAAGCCAACCCAATTGGAAACAATCATCCACGAAATACCGTTCAAAACCCTTCCAGAAGTAATAGGAGATTTGCTCAAAAACTCTGTCAAAGGCCGTACCGTAGTCGCGATCGCCTAACCAAGCTTAGGGTCGCCATCGTTCCCACATTCAGGATCTGTGACATCAATGGAAAAGATGTCCGGAAGGGAGCGATATCGCTCGGCATAATCCATGCCGTAGCCCACCACAAAGCCACTTGAAAGTTCAAAACCAACATAATCGGTTTTAACCGCATGCAACCGCCTTTGCCGCTTATCGATTAATACACAAATGCGAAGCGAAGCTGGCGATCGCGCCTGAATGGCTTGACACAGCAATGTCATGCTTAAACCAGTATCTAGAATGTCCTCCACGATAAGCACATCCTCGCCCACCACCGGTAGGTCACTCTGAATTTGTATAGCAGGTGCACCAGAGGATTCGGCACTTGTTCCGTAACTGGACACGCTTACAAATCCCAGGCGCACGTCTTGCCGAAACGCTCGTAGCAGGTCCGCCAGAAAAACAACGGCACCATTCAGCACGCCCACAACTACCAGACCAGGTCCAGGATAGTCGGCGGCGATCGCCTTTGCGAGTTCGGTAACCCGCTGTTGGATCTGAGTTCGAGAATACAGAAGGGTCAGCTGCTGTGAGCCGTCCGACGGATTCATTCGATCACCAAGAACTGTTGAAGGTAGCCCACTACCCGTGATTTATAGGAAAAGACCCGGCATCAGTAATGATAAGTCGGGCACTACAACCAAAGCTGTGTCCTATTCCCCAATGACCTTGACTAAGACGCGTTTGGAGCGATTCCCATCAAATTCGCCGTAAAAAATCTGTTCCCATGGCCCGAAATCAAGTTGCCCGTCGGTAATCGCAACCACCACTTCACGTCCCATAATCTGACGCTTCATATGGGCATCGGCATTATCCTCACCAGTCCGATTGTGAGCATATCGCGTGGGTGAGGCGTCAAATGGCGCTAAATCTTCCAACCACGTCTTGTAATCCTCATGTAAGCCCGCTTCGTCGTCATTAATAAACACAGACGCTGTAATGTGCATAGCGTTGCACAAGACCAAACCCTCTTTCACACCACTCCGGTTGACGATTGCGGCAACCCTTGGTGTGATGTTTTCGAGCGCCATTCGTCCTGAAAGGCGAAAAGTCAGATATTCCGTGTGGGACCGCATGGCT
>CAZWIL010000145.1:0-1875 GCA_964634175.1 uncultured Vicinamibacteraceae bacterium
CCGAAGTCTCACCAGTCGACTGTCTAAAACGTTTGCCGATCTCGAAGAGTCTGATGTCTCGACGTTCGCGCCGCCGGTTATGAATGAGCGAGTCGAGCAATCCTGGAATGAGGGACGGGCGGAGTACCGTGTATTTTTCTGACAATGGATTAGCAATATCAACCAGGTCACTCTCGTTGTCCACAAAAGGTAGCGCCGCGGTTCGATCAGTAAAGCTGTAGGTTATAGCTTCCGAACAACCGCCAGCCGTCAAAACTTGACGAAGTAAACGTTGTTGTTTGTGCCAGGGACTCAACTGTAAGGGAGCCTGCATAACGGGTGGAAATGTAGATGGGAGACGGTCGTATCCGTAGTGTCGAGCAACCTCTTCGATTAAGTCGATTTCTTGGCTGACGTCCACCCGTCGCGACGGTGCGACCACATGCCACATCAATCCAACCTGAGTTGCCTCGGCCGAGCCACTCACCTCTTGATCTTTCGCGGCCGGTTCGAGTGCGAAGTCAAGTCGCTTGAGCGTGGCTTCGACGAAAGTCGAACTGATATTCACACCAAGAATTTTTGAAATTCTAGTGTGCCGAAGCAGAATTGACTCCTTTAAGCTATGTGGCTGTGGGTAATTATCTACAACAGAACCACGCAATCTTCCGGCTCCAGTTTCATGAAATAGTGTCAACGCACGGCGCATAGCCGCCACGGGAGCTTCAACATCGCCGCCTCGTTCGAATCGGTATGACGCCTCTGTGGATAAAGCGAGTCGCTTGCTGGTTCGGCGGACGGAGGTCGGTTGAAAATAAGCACTTTCCAGCACCACGGAGCGTGATGAGCTAGAAACCTCAGAGTCGGCCCCTCCCATGATGCCGGCTATGGCCTGAGGTCGGTCCGCATCGGCGATCACTAGGGTATCGGGCGAAAGACGATGTTCCTGTCCGTCGAGTGTCCGAATTAGTTCATCGTTTTCAGCCAGGCGAACCTTAATGACTCCATTTTCGAGGCATTCTAGGTCGAATGCGTGCATCGGTTGACCCATTTCAAGCATCACATAGTTTGTGATGTCGACGATGTTATTGACCGGGCGAACGCCAGCCGACGAAAGACGAGCCGCCAGCCAACCGGGAGACGGACCAACGGTGACATCTACCACGGCACCGGCGTACCGTAGACACAAATCTGGAGATTCGATGCTGACATCCAGATCTAAGGTGTCGTCACCCGTATTCGTGACCGGTTCTTCGGACACGTTGATCTCAGAGGTGCGGAGTTCAGAGTCGTAGATTGTTGACACTTCTCTGGCAATGCCAAGAACGTTCAGGCAGTCTGGTCGATTGGTTGTGATCTCAAGGTCGAGGACGGCATCTGGCTTGCCGCCGGCCACCGACGTCGAGATTGATTCGACCGCTGACACTTCGAACCCATGTGTTGTTAACGCGTCGGCCAGCTCTTCGGTGCTGACGTCAACGTCTACGAAGTCACGCAGCCAAGAAAGAAGGATTCTCAATAGGGAAACTGCTCCAATAGGCGTAAGTCATTGTCATAAAACAGTCGAATATCTTCGACACGATACTTTAGCAGGGCGACTCGATCGATTCCGACACCGAATGCCCAACCGGTGTATCGCTCGGGGTCATATCCGACTGCACGAAAAACAGCAGGGTGCACCATTCCGCTTCCGAGAATTTCAAGCCAGCCTGTTTTCTTGCAAACTGGACAGCCGGCGCCTTCACAGAAGACGCAGGTGATGAATACCTCGGCACTGGGCTCGGTATAAGGAAAAAAGCTCGGCCGAAACATTACATTGATTTCAGGTGAAAATAATTGGTGCAGAAAACATTCGAGAGTGCCTTTGAGGTCCGCCATCGTTACGTCTTCACCAACCAA
>CAZWIL010000145.1:1975-5824 GCA_964634175.1 uncultured Vicinamibacteraceae bacterium
TCAAAGTTGTGATAGTCGTCTTCCACCTCTGGTCCATGAAGAATTTCGAATCCTAGGCTTGAAAAGATGCGTTCGATTTCCTCTCTTAAAAGTGTTAGCGGATGACGGTGGCCCAGAGGTGAATCTCGACCTGGCAGCGTGACGTCAATTTCTTCTACCGTCGTCTGTTTGGACTCAAAACCTTCACGCCTGGCAAGAAGAGCGGCTTCAATTTCTTTCTTGAGTGAATTGGCCGCTGTTCCTAAAGAGCGCCGTTGGTCAACTGGAACAGAAGCAATTGTCTTCAGTAAAGCGGCCAGTAACCCACGTTTCCGACCGAGGTAGTGGTCATGAAGGTTCTGTAAGTCTCTACTGGTTGAGGCGTTGCTAAGCGCACTCCTGAATTCTGTGCGCAGTCGGTCGATGTCGGAGGAGACAGTCACCCGCGAGAAATCGCGTAGGCGTTAACTGGCCTGCGCCTCTTTGACTTGGCTGGCCAAATGGGAGAATGCGTTAGGTTCCGTCACGGCAAGGTCAGCCAAGGCCTTCCGGTCGAGACCCACGCCAGACGTCTTTAGGCCTGCCATGAATTGGCTATAGCTCAGTCCATGCTCTCGTGCGGCGGCATTAATTCGAATTACCCATAGTCGCCGAAAATCACGTTTCTTACGGCGACGGCCGACAAAAGCATAAGCGAGCGAGGTGTCGACAGCTTCTTTAGCGGCACGATAAAGTTTGCTCTTGGTTTGATAGAAACCCTTGGCCCTCGCCAGTAGTCGACGGCGTTTTTTTCGTCTCAACGGGCCACGTTTTACTCGAGGCATGATGTTTTGACTCCTAGTTTCTTATTGCGAGTCAAGAGTCAGCGGTCAACGAATACACTGAGTCTTGATTTCTTAATGTCTTCAATTTGTTGCCACTGTTAGTCAGTGATCATTTATACGGAATCATTTTCTCCACGCGCGAAGTGTCAGCAGGCGATATTAACGTAGTGCCCCTAAGGTTTCGCCGACGTTTTGTTGTTTTGCTCGTTAGGATATGTTGCTTGAATGCCTTAGCGCGGGAAACCTTGCCGTTACCAGTCTTATTAAATCGTTTCGCGGCACCGCGGTGAGTTTTGATTTTCGGCATATCTGTTCCGTTTTCGATAAGTTGAAAAGTAAAGGATTATATAAGACGGTTAGTGTGATCCTAAGATGTCCTCTCTCATAACCGTATTTACTGCGTTAACGTCCCTTTCGTGCCACGGTTTTACTGGTCAAGATGGTATGCATCTGGTTGCCTTCCATTCGAGGCATCGTTTCTTGCGAGGCGACTTCTGAGAGATCTTCCACGAGGCGGTTAAGAATATGACGCCCGAATTCCGGGTGGGCCATCTCTCGTCCTCTAAAAAAAATGGTCGCTTTCACTTTGTCTCCATCAGCCAAAAATCGTTCCACATGTTTTTTCTTGAATTGATAATCGTGCTCATCAACCTTAGGCCTGAACTTGATTTCCTTTATGACGATCGTTTTTTGATTTTTCTTGGCCTGTCGGGTTCGCTTCTGTTCTTGATACTGGTAGCGGCCATAGTCGGTAATACGACACACCGGGGGTTGTGCTGTTGGTGATACTTCCACCAAGTCAAGTTCTTTTCCACGGGCAATCGTCAGAGCTTCTTGGGGCGACATTACACCCAATTGCTCACCTTCGTCATCGATTACTCTGACCTCTCTAACTCGGATGCGTTCGTTGGTTCTCGCGCGGCTTTGACGAAAATCTCGACGTGGTCCTCGAAAAGCGATACTTTACCTCCTAGTCGTGAGTGTGGCTTGCACAGATCAAATCCGAGTTACGAGCGTCTGTTATCTTAACCCTCAGCGGGTGAACGTTTCACACGAACCTCTTCTAGTGACGCCTTGACGAACGACTCAAGGGCGTGACTACCTTGATCCCCCAGGGTGGCACTTCGAACAGCCACGGTGCCTTCAGAGGATTCTCGGTCTCCCACTACAAGCATATATGGTACTTTGCGAAGTTGTGCTTCGCGAATTTTATACCCGATTTTTTCTTGCCGACTGTCAATTTTGACCCGTAAACCGGCTTCTCTGATTTTTTCTTCGACTGCATGGGCGTATTCGACGTGACGATCGGCGATGGGAAGGACAATAACTTGAAGTGGGGCCAGCCATAGCGGAAATTTTCCCGCGTAGTGTTCGATTAAGAGAGCTATGAACCGCTCAAAACTGCCAAAAATTGCACGGTGGATGACGACTGGGCTGTGTTCTGCGTTGTCTGCTCCAATGTACTTGAGTTTGAATCTTTTGGGGAGCTGGTAATCTAACTGAATCGTTGCGCATTGCCACTTTCTACCGATCGCGTCAGTCACGTGAAAGTCTATCTTGGGGCCGTAAAAGTTTCCTTCACCTTCAGAGAGCTCGAATGGTCGCTCTGTTGCAGTGAGGGCTTGCTTTAGTTGGTCTTCTGCGTGATCCCACGTTTCTATGTCACCAAGAAAATCTTCGGGACGTGTGGATAGTTCCATTGAATATTCAAGGCCAAAGTCGTCGTACACGCGATCGATCATACGTAGAAGTCGCTCGACTTCTTCTCGAATCTGGTCTTCGGTGACAAAACAGTGAGCGTCGTCCTGGCAGAATTGTCTGACCCGTGTTAGGCCAGATAAGACGCCAGATGCTTCGTCTCTGTGCAGGACACCTTGGTCGTGAAACCGCAAGGGCAGGTCTCGATAGCTTCGAACTTCACTGGCAAATACCAGCATGTGTGCCGGGCAGTTCATAGCCTTAAGTCCGAAAGGTTCACCTTCGGATTCCACGAGAAACATGTTGTCTCGATAATGTTCCCAGTGTCCCGATGTTTCCCAGAGTTGGCGGTTAAAAACTAGCGGCGTTCGAAGTTCCGTATAACCTTCTGGATAGAGCACCGTCCGCATGTATTCGGCTAATTGGTTGTACAACGTTGTTCCGTCGGCTAACCAAAAAGGGGCGCCAGGTGCGAACTGATGAAACATGAAGAGTCCCAGTTCTTTACCGAGTTTACGATGGTCGCGTTTTTTTGCTTCCTCCAATCGGTGAAGGTGGGTTTTAAGGGCTGATTCTTTAAAAAATGCCGTTCCGTAGATGCGCTGCATTGGTTGATTCTGTGCATCGCCTTTCCAGTAGGCATTGGAGCTATTGAGAACCTTGAACGCCTTTAGTCTCCCTGTAGACGGCACATGCGGTCCCGTACAGAAATCAATGAAGATCTCTCCAATGGTGTAACACGACACTACCGGTCCACCCTTTTCCTCAATTAATTGAACTTTGAGTGGCTCAGCCTTGTCACGAAAGTAATCTTTCGCTTCTTCTTTCGAAAGCATCCTGCGCTCGAATGGTAGGTTTTGCGACGAAAACTCCTTCATTTTTTGTTCAATAGCGATGAGATCTTCAGGCACGAACGGTCGATTGACGACGAAGTCGTAAAAGAAACCCTCATCGATCGGCGGACCAATGCCGCACTGGGCGTCCGGGAAAAGAGCAGTAACGGCCGCAGCCATTAAGTGAGCAGTTGAATGGCGGTAGAGGTACAGTGCCTCGGGTGAATCGTGAGTCACGAAAGTGACGGCCGAATCTGCTTCAAGTGGAAATGACAGGTCAACCATCCGTTTGTTTACTATTGCGGCCAAGGCTTGTTTCGCAAAACGTGAAGAGATGCTCTCGGCGATTGTAGAGACTGGTTGGCCCGGCGAAGCCATTTTGGTGGCTCCGTCCGGGAGCGTCACGGTAAGTGCATTCATAAGGTTAAGTGCTTAACTAATGGGGTTTGAAACGCTGGCCATGGTAGGCACGGGCGGACTTGAACCGCCGACCTCCTGCATGTCAAGCAGGCGCT
>CAZWIL010000146.1:0-1362 GCA_964634175.1 uncultured Vicinamibacteraceae bacterium
GGCCTGCCCACAATGGAATCACCGAGCTCAACCAACAACTGCGTGAAGGTGTAGTCACACTTGAGGCTACCGGGTCTTCTGGCTATCTTGGCTCTGTGTTGACCGCACTCGATATTTCGTTAACCTCTCAGGTTGCGGTGTTTTCACCGACAAGTTTTCAGGCGCGACTGATCAATTCCAAAAATCCTCGAGTCATTTATTTCAACGATAGTGTTGCGGTCGCCTGGGTGAGAGGCGGGGATATGTTGGAAGTTGCTGCACAGGACCGGCAGCAGGGCGTCTTGTTTTACACGTTGGATCAGAATGACGCAAACACGCCACAGTTCCAACGGAATGATAGTTGTTTAGCTTGTCATCTTTCTTGGGATACGCTCGCCGTGCCAGGGTTGCAGGTTCTTAGTACTGCTCCCTTATCGTCTGACCCGCTGGCGTATGCGAGTGGTTATGTTTCTGATCATCGGAGCCCCTTGGAGCATCGGTGGGGTGGTTGGTATGTCACTGGACAAGTGGGACCGGTCTCCCATATGGGAAATGTCGAGGTCACCAATGTCGATGAACCAACATCGTTTGCGAGTTCGGATGTGCCTCAGCTGGATTCTTTGGCCGATCGGTTTGACGTGACCGGTTACCTTTCTCCTTATAGTGATGTCGTAGCTCTTATGGTCTTGGAACATCAGACCCACATGACGAACTTGATTACACGACTAGGGTGGGAGACACGTCGGATAGGTTTTCGCGAAGCCGCGAACCCGTCAGTGTTCGATCAGTTAATGGCTGAGGCTGCTGTCGAATTAGTCGATTATCTTCTGTTTGTCGATGAGTCTTTGTTGGAGACGCCGGTCGTCGGGTCATCTGGTTTTACCCGGCAATTCGCAGACCGTAGCCCACGCGATCGGCAAGGTCGGTCACTTCGCGACTTCGATCTTGAAACCCGCCTTTTTCGGTATCCGTGCAGTTACATGATCTATACAGACGCATTCGAGGCACTACCGGCTATGGCAAAAACGGCGATTTATAAAAGGATGTGGGAGGTGCTTTCTGGCCGTGAAACTGCCGAAGCTTACGAACATTTGACGCAGGCGGCCCGCCAAGCTGTCGTCGACATTCTCGTCGACACCCTACCCGGTCTTCCGGACTATTTCCAGGCTGACATAGTACGGTAGGTAGGCAAGCGGATCGGTGGGGCTGCTTTTTGTCTGATTCTTTACGATTCTTCGATTTTTGTAGGTGACGATGTTTGTTTTTAGCGCATCCTACGCGTGAAGCGCTTTCGATCAATAATTTTGTGTCGGTGTCACTTCGTGTCTGGAGGTAGGAACGATGATCGCGCGACCCGCTCTTTTCTTCATTATGTGCCTTGTG
>CAZWIL010000146.1:1462-5808 GCA_964634175.1 uncultured Vicinamibacteraceae bacterium
ATTGTGGATCAGTACTTGGAAACGCATCCAGTTGAAATGGACCAATGGGACACTGTGTTGATCTTGCGGGCATTTATGTTGGCCTATCCCTGTTCTTGAGATGACTATGAGCATTTTGAACAACAGTGATTTAATGAGGAAACGACGACTGGTATTCCTTGGTGTTGGATTAGCCATCGTGTTCGCGACTTTGAGTTCGCCGTTGCAAGCTCATCCTATGGATGAGCAGAACGCCGCATTTGTACAGGCCGTCGATGGGGTCGCGGTCTTTCCGTTTATGTATCTAGGTGCCAAGCATATGGTTACGGGATACGACCATTTGCTCTTTTTAGTGGGTGTGATTTTTTTTCTGTACAAGATTAAAGACGTAGTGCTCTACGTCAGTCTGTTCACGTTGGGACACAGTGCCACTCTCTTATTCGGTGTGTTAGCGAACATCGGAGCCAATGCTTATATCGTGGATGCAATTATTGGTCTGTCGGTTGCTTATAAGGCTTTTGACAACCTCGGCGGGTTTGAACGTGTCTTTCATATTCAACCAAATCAAAAAACCGCAGTCTTGGTCTTTGGTTTGTTTCATGGATTCGGCCTCGCGACGAAGGTTCAGGAGTTTACGCTTTCTCAGACTGGACTTATCACTAACATGCTGAGCTTCAACCTTGGCGTGGAGGTGGGTCAGTTTTTGGCTTTGGCGCTGGTGTTGATTGGATTTACCTATTGGCGTGAACGTGACAGCTTTGGACAATATGCGTTTGCGACCAATGTGGCTTTAATGACGGCTGGATTTGTTCTCGCTGGTAACCAGATGTTGGGTTATGTCTTCTATTCGTGATCTGAGGTCGGTGGCACGTGAATCAATCGAGCTCTAAACCTTCAGCGAGGCGTTTAGCGTGGGTGACGATAGCATCGTTTGCGGTGGCTGTTGTCGTCGTTGTCGGAGTGGTGTTACCTGCAGAATATGGACTTGATCCACTCGGAACTGGAAGTGCCTTCGGACTCCTGGGTTTATCGCGGGTTCAGCCTATCGCTCCGGAGGAAACGGAATACAAAACCGATGTTCTGGAGTTGGAATTGGCACCGACGGAGTGGGTTGAATCAACTTATCGATTGGCTGAAGGTGCAAGCATGCTGTTTTCGTGGGAGGCGACCGGGGCGGTGAGCTTCAACTTTCACAGTGCGCCCGATGGTGCCCCGCCAGGCTATGCCGAGAGTTTTGATGCTGAGGAAACGGCGGGCGAGCATGGTTCGTACATCGCACCGTTCTCTGGGATTCATGGTTGGTACTGGGAGAACCTAGGATCGGATTACGTAACGATTCGTTTGGCTACTGCGGGATTTTACAGTGAAGCCCATTTGGCTCGCGACCGTGTCACGGGCGTTCGTTCCCTGAGGGACGCACGCGGTAAATTGTTGGACCAACCGGACGAGTAGTTACCGTCGCTCTAACCCGACTTTAACTAGTGGACCACTTCGTCAGGTATCTCATCAAAAACTTCGAGATGCGGAATTTCAAGAGACCGTACAGCCTGAATTGCCATAGTTAATACTTCTTCGGCAGTACTTGGCTGAGGGTGATCCCGAAGCTGACGTCGTGTTGCTCTCAGCATCCGTAACACCTGCGCACGGTCGAAGCGTTGACCTTCACAATGTTCGCAAAAACCCATGACCCATCTTACTCCGGTACACAAGCAGGCCAATTAACAATGAACAAGATAGGTCACAGCGGACCGTCTTCATCATGGGGTGGTTGAACGCGCTACTGTGAGAATGTTCAACAAACCATAGTTGCCTTCGTGGCACGCATATTCGTAAACAGGGTCGGTCGTGCGGGTCATGGGGAAGGTAACTGTCCAGGGACTGGTCCAAGTGGTTGGGTCTGTGACCGTGAACTCGTAACTTACTGTCTTCGGTCCGGTCCGCCTGAACCGCTCTATTAAATGGAGGTCGTTGCTTGCTCCACGAAAATCGATGTGTTTGGAGAAGTTGGTTGTTTCAATCACAAGTGTGTCATCTTCCCACCACGCCCTAGAGTCGCCCCGCCACTGACGAATGGAGTTGTCTAGGTGCGGACGACCATCCAGCGGAATGATCCTGGTATCGTGGATCATTTCGTTGAAGATCACGACGACACTGGGTGTCTGCAAAAATTGAACGTTGTTGTTATAGCCTGCTGGCAGCATACCGTTGGGCAAGCCGCGAGTGATGCATCGTTCCCAGAGACTTCGGGAAGTATAGGAATGTGCAGGTCCGCGAGCCGATCGTTCTGCTTGTCGGCTCTCAACTCGATCTTGGCCTTCGTCGGAGAGCGGAGGGATACGGCCATCTGGTGGTAGCGTGACCAGCGATGTTCGCCTCGTTCCAACTACGGTTTTTCCATAATCCAACCACTCCGGGGCGTGCACTGAGGGCGCGGTTCGAGGATCGTCAGGAGGTCGTCCGTCGGCACGGGTCGCGGCTCGATGTTCATAGGCTGCGACCTCTTCGTCAGTCAAGAACTCTTGTCCCTTGAACTTGGCTGGTCGCTCCAGTGGTGTAGCGGTTCTGTAGTCCCAGATGCCTTGAAGGTCTGGAGCGCCCCACGAAGTAAGAGGTGCTGTCCAAGTGGGGGCGTTCTGTGCCACCAGCGTAATTTGTGATGAGGGACGTAGTCCGAGTAGGAGAAGTGCGACTAAGCCTCCGACAGACAACTGACTGCGCAAGAGTTTCATAATGCTTGCCTTTTCGAAGTTTCGGTGCAAACTCATTCTACGCTGCGTGCGTGTCAATCGTGTCGATAAGACTTGTCTCAAAGCAAACCAGAAGATCGAACGATGAAACAGGTAGAATGACTGACCTAGCGAAAATTATAGTGTGCTGGTTCGGACTCGGACAGGAAATTAGGAGGCAGGAGTCATGAAACGTGTCGTGATACCGATAATGGCAATCGTATTCGTATTGGTGTGTGTGTCGACCGGATTCGCTCAACTAAATGCTGCGAAAGAGGGCCCGGTCGTTTACGGCCATCATCACCTAAATGTCACCAACGTGGACGAACAGATGAAGTTTTGGGTCGATACGCTTGGTGGAGAGACCGCGTCGTTTGGAAGCGGTCAACTGGTCAGGTTTCCGAATGTGCATATTTTGTTGTCTGAACGGGCGCCAACCGGTGGAACAAAAGGGACTACCGTTAATCACATAGGCTTTTGGGTGCCAAGTGTGTCTGATGCGCTGGCCTCAGTCCGAGCCGCTGGATACCCGATTGTGACGCGTGAGGAGTTACCACCCGCGCTTGAGGTCAAGGACGACATGGCCTACATTGCCAACCAAGATACGTATGTGGCATTCGTCATGGCCCCTGACGACATCAAGGTCGAACTGGTCGAAAACCGAACGCAGACCGACCCGGTGGCGTTACACCATATTCATTTTTCCACCCACGATGTTGATGCCATGAAAACATGGTACGTGAGGACGTTCAATGCCGAGGCTGGGATGCGTGGTTCATTTGAAGCGGCGGACCTACCTGGTGTCAACCTGACGTTTTCAAATGCGGCCGAGGCTCCTGAGGGGACCCAAGGTCGGAGCCTTGACCATATCGGTTTCGAGATTGATGGTCTGGAAGCATTTTGCCGGCGTCTCGAGGGTATGGGTGTGACCTTCGATCGACCCTATCGTGAGATCGAAGGTCTCGGAATTGCGATCGCGTTCTTCACGGATCCATTTGGGACTTATATTGAACTGACTGAAGGATTGGACAACTACTAAGAATCCAGCGTTGTATTTTTGGCCCGGTAGTAACAATGTTTCGACTCGCCGCATTCACGGCCGTAGCGCTTCTGGGATGGCTAGGTTCTATCCTGCTGTCACAAGAATCTAGGGAGGCTTCATGACGAGCAGAAAGCTGCAGGTGGCAACGTTCGGAATCGGTGTGAGTCTGTTGGCGATGACCTTATATGGGTGCGACGTCGAGACGCAGGCCGATGAGCGTATGGAGACGGAAGCGGATTATTTGCGTGCGATGGAGGAGTTATCGAATTGGGGCCGATGGGGTGTGGACGACGAATTAGGTGCAGCCAATCTGATTACGTCTGAGAAGCGTTTACAAGCGGCGGCACTTGTTCAAGACGGGATCAGTGTTTCCTTGGCGCACGACATCGTTCAAGAAGAAGCGGTCGATGCCACAACAATCCTCAACCGAGAAGTGCTTCGCGCAACCGAAACAGGAGCTTCAGACCAGCTGCAATATACCGGCAGCTATCATGGCGTCATCCACAGCCATTTGGATGCGATCGATTGCCATATCATGGTCGAGGGCAAGGGCTATAACGGGGTTTCACTAGAGGAGATCGAGGCTGCGGATGGATGTC
>CAZWIL010000147.1:0-5779 GCA_964634175.1 uncultured Vicinamibacteraceae bacterium
TTCTGATTGCTCCAAACTGAGTGTCATATTCGGTGCGTAAAGATGCACTGAGGTCGTTTGTTGGTTCCGTACGAACCATTAGCGCCATAGGCGAAAAGTTGGACGGGGGTGTGTCATTGAAGCTCGTTGAAAAAGCGCGATCAAATTGGGCTGCTTGGTCGTTCGTATAGTAAGTCTGCGTCAAGGCAACATTCAGTATTTCACGTGCTGCTCCGGCATTTGCTCCACTCGAAAGACGGGCATAAACACGGTTGTTCAACCCATAAGTAATTTCTGTGCCTCCCAGAATCGAGTCGATACCTTCATTCTGAATAATCCGATCGAAATTATTAACTGCGGTTAGTCGACGTAGCGTCATGTAGGGTTCGATCACGTGCTTGACACGTTCTGAGTAACCGCTGTTTGGAGTGTCCCATATTCTGACAAAGCTTGGTCCTGTAATCTGCGACTGCAACTCGATGAAATTTCTACCGATACCATTAGGAACCTGTTCGTTGGTTGCAGTGTCAATGCTTTCTGTCCAGTAAGTTGATCGAAATGAGACTCCTGAATTAATGGTGAGAAACGGCCATCGGGTGAACGGAATTTGCAGGGTTGGGTTCACGTCGACCCGTTGCAGGCCGGCGTTTAATTGAGTTTCGTCGCCACCTGGATCGAAGGTGGTTCGTCGCAGCAGTTTTACGTACTGGCTATCAAATGAGTAATAGAAGGGGGTGCCGGGAATCGCACGTTGACCTTGACCGAAACTGATACTTGGTCCGTTACCCCAGAGTGTTGCCGAATGATCGCCGAAGAACGTTTCATTTGCATCGAAAGTTCCACTGAGTCGATACGCACCCCACGTCCCGGAAATGTTTCCATTCAAGTTGCGTTGACGATTGGATGCGTCGAAGATGTTTGTGTGATACATCTGTTGAACGGTTACATCAGAGAAAAAGTCAATGTTTCCCCTGGCGGTGATGTTTGATGTGATTGGTTGTCGCAAATCTCCACGCAATTCGTAACTACGACGCGCGGGAAGCGAAAAGTCGAAACCATTTTGCGAGAACGTGCTTTCTGTTTCATTGAGGAAGTAGGCTCGAAAGTTTCCACCGGATCCTTGGGAGCCTATGTGTCGGTATTCAGCACCTGTACCCTGCCCGCGGCTAGTGAACCAGTCGTGAAAAAAGGTGGCATCTTGGCTTCGACCCATAGCCCAAAAGAAGGCGTTACTTAAACTTGTTCCTCGAAACGTGGAAGCTCCATAGGTTGGCATGAGAAACCCTGTAGCGCGACCATCTTCCTGAATGGGGTAGTACATTACCGGTAGGTAAAAGACCGGGACGCCTTTGACTTTAAGTACCGTATTTCGAAGTAGTGCATAGTCATCTAGGTTTATCGTGAATTCGTTTGAGGTCAGTTCCCAGCGAGGTGTGGGTTGCACACAACTAGTAAAACCACCTTGCGAAAGTCGGTAGGTTCTCGGGTCAATCTTTTCAATAGTCTGGCCATAGAAATACATGTCCGGTTCTTGTGAACCAAACATGCTCCGCTCGACTTCGTCACCCATGTTTATGGAACCAGTGGCCTCATGGAAGATGCCGGTGAGATCTTCGGTGTTAATTTCGGCTCGTTCCGCGGCTAACCGTGCGCCTTCGGCTACGTAGACGACATTACCCACTGCGTCCAGACGCTTCTCGTCTGCGAAGAAATCAACTTGGTCTGCATAAAACTGCCAGCCTTCACCTTCAAGCTCGACTTCTCCAGTGAGACGCAAATGATTTTCACCAAGGATCTCAAAGGTGAACTGACGTGAATCGAAAGGGAGTTCGGGAAACAGCTGTGCATTTGAACCAGCTGGCAGCACGAGCTGGAAGGCCAGAAGCGTCACGAGAACGAATGTATTCCGAATCACCAAGAACATACTACCGCGGTCGACCCTCTGCCGTATTCGTAGAAGGGTTGAGAAGTTGGATTATCTCGCCTGCGAGGTAGACCGACCCGGCGGCCACAGCGATTTCTTGCTCCAGCCAAGCCGCCTCCAAGGCCGCTTGCGGAGAGTCACTTGTTGTCGTCGCTATGCCAGGGTGGTTTGCCGCAATACTTGCGCTCAGTTCGGTCGCAGACCAAGTACGGCTGGTCTTCAGTTGTACGCATATAACCTTGGTGATGTGGGGCAACAGAACCCGAATGATTCCATTGACGTCTTTGTCTCTCGACGAGGCGAACACTAGGGGCAATTTTTGAGGATACATTTCACCTAGGTAGGATCCCAGTGCCGACGCAGCGGCTGGATTATGCGCAGCATCTAGAAGTACATGGCGTCGAGGACCAGCCTGCAGTAATTGTAGGCGTCCTGGCCAGGAGGTCGTCGTCAAGGCAGTTTTAATTGAGGGAAAGGAGATGGGTAAGATGCCATTGAGTTCTTCCAGTAACCGCACCGCTGAACAGGCGTTTTGAACTTGGTGGCGACCTGCGAGCGACAACTTTAGTGGTCCGTATGTTGCTTGGGGTGTTGTCAGTTTCAGTTCGGTGTTGTGGTTCTGTATCTTGACATCCGTTGTGACTTGTTTCGGACATTCAATGAGGCGTGCCGTACGCTCGAGACAAACACGTCGAAACACTTCAAGTACGGGCGGCTTGGTTTCAGCAGTGACGACTACAATACCTGGCTTGATCACACCTGATTTTTCGAAGGCAATTTTAGTTAGTGTTTGTCCTAAGAATTGCTGATGGTCAAGATCGACTTCTGTTATTACCGCGCCGATTGGAGTCACAACATTGGTCGCGTCGAATTGTCCCCCCATACCGACCTCCAATACGGCAACTTCGACGTCGGATCGAGCAAACCAAGTAAACGCTATTGCGGTAGTCACTTCAAAAAAGGTCGGTGGTGTCTCGAGTTGTCCAGACTCTTGAAGGTTGTTGATAATTTCGCTGAGTTCTCGAATAAGGTCTGCAAAAACGGAGTGTGTAATTTGTTCTCCATTGACACAGAAACGTTCTTCAAGACGGACGAGGTGTGGCGAGGTATATCGGCCTGTCTGCAAACTGTTGGCTCGCAGTGCCGTTTCGATGATTGCCGCGACCGAGCCTTTACCATTAGTCCCAGCCACAATGATTGACTTAAAAGTTTTTTCGGGGTGGCCAAGGGCAGCACACAGTGTCCGAATGTTTTCAAGTCCGAGCTTGATACCGTGTTGTTCTAGGCTGAACAAGTAATCGAGAGGTGCCAGACCGCTCATAGAGCAGCGTCCGGATTTTCTGGTTGTGCAATTGGTGAGTTAGATGCGGGTCTACTAGTCAAAAGACGGAGGATTCTGGCTACTGTACTTTTTAAGTCGCGGCGGTGAACCACGAGATCTAACATTCCGTGTTTGAGAAGAAACTCACTCCGCTGAAACCCTGATGGAAGTTTCTGGCGAATTGTTTGCTCAATAACTCGCGGTCCGGCAAAGCCTATAAGGGCATTAGGTTCGGCAATACTAAGGTCAGCGAGCATTGCAAAGCTGGCTGTGACGCCTCCGGTAGTTGGGTCCGTGAGTATCGCTATGTAGGGCAGGGCCGCGCGGTCCAATTTGGCTAACGCGGCGCTGATTTTCGCCATCTGCATTAAGGAGAGTGTGCCTTCCATCATTCTGGCGCCGCCGGAACAACTTACGATGACAAGCGGTATTTTGTGTTCGATCGCGCGTTCGATTGCGCGCGTGATTTTTTCTCCGACTACGATGCCCATACTGCCGCCAATGAAGCCATATTCCATCGCAACAATCGATATGTCGATTCTGTCTAATGTTCCGATGGCCGCTATGGCCGCTTCTTGGGTGCCGACCTTCGTTTCACTTGATGTCAATCGAGATTTGTAGGGCTTCGTATCATGAAAATTCAACGGATCGGTTGATCGAAGTTCCCGATCGAACTCGGTCCAACTAGCTTCGTCTAGGAGTGATTCAAGTCGTTGGGTCGCAGTCATCCGCAAATGGTGGCCGCATTTCGAGCAGACGAGGAGGTTCTTTACAAGGTCTTTTTCATAAAGAATCTTTTCACAACTCGGGCACTTAACCCACAGTCCTTCGGGCATACGATTTGGAACGGCCGGTGGCGCTATCGGGCGACGTGCTTTCTTAAACCAAGCCATCCATCAAACCTTACCTATTCGTGGGACGTAGTATCTGGTGCCTCGACCCATGTCCTTTACCTGTTTGACGAGTTCATCAAGTTCTTTATCTGTCCACTCGAGGTTCAATTCTGACGTCTCGACAACCAATAGCGGTGTTGCGGTGTAGTGATAGAAAAAATGGGTATAAGCTTCATTAAGTTCACTCAAATAGTGGTCGTCTGGAACGGGTATATCAGTGCTGGAACGCCTATAGACTCGAGCACGCTGGTGGAGCACGTTAGTGGGAGTTTGAAGATAGACGACGAGGTCTGGAGCTGTCAGATCGGCTGCCAGAAGGTCGTATAGGCGTTGATAGATGAATAGTTCGTTGTCGTCGAGGTTTAGGTACGCATAGATCTTGTCTTTGTCGAATAGGTAGTCGCAGATGATCAGTTGATTAAAGAGATCTGTCTGTCGAAGTGACGACTGTTGGCGATGTCTACTAAGAACGGAAAACAATTGGCTCTGAAACGCGGCTCCAGGGCGGCCATTATATAGATCGCCGACAAATGGATTGTCGGTCTCATCAAGAATCACAGTCGCGTTCAGTCGAGTGCCGAGGTGCTGAGCGAGCACCGTCTTACCGACGCCTATCGGACCCTCGATTGCGATGTGGCGGAAGTCCAATATACTTCGCAGTATACCAGCCCCCGATGCAGAGAACTTTGCATGCTATGATGCCCGCCGCCCGCATGTCTGATTTTCGGAGATCACAATCGCGTGGAAATCGGAAACTGAGGCTGCTTGTGCTTCTTGTTTCCGTGTGGGGGATTGGCGCTGCCGTCGGGTGCGCTCGCACACCAACTGTAGTTGTTCCCACACTACCTACGTTTGATGAAAAAATCAGTTGGATCCTTCGACTCGAGGATCAACGGCTAATTAGAGATACATCTGATTCACCCATTTCAAACGATGAGCTTGATCAGCTTGAGGCACTAGTGCGAGAGGTTCCAATGGAACCGGACCTGGTGTTGTTGCTGTCAGATAGCGAGCCTCAAATTAGAAGACGAGCGGCGCTTGCCTTGGGGCGACTCGGTCTTGAAGAGGCGGTTGAGCCACTGATTTCTTCGCTGGGAGACCCACAGGTTGAGGTCAGACAAATGTCCGCATTTGCGTTAGGTCTGATTGGGGATATTCAAGCCACGTCAGCCCTTGTAGAGGCCCTCGAAGATTTCGAACCAATTGTGCAAGGCCGAGCGGCCGAAGCGCTGGGCCGAATCGGAGCCGGTGACGCTGGTCCGGCTATTGGTCGCCTTGTTAGCTCTTATATTACTGCGGCTTATGATCTCGACCCGGATGACCTTTCGTATCCGCTATCCGCAGAGGTAGAAGCCTTTCGACTTGCACTATACGCATTGGGGACTCTCGAAGCGTATGAGCCTTTGGCTGAGGCCGTGCTGCAGCCAAATGGCCAGCCAATTTTGTGGTGGTGGCCGGTTGCGTATGCTTTACAAAGCACCGGTGATCCGAGATCGCTAGAGGCTCTTGTGACTTTAGCCGGTGTCCAAGGAAGTGTTGGCGTAGCTTTTGCGGCAGAAGGCTTAGGGAAGGTCGGTCATGCCAACCCAACAGCTGCTGCAGATGCATTGCTGGCCCTCTTGGATTTGAACCGCCGTGACGAAAAGGTTATCGCAACTGCCA
>CAZWIL010000148.1:0-5752 GCA_964634175.1 uncultured Vicinamibacteraceae bacterium
GGCCACCCAAATCACGCCGCGTATGTCCTCAATGAACAGACGGCTCAGACGGTTGAGGCGGTTAATGATCGACTCGCTAGTCTTGTTCCGCCCGCGGTCGCAAATGCAAACCGTGAATTATTAGACCTCCAAGCGGTGGCTGTTCGTGAGGACAGTGAAGGGAGTGTCGCCGCATCGGATTGGGCTTATTTCACTGAAAAAATTCGGACACTCCGATACGAATTTGACGCGTCCGAACTACGTCCTTATTTCGAAATGAACCGCGTTTTAGAGGAAGGGGTGTTCTTTGCAGCCCACCAACTCTACGGTCTGACTTTTGAGGAACGTACGGATTTGCCAGTGTATCACCCGGATGTTCGTGTATGGGAAGTGTCAGAGGCGGATGGGGCTCCCCTAGGTCTGTTTCTTGCTGATTATTATGCTCGACCATCCAAGCGAGGTGGTGCGTGGATGAATGCGTACGTGTCGCAGTCCCATCTACTGGGAACGCAACCTGTTATCGCGAATCATCTGAACGTTCTGAAGCCTCCGGAGGGGCAGCCGACTTTACTAACCTTCGATGAAGTGGAAACGATGTTTCATGAATTTGGCCATACTTTGCACGGTCTATTTTCAGACGTCCAGTTTCCATATTTTTCAGGCACTTCGGTGCCAAGAGACTTTGTGGAATACCCGTCGCAAGTGAATGAGATGTGGGCGAAATGGCCAGAAGTCCTCGGGAACTATGCGAGACATTACGAAACAGGTGAACCGATAAGTTCGGAGTTGCTCGATAAAGTAATTGCGACTGAAACGTTTAACCAGGGATTTGCGACGACTGAGTATTTGGCTGCGTCGCTTCTTGATCAGGCTTGGCATCAACTTGATGTTAACAATGTGCCTGACCCTGATGACGTAGAGCGCTTTGAAGCTACGGCGTTGGAAGCGGCAGGTGTCGCCCTTGAGTCAGTGCCTCCTCGCTATCGCAGTACGTATTTTTCCCACATTTGGGGTGGTGGATATTCCGCTGGTTACTATTCCTATATCTGGAGCGAGGTTCTTGACGCGGATTCCGTAGAATGGTTCAAGGAACACGGTGGTTTAACCCGCGAAAATGGCGACCATTTTCGTCGCACCCTTCTCTCAAGGGGTGGTAGTCGGGAAGCCATGGAACTTTTTCGAGAATTTAAGGGATCCGATCCGGATGTAGGGCCGTTGCTCCAACGCCGCGGACTTCAATGATTCGTGTTGCCCCAGTTGCAGCGTATATGATCGACACCTAAGGGTTGGTTCCGTTCAAGCTAAGACTAATTCAGTGTTCGTCATTGTTCGCGTAGTTGAAGGAGGAGACGCTATTGTCCACCAGCGGTAGTGCGAGTACACCACCACGAGATAAGTCAGACACTATTGATGTCGTCCGCAGTTTGCCTTTTATCACTGTGCATCTGTTGTGTTTGGCGGTTTTTGTCACTGGTGTGAGCCCTGTGTCACTGATGATTGGGTTTCTAACCTTAGCTACGAGGATGTTTGGTCTCACGGCCGGCTACCATCGGTATTTCTGTCATAAAGCATTTCAGACGACACGAGTGTTTCAATTTGTACTAGCGTGGTTGGGGACGTCTGCAGCTCAGAAAGGCCCGTTGTGGTGGGCGGGACACCATCGGAGCCATCATCGTCATTCGGATACTGAAGAGGATGTTCATCCACCTGGCGTCAAGGGATTTTATTGGGCCCATGCCGGTTGGATTATGAGTCCGAAGAATCAACGCACGAAGATCGAGTGGGTACCAGACCTGGCGAAGTATCCTGAGCTTGTCTGGCTTGACAGAAATCATTACGTGGCTCCCATTGCACTCGGCGTAACACTTTTTGCTCTCGGACAATGGTTAGGGTCGACCTATCCGTTTCTCGAGACCAGTGGATGGCAGTTGGTGGTAGTGGCACTGTTTTGCAGCACGACGCTTCTTTATCATGTGACGTTTGCGGTAAATTCGATCGGACACCAGTTTGGGAGTCGTCGCTATTCTACCAACGACGAAAGTCGAAACAGTTTGTGGCTGGCTTTGGTTACAGGCGGCGAGGGCTGGCACAATAACCATCATCGTTACCCGACTTCGGAACGCCAGGGGTTTTATTGGTGGGAGATTGATTTTACCCACTACGGGGTTGTCTTTCTGTCTTGGTTGAGGATTGTATGGGACGTGAGAGGACCTGCCGCGGCGGTTCTTGAAGAAGGGCGCGAGGGCTCACACCGTGTCCGGTCGCCTGTCTGACGACCAGCGTTGGTGTAAGGGGTTCAGAGCGTTATCTTCGTTCAATTGGGTAATCCATTAAGCGTTTTGCAACTGTCTACAGTTGAAGCACGGATCCCGTGAATTCTTAGGGACAAGTTTCCAGTGAACCGCTTAGGTTTTTGTTGAAGTAGTTGCGACCGTATCGCCGAGTTCAGAGGATAGATGGGGGATAGTTCATGAGGGTCTTGATGACAGGCTCGAGTGGTTTGGTAGGAACGGCTTTGAGGCCTCGCCTGGCAGAGTCTAAACACGAAGTTCGACGACTACGCCGGGGAGCGACAGTGTCCGGCGCTACCACATCGTGGAATCCGGCGACAGGGAGCTTCACGGACGGTGCTCTGGATGGAATCGACGCGGTCGTACACCTAGCGGGTGAAAGCATCGCTAGTGGTCGATGGACCGCGGCCCGCAAGAATGAAATCCGAGAGAGCCGGGTGACTGGCACAGACCACTTATGTCGAGCATTGGCGAGGTTGGAGAGCCCTCCAAAGGTGCTAGTGGCAGCGTCGGCTCTTGGTTATTACGGTGACCGAGGTGATGAGTTGCTTGATGAGTCAGCTGTTCTTGGTGACGGATTTTTACCCGAGGTCTGCCAGGTGTGGGAAGACGCGGTCGGTCCGGCACGAGATAAGGGAATTCGGGTTGTACACCTACGTATCGGCATTGTCTTGACTCCGTTAGGTGGGGCACTGAAGCAAATGCTTCTCCCGTTCAGGCTAGGAGTTGGGGGCGTGCTGGGGACCGGAAGTCAGTATATGAGCTGGATCGCCCTTGATGATTTGCTCGATATCATCATGTATGCGCTAACGAATAATTCGCTGATTGGCCCGGTGAACGCCGTCGCTCCACAAGCCGTAACGAACCGTCAGTTCACGAAGGTGCTTGGTTCTGTCCTCAACCGGCCAACGATTCTACCGGTACCTGCTTTCGCCCTTCGCCTGGTACTCGGTGAGATGGCGGAAGCGCTTCTATTGGCCAGTACCCGAGTTGATCCGGCTGTCTTGCGTGAGGCAGGAGGGTTTGACTTTAGTTATCCAGACCTTGAACCGGCACTACGTCATGTTCTTGGAAGAAATGGGTCCTAGAAGATGGGAGAGTCGTCTAGGTGTGAGGGTTTTTGACTGATTCAGCAAGGCCTCGCCGAAGGTCACTGTGGCTGAGGGGCGATTTTCGTCAGGATAACCGAGTGAGATGTCTGTTTTGGCGCGTCTCTGCAGCTTGGTTGAGGAATCCGATAAACGGTGCCAACTGCTCAAAGAGTCGTCTAAGCGATGTGTAGAATCGTGGTCGCGTCGCGAAGCTGCTCGGTCGTCTCGTGCCGGCTAGAAATTGACAGAACTTCAGGTATTCGCTTGCAGGATCCTCGGTAAGAAATCCTTTTGGCACCCGTTTGAGTTGCCGACCGTTCATCTCGCCAAAAAGTCGATGAAAATCAGGAGACTCTATAATCCGTTGAAATTGCTTCAGGTTCGCTGAAATATGTTTGCGTAGTTGATACAAATGGCTTGGTTCTGGGGCGTAAACACCCCCTCCGATCATGACATGGTCGTGGGCAATGTGAAAATACAGACCAGCCCCACCATGTTTGGTCAGTGCCCGATGTGGAAACATGGCGGCTACTTGGTTTTTGAAGGGGCTTTTGTCAGTCGAGAATCTCGTGTCTCGATAAATTCTGTACATCGATCTCTTCGGTGTCGCGACAAGCTCAGGTGCGAATCCTCGAAGGTCTATTGCGAGCTGCTCAATAGTTTCTACCATTGGGCGGCGAATATGTGTTTCGTACTGAGGTTTGTGACTACGAAACCATTCCCGGTCGTTGTGGTCTTTCAGTCCGCGCAAAAACGCCAAACTGTCTTCGGTAAAACGGGGTAATGACATTGGACTTAATTTCGAAAACTGTGGCGGTTAGCCAAAAATAGATCACGTTACATCGATACCCCGAAAGAGCGTTGATCCTTTTGGACGAATGACGAGTTTGATATTTCTCAGTATAGCAGTCGTATTTAGGTGGTCACGCTGGACTCTTTAAGTGCGATGCACTTTCCTTGGCCGCGCGCCCTACCAGATGAACGTGGGGACGAAGCGACCAGTCAAATTGGTCTAGGGCCTTGGGACCAAGCTTCTTGAGTTCTTCCAGGATACGTGAGGCTTGTTCGAGAAGTCCCGCAACGTCGACAGATTGGCATGTGGGTGAAAAGGGTTGGAGGTAATTCGGGCCTCGGGTCATCATGTACACGGCGCCATGATGATTTTGTCGTTGTACCTGGTACATCCCGACGCCCACTTGCAAGATGCCCTGATAAAGGTATCGAACATCACGAGTTTCTTGCCGCCAGAGGTCTTCCAGTGTTTCGTGTTGTTCAAAGAATTCGCCTCGGTTGAACTGCTCGATACCACGCAGCAGTAGTGTGGGTGGTGGTTCTAGGCACCAAGCTTTCATTCGCGGATTATAATCACGCCCTGTGCCTCGTACGGGCAAGAAGACCATGAACCGAACAATGGGTGCATTCAATCGATGAAGATTCCCGTGCCTCAGATCAGGACACCTCCAACCCTTCTGAAGAGGCGGTCAGGAGTGCACGGTTGGGGTATGTTTGCTCTTGACCCAATTGGTAAGAACAAGCGAATTATCGAATATGCCGGAGAAAAGATAACGATTGCTGAGAGCGAGAAACGCGAAGCCCAATATCTCGCGAAGGGAAAAATTTGGTGCTTTCGGATTAATCGGCGTTGGGCGCGCGACGGGAATGTTCAAGGAAATGACGCGCGTTTTATTAATCACGACTGCAAGCCCAATTGCTACAGCATGATCATTGGCCACACGGTATTAATTTGTGCCGCTAGGAATATCGAGGCGGGTGAGGAATTGACGTATAACTATTACACCGAAGGTGAAGGTGAGATTCCCTGTGGATGTCGGCCAGGGTGTCAGAACTTGTTATGAAGGTGGCTGAGTCTTGTCCAGGTGATCCCGTCTTGAACATGTTCTATTTACATGGATTTGCATCTTCGCCTCAGTCTAGCAAGAGTAGTTTTTTGTCCACTTGTCTCGCCCGACATGGCGTGACTCTTCGGTGCCCAGATCTCAATGAACCAGATTTCTCAACATTGACAGTCACTCGAATGATCGAGCAAGTGGAGGCAATGTTGGCTCAGTTGCCTCCACAACCAGTGGCCTTATTCGGATCGAGTCTCGGGGCATTCGTGGCGTTGCATCTTGTGGAACGGTTGGCTCATCAAACAGCCTTGGAACGTGTTCAGGTTCGTCAGTTGATTCTTCTGGCACCTGCTCTAGAATTTGGCACCAGTCGCACGGGGGTGGGGGACGATCTTCTTCACTGGAAAGAAACAGGCTGGTTGCAGGTTGAACATTATGCCTATGGCGACACAAGAGAGGTGCATTACGAACTCTTCGAAGACGCAAGGCGTTACGATTCATTTGCTGCGGTCAACACTGTGCCGACATTGATCGTTCAAGG
>CAZWIL010000149.1:0-5738 GCA_964634175.1 uncultured Vicinamibacteraceae bacterium
CGCTTCGCGCCGATGATCACGCTGGTGACTGACGTTTTGTGAAGTAGCCAGGCAAGCGCGATTTGTGCGATGGATACTTCATGCGCTGTAGCGATGAGTTGCATCGCATCGATGATGTCGAAACCGCGGGTTTCGTCGACCGGCGGGAATTTAAACGTGGCTCGTCTTGCGTCTGGGTCCGAGCTACCATTTCGGCTGAACTTGCCCGACAAGAATCCACCAGCCAGAGGGCTCCACACAAGCAGTCCTAACCTTTGATTGTCCAGTAACGGGATGGTTTCGCGTTCTAACTCTCTGCCGACGAGTGAATAGTACGACTGGCTGGCCTTGAACAGCTCCAGGCCTTTTTGCCTTGAAACACCCAGGGCTTGCATCAGTTCCCACGCGGGTAGGTTTGAACAGCCGATGTAACGGACTTTGCCAGAACGGACGAGTTCCGTGAGTGCAGTTAACGTCTCTTCGATATCCGTTTCATGGTCGGCGCGATGGATTTGGTAGAGGTCAATGTAGTCGGTACCGAGACGCCTGAGACTAGCGTCAACTGATTGGATGATATGCAGTCTCGACAGTCCGACTTCGTTCGGTCCAGGTCCCATTCGCCCTCGGACCTTGGTGGCGATGACGACATCTTGCCGTTTGTGCGCAAGGGATTTCCCGAGGATTTCTTCGGAGTCGCCCAGTGAATACACATCCGCTGTGTCAAAGAAATTGATACCGGCATCCAGAGAACGATGCACTAGCTCGTCAGCGGCGTCTTGTTGTAGCGCCCCGATAGCTTCCCATCGACTGCCAAACGTCATTGCACCGAGACAGAGTTGTGACACAAACACACCCGTATCGCCTAGCTTTCGGTATTTCATCTATGGTCCTCGTCGTTGTCGCTGAATTTACAGTAAGTCAGTGATTATAGGCTGATAAGAGTTCGCCGGTGCGACGTGTGACCATAATGCACAGTGAGTTGTGTTCAGTGTGGGTTACTGGCGCTGTCCTAAATTTCATCCACAGTTCGAAAGTTACTAGACTACTCACGTGTCGCGGATACGGATTGTCATACTTAACGTGTGTATTGCTGGATAGCGTGAACCTTAAATGAACTTAACTCGTCGTGCGTTATTGGCCGGTGGATTCGGCGCAGCGGCATCGGCTATTACCAATGCTGCCGGTCCGACGGGTGTGAGTGGAGTATCGGCTGAAGCTATGGCGGTGTTGCTCGGTGACAGTAGACAGTGGCTTCACCAGCAGTATCCCGACCTCCGCCGGCATTTTGTTTTTGAGTACTACCCCTGGTACGGCCGGAATCCGATGCGTCATTGGCAACAGTGGGGGCGCGTGCCACCGCTCGACCTCGCGGCAAATACGATGCCAGCATTGGGCGCTTACGACTCTAGGACGGTCTCGGTTGTGGAACAACATGCGCGTTGGATCAATGAGTCTGGTGTTGGGGCGGTTAACCTGAGTTGGTGGGGGCGCGGTGAATTTGAGGACCGAGCCGTCCATCTAATTATGGACGTCATGCACGCTCACGATATCCGTGTGACATTTCACCTAGAACCGTATGGCCCGAAACGTGTTGAGCAATTTCCTGCTGACGTGGCTTATATCCTTCAGGAGTACGGAGAGAAACGACAGTGGGATTGTTTGTTGCTTCACCGGTGGTCTGATGGAACGACAGGGCCTGTCTTTAAACTGTTTAACTCGCTTGTTCCGAAAAGCATCCGTGATTGCCACGGCAAAGAAGTCGAGTTGCGTGACTATGTGCCCCAGGGGACATGGCGGCGCGTCACCGATGAAATACGGAGGACCCTCAGACATGATTTTGACCACGTGACGATTCTTTCGGAATCGCCGAATGCTGGGGATGTTGCCTCCGCAGGATTTGACGGCCTTGCGATTTATGGTCCGGATTCTTTACAGACGCATTGGCTTGAATGGGCACTCGAGGCCAGCCGGAAGGGTTTGGCATTTACGTTCAATGTGAATCCAGGTCTTGACGAAATTGAGCAACGGAACGTCGCGTTTGGTTCATGCTATCAACCGCGTTCTTTTATACCGGCCACTTCGCCGCTTCAGTGGAGGAAGAGTTCGGACCGTGAGCGAGCGAGATACCTGAGCGAACACCAAATTGGCGAGACATTGGCGACCTCAGTGTTGTTACAAACGCATCCGTGGCTGGAAAATGTGCGCCAAGGATTTTTTCTTGTATATGTGTGTTCGTTTAATGAGTGGCACGAGGGACATCAGTTTGAGCCGATGAAGGATTGGGCGGCACTAACGTCCCAGGAGCGTGTCCATGGTTACCACAATCCGGTTGACGGCGCGTACCGTCTTCGGTGTCTGCAGCAGTGGCTCAGGCGTTTGTTATGACCGTGGAATTCCCTCGTCACCTCACGGGCAACTTGAATCCGGCGATTACGTAAAACGCTCGAGTTTTAGGGTGGTCGGTATCCGCCATGATGCTGTTTATTCCGGTGGTATACCTTGCTTCTAAGGTAAAGCCGTCCACGTAGACACCAGCCCCGAACACGCCACCGATATCGTTCCGCCTAATATGGTCGCCTGGTATGTCGGTTTCGACGCCATTTAACTCAACTGTCGCATTCACGTTGGCGCTGACAGAACCACCGGCGTAAAAAAAGGGAACTACTGGTCCTTGGCTCGGCAGTGAGATCACGCCGAGTATCGGGACTTCGAGATAATCAAGGGTCACCGTGCCATCGAGGTCCGTCGCCTTTAGTTTGGCACCCTTTTGAACCAATATGAGTTGTGGTCGAACGGAGAAGAAATCCGATAGCGCAAGATCGATGTAACCACCGGCGACGTAACCCCCTTTTGATCGTGGATCTGGGAAATCATCAGAATCTGTCAGAGTGCCCAAGCTGCTGCCCAGCAGTCCTCCGTAGCTGATTTCCTGACCAAAGCCTGAGTTCACCACTAGTAGTAGTAGACACACACATAGCGTCAAGCTAAGACGCAACTTCATACCGTTCCTCCGCACAGTGGATGTATAGGTGTCAGATCGAGACGTAGTGACCTTCTGCTGCATAACAGTAACAGACCAAGTGTGCATGAGGTAGCAGATGGACAAGCGGAATCAACTTTGTAAGTCCGACGTGTCGTCGAAAACTATTGCGACACCGCGCACCGAATGGCTACAAATGTTTCTACTGTTCTGATCCTGTCTCGTCGGCTGTCGCCCGTTCCTCTGCCCGATGCCCGGCGAGGATTCCCTCCATTCCAATGTTTCCCTCGTGACAGGCGTATTCAAAAATCGCATCGTCGGTATGTCGGAGAGGAATTGACGCCGTCCAGGGCTCTACCCATGTAGCTCTATCTTCAAACGTGACGTCATAATTCAGAATATCCGGACCTGTTCTAGTGAAGCGCTCTGTAACCTGTAGGTCAGGTGTGGCTCCTCTGAAGGCGGATTCTGCGGTGTAGTTCGACGTTTCAATAACGAGCGTGTCGCCTTCCCAGTGAGCTCTGGAGTCGCCATGAAGCTGTCGAATCGATTCTGGAAGAGCAGGATGGTCGCCGATTGGAATGACCCGTGCATCGTGAATCATTTCCTGATAAACGACGACATAGTCCTTGCTCTGAAAGATCTGGAAATAGCTGTTATAGCCGGCGCCAATTCTCGGGACGCCATAACTAACACACCGCTCGGCTAAGGGACGGTCAGTATATGTGTCGGCCGGATGTTCTCGGCGATGGACGGCTCGCTGTGCTCGCCGCGCGCTGGCTTGCGAAGTGACCTCAGGAATACGACCGTCTGGTGGATCAATGATAAGTGAGGTGCGGTCTGTGTTGAACGTCCGGTCTGCGATCCAGAACTGATTGTAGTTGCCAGTTGTTGGGTCGTAGGATTTGGCTGTGGTCTTTTCGATTGCGGCCAGGACGAGTTGGTCTCCGAAGAGGGCATCTTGGCCTGGGTCACTCGCTTCGGCGGCGGCGGCCATAACTTGACTTAGTTCTTCTTGGGAAAGATGTTCCTTCTCCGACCAAGCTTCAGGTCGTTGGAGGGGTGTTGCATTATTGTTTGCCCACACGCCCTGAAAGTCTGGTTGGCCATTACTCGTTCTCGGCACAGTCCACCCGTCTGGCGCGGGTTGTCCTATTGCCGGTATAGGCGCGAGGAACACTAAACTGCAGAGAACCATCCAACCGAACGGTAATACTCGCTTCACGGGGAACCTCCAAATTCAACAAGCCGAAAGAAATAAGTTATTCCGGTCATGATACTAGAGGAGTGTCGAACCGAACAAAAGCCCCGGTTACTATCCTGGCAGGAGCTTGGTATTTAGGCGGTGGGGCTTATTTGTTGTTGGATGATGTCTGCACGATTGAACTCGGTCTTGTAGAAAAGACGTCGGGTTCTAGAATTGGACTTGAATTCCAGCGAATCCACTGCGTGGAGCCCCAGGCCCGAGAAAACGGGGGTCTTCTGCGGTAGGTGCTTCTGCTATGTAAACCTCGAGTTCGGCGAGGATGCCGAATGTGGAGTAGTCCTTATCGAATAGGTTCTCGATACGTACGAACATTTCGAGATTTGGGGTTAAACGATAGGTAGACCGCAGATTGGCAATTCCGTAGCCGTCAAGCAATGCTTGGTCGTTACCTTCATCACCAACGAAGACTCGACTTGAACTAACAATAGTTTCAAGGTCGATGTTCCAGTCGGTTGTTACGGCTATACCGAGACCAGTTTTGAAACTGTGCCTCGGGATGCCTGGTAATCGGTCGCCAGGTTCGACGGCAAGCGAACCACGTTCTTCGTTGGCGGCATCGTTCACTTCAGAATTTCCTGGAAGCTCTAGTGGTGATGCGAAGGTCGCTTCCACCAGTCCGTAGCTGACAAACCCAGCGAATCGGTCGGTTTGTCCACGGACTTCGAGATCCAGACCAAATCTGCGAGTGTCGCCTGCATTTTGAAAAAATCCAGTGCCGATCAGTTTGGGTGACGCCACGAACAGAATGTCGTCCTCTATTTCCGTGCGATACACAACCAGTGACCAATCGAGGTTTCCGCCTGATTGATAAACCGATTGTCCTCGCACACCGGCTTCCAGGGAATGGGCAACGGCCTGCTCCAGTGGTGGGTCGGACACGAATGCATTCGGTACCCGGCACGGTTCTTCCGGATCGGCGCAACTGAGTTCGGCTGCCGTGGGAGCGCGATTTGCCTCGCTGTACCGGCCAAAGACCGAGACACTATCGGTCGTCTCATAGACCGCCCCGACACCGATATTAAATCTGGAGAAGTTGTGCTGACCGTTGAGCGAAGTGCCCAAGAGGTCAAGAATATCGACTTGGGCGTCGTTGAATCGCCCGGACACAGTCAGATGAGTTCTCGCGGTTGCAGAGAAAGTGTCTGAGAAATAGAGGCCAATCGAACGGTTGTCTGAGTCTAACGCGGTGTTAAAGATGTCATCGGGCGCAGTCCCAAACAATCCAGTAAAAAGGCCCGACCCGGCCACGGTGCGTTGATCAGTAAGGTCGCCAATCTCACTATTAGAGGAGAAGTTCACATCGGCCATATCAGCGGACAGTCCGAGAACCAGCACATTGGTTCGAACGTTCTCACCGGTCCGTGCTGTGGCCTGAATGGTTCCGCCATATCCGGTGGTGTGGGTCTGGCTTCGATTGTAAGCTCCCGTGCCGTCGGTCTCATTCTCTGTAATGAATTCGCCCGTTCGAATATCGACTAGCGGGGTTTCCTCAGAGTCATCGTCGTCATCATC
>CAZWIL010000150.1:0-5638 GCA_964634175.1 uncultured Vicinamibacteraceae bacterium
CTTCTTATCAGCCTGGATGAGCAATACAGCCACCGCGGCGATGCTCGTGCCGATAGGGATGTCATTGATCGCTTTTATGGAAGCCGAGAAGGCTGTGCCCCGCTCTTACGGTACCGCTCTTATGTTGATGACGGCCTACGGATGCTCCATCGGTGGTATGGCCACCCCGGTCGGCACCCCACCTAATCTGATTGCGATTGGGATGCTGGACACTCTGCTGGGCGTTCGTATCAACTTCATCGACTGGATGTTCATAGCGGTTCCGGTGGCAGTGGTTCTTCTGATTCTCGTGCTCATTTATCTCACTTTGGTGGTGGGGCGTGGAGGAGCTCGGAAAATTGCTGGGGTTGAGCGGATTGTAGCCGAGCGCCGGGCGGCGTTGGGACCGTGGAAGTCAGGACAGCGGAACGCTCTTATCGCCTGCACCGTGACGATATGTTTGTGGGTTGGTCCTGGCCTTCTACCGCTTCTCTTCGGTCGGGAGCATCCCGTGGTTCAGATGGTGCTGGCGAGCCTCCCGGAAGCCGTTGCCGCGTTGATCGGAGTAGTGGTCTTGTTCGTACTGCCCGTCAGTAGTACCCAACGGTCGACCATTACATGGAAACAGGCTGCCCAAATTGATTGGGGCACGATTCTACTTTTTGGCGGTGGGCTAGCCCTTGGATCGTTGACGGCGTCTACCGGATTGGCCCTGGCGATGGGTGAGACAATCACCGGTTGGCTACCAACCGAGTCGGTAGTGCCACTTACGTTTGCCGCAGCGCTGTTTACGGTTATTCTGTCAGAGGCGATGTCGAACACCGCCGCTACGACAATTGCCGTGCCAATCGTGATTGCGATTGCTCAAGCGGCGGGCGTGGACCCCGTTGCTCCCGCGGTCGCTGCGGCGCTTTCGGCATCGGTCGCCATCGTGTTGCCAGTATCCACACCACCGAACGCAATTGTCTACGCTTCGGGTCGAGTGCCCCTTACGAAAATGATCAAATATGGACTTGTCATCGACGCCGTAGCGGTGCTGATTGTGCCAGCGATGGTGTTGCTGTTGATATAAGTGCGGCATGATGAGTTCACCACTTCGCCGAGAGGTTGATGTAGCGGTGATTGGAGGCGGGCCGGCGGGTGCCGCCGCCGCTACCCGGTTAGCCCGTTGGGGCTACTCGGTCGCAGTGCTGACGAAACCGAACTCTCCTGACGCGACTTTAGGCGAATCGCTTCCGCCCAGCATAATTAAGCCATTGATCGCCGTTGGGTTAGAACGCGCGGTGGAAGGCAAAGGTTTCTATCGGAGTCAGGGTAATACCGTTTGGTGGGGTGAGGGGAACGGACGGTCGGAACCATTTGCCAATGGCGGTCAGGGATATCAGGTGGCCCGAGATGTCTTTGATCAAGCGTTACTCGCCGAGGCTTCCGCGGCGGGCGCAGTCGTGCTCGCCGGGACCGTTGTTCGTGATGTGAAATTAGAGCATTCACCGGCGCAGGTGATTTACCGAACTGCCGAAGGTCAACAGCATGAACTACGTGCAACTATGGCACTTGATTGTTCTGGCCGAAGTGGGGTGATCGCGCGACAGGGACATAGGTGGCTGGAACCTCACCACGCTACGATAGCATTGGTCGGAATTTGGTCGCGCGACGGAGTTTGGGATGTTCCCGAACCAAGCCACACGTTGGTTGAGTCATATGCTGATGGCTGGGGCTGGTCGGTTCCAGTGTCTCCTTCTGTTCGTTACGTTGCCTTTATGGTTGATCCGAGGACAACCAGTCTGAGGAAAACTGCGGACACCACAAGTGTCTATCAGGGTGAACTGAACAAAACTGTTCAATTGTCACGTATGGTCCGAGGGGCTCGGCTGATGAGGAAGCCCTGGGGGCGTGACGCATCGGTTTACTCAGCGTCTGAATTTGGTGGATCAAGTTTTCTTCTCGTGGGTGACGCAGCCTCCTCTCTTGATCCTTTGTCGTCGTTTGGTGTGCGAAAGGCGTTGATGTCGGCGTGGTTGGCAGCCGTTGTGACTCGAACGAAAATCCGCCGGTCGGAGAGGGAATCGGCGGCACTTGATTTGTTTACTCGACATGAGACTCAAGTATTTGAGGCTGCTCGTAAGCTTTCGGCCAGTTATTCTTCTGATGCTGGCGTTGAGGAGGCACATCCGTTTTGGGTTGATCGATCCGAGTCCACTGAATTGCCATTCGAGATGGCGGATCACGAATTTACTGAACACAATGACGATGCACTAATACATGGTGCATTTGAGTCGCTGCGGAAGGCTTCACGTATTAATCTATGCGTGACAGCAGCCGTTAGACTGACGACGATGCCAGCCGTCCGTGATGATGAAGTCACTCTAGAAAAATGTGTCGTTGTCGCCGGGTGGTCAGCTACAGAGGCGGGACTTTGTTTCCTTCGAGGAGTCGATGTACCGCTGCTAGTCGAAATAGCGGGCGAGTACGGGCAAGTTCCCGACCTGTTCGAAGCGTATAATCGGTCCGCTTACCCTGTGTCTTTAGAGGCGTTTCTTCGTGTCTTGTCGTTGCTTTTAGCAAAAGGAGCTTTGCGAAACCTTGCCGAATGAGTTACAAACACCCAGGATAGTGTCCGTTGAGGGATGAATGACAATTGAGTCGTGGATCAAAACAACCGTGGGAACTGGAATCTTAACGGTTACATTGGCACCCTTGGGCTGGGCCCAACCCGTCAACAGTCCGTCGGATGGTCAGGACGGTATTCCGGTCACAAGTCCTGTAGTTCGTCGGGTGTGTGGTGCGTGTCACGTCGGGGATGCCGACGGGCGCATGAGCCGGATCTCCTATCAGCGCGGGTCGCCGGAGGGATGGCAGCAGACGATTCGGCGAATGGTGCTGTTAAATGGTCTGGAGGTTGAACCTGACGATGCTCGTGTCATCGTTCAATACTTGGCAAACCGCCATGGTCTGGCGCCAGAAGAAGCCCGCCCAGCAGCATTTGAGGTTGAGCGCCGCCTGATTGACCACGTTTATGAGGCGGATCCTGAGACGCAAACTACTTGTACGAAGTGTCATTCGTTGGGCCGGGTAATAAGTCAGCGACGTACCCGTGAAGAATGGGATCTACTAGCGGCGATGCACCAAGGCTATTATCCCTTGGCTGATTTTCAGTCGTTCTATGGAAGAGGGCCTGCACCGCCGCTTGAAGTGGACGGCAGCAGAATGTATCCAATCGACAAAGCCATAGAGCACTTATCATCGGCGTTTCCGCTGACCACGCCGGAATGGACCGCATGGTCCAGGAATCTCAGACCAACCCGTCTGTCTGGAACGTGGGCGTTGACCGGTTCTGAACGTGGGAAAGGACCAGTGTTTGGTGTCGTTACGCTGACGGCAGTTCAAGATGCTTCGGACGGATACCAGGCGCAAATTTCTTACATGTATGCTCGGACTGGACAGTCGGTGACGCGCTCTGGTCGGTCGCTGGTTTATACGGGCTTTCAATGGCGGGGTCGGTCAGAGACTGAAGATGGTGAGGTGCTTCGTGAAGTAATGTTCGTTGATCGTAATCAACAACGAATGTCCGGTCGATGGTTTACGGGTGATCATGACGAACGCGGCCTAGATATTACGCTAACACGTGTCGGGTCGAGCCCGACGGTAAATGGTATTCATCCGGCGGCGGTTCAACAGTCGTCGGGTGAAGTATTGTTGACACTCTACGGAGCGAACCTTCCCACTGAGTCGATGGTTGATGATTTCGATTTTGGACCTGGGATTAATGTCGCGGAAGTTGTTGAGGCCTCAACCACACGGGCAGTGGTTCGTGCGGAAGTCATGCCTGAGGCTGCAGTCGGAACGCGCGATTTGTTTCTGGGCGAGGTGTTTTTGTCGAATGCGGTGACAGTCTATGATCAGGTTGACCGTATCGAAGTGACTCCGGCCACCGGCATGGCTCGTATCGGTGGTGTGGTGTTTCCGAAACGCTATGAACAGTTTGAAGCTCGCGGTTATCACCACGGAGCTGATGGAGTTTCCGGTACCGCGGACGATCTTGACCTTGGGATGGTTGATGTCGAATGGACCGTTGAGGAGTACGCGACATTCGTTGGCGATGATGATACTGAGTTCATCGGTGTGCTTGATTCTGAGGGGTTTTTCACGCCAGCGATTGATGGGCCAAATCCTGAGCGTGTGAATAACAACAACAATGTTGGTGATGTCTGGGTTGTCGCCACATATCGTGATCGAGATAGTGAAGATCCAATTGTGAGGTCCTTGCGTGCACGGGCTCATTTATTGGTAACGGTGCCTATTTACAATCGTAGGGATGCGTGGGCAGGAGAGCGACCATGACGCAGTTAGCTTCTCGCGACAATCATAGATTTGAGGCAGCGGGACGGTCGTATCTCTATCTTGTCCCGAGTGCGGCAATCTTCGATCTCGACGGTCCGTCTTTGGCGGTCATGGATGCTCTTGAGGGTTCCCCGCGCGATCATGCCGCATTGGTTGATCAGCTCAGTGACAGGTTTGAGGTGAGTGCCATTCGTGCGGCTGTTGAAGAATTAGTTGGTGCTCAGGCAATAGGACGCGTCAATCCCGTATCTCAAGAAAAGTCTCTTGATCAACAGATCATTCCTTTAATGGAAGTTCCCTTGTCGACTCTCGTCGTCAATGTTACTAACCAGTGCAACTTGAGTTGTGAGTACTGCTACGAGTATGGCGAGGACAAGCTGGTCGACACTGCGAGTGGGGCGAAACCTAAATTCATGGACGTCGAGACGGCTCGAGAGAGTGTTGATTTCATGTTCAAAGCGTCTGGATCTAGTGACGTGGCTAGATTGACATTCTTTGGAGGTGAGACGCTCTTGAATTTTCCGGTGTTACAAGAGGCTATCCCGTACGCTCGGGAACAGGCGGCGGCGTTGGGTAAGCGGGTTGAGTTCAGTTTGACAACGAATGCGACCCTGTTACGGCCTGAGATTATTGAGTTCTTGGCTGAGAACGATATTGGAGTGACGGTTTCTATTGATGGCCCAAAGGATATGCAAGACCGCTTCCGTGTCTTTCATGACGGACGTGGAAGTTATGATGTGGTGCTGCCCAAGATTAAGGCTCTGTTGGCACGTCATCGGAGTCGCCCGATTGGCGCGCGCGTCACGCTGACCTCAGAAGTGCTTGACGTTGTGAAGATTTATCGTCATCTAACTAGCGAGGTGGGCTTCTGGGAAGTCGGATTTGCTCCTGTTACGACATCACCGGGGTTGACGCATGCCCTTGGAGAGTCAGGTTTCGATCAGATGTTGGCTCAGTTTCGAGAACTTGCCGATGATTTTTTGGCGGCGGCACTCGACAATCGTCATCATGGTTTCACTAACGTGCGAGACACTCTTGAGGAGATTCATAAGGGTGCGAGTAAGGCATATCCTTGTGGCGCAGGCATTGGCCTACTTGGAGTGGCGACTGATGGTGATGTGGCTCTCTGTCATCGATTTGCGGGATCGGACACGCACAAGATGGGAACGGTCCGAGAGGGGATCGATCATGAGACCCGTCGCGAGTTCCTAGAAAAACACCATATTGATCATAAAACTGATTGCCACAGCTGTTGGGCGAGGCCTCTCTGCGCGGGAGGGTGTTACCACGAAGCTCAGGTCCGCTATGGTGCAACGAC
>CAZWIL010000151.1:0-5610 GCA_964634175.1 uncultured Vicinamibacteraceae bacterium
TCCGTGAGGCGCTTTCATTTTTTAGTAGTTCCCCTAAAGTGGTGAGACGGTTACGGGTGCTAGACGAAATTGGACTGGGCTATTTGAAGCTGGGACAGCCAGCCACTACTCTGTCGGGTGGAGAGGCACAGAGAATCAAGATTGCGTCTCATCTTTCATCTCGCAATAAGGAACGCACGATCTATATATTGGATGAACCCACGACAGGCTTGCATTTTGACGATATTGCGAAGTTATTAACGGCCTTCGGCAAGTTACTTAAGGCTGGTCATACCCTGCTGGTGATCGAACACAACTTGGATGTGATTAAGACTGCAGATTGGATTATTGACCTCGGGCCTGAAGGTGGTGTCGACGGTGGACATGTAGTGGTTAGCGGTCCTCCTGAGGTGGTCGCGGGACACAAGGAATCTCGAACTGGTCAGTTTCTGAAGACTGTACTTGCGGAGGGTCGACACCATGCCTATGGGGATTCATAGCGCGGTGGTCGGCAGCTTGTGAAGCTACGCTTCCAATGCTCATATTGAGTCACTCTCTTCCAAGGTCGTTCTATGCAAGGCCAACCCTTCATGTCGCCCGCGACCTTATCGGGAAAGTCTTAGTCCGCGAATCTTTGTCAGGCAATACGGCCGGAATTGTTGTCGAGGTTGAGGCTTACATAGGAGAAAATGATCCAGCATGCCACGCAGCAACTGGGTTCACTCGAAGAAATGCACCGCTATACGGCGCTCCGGGGCGCGCTTACGTGTATTTAAATTACGGCGTACATCATTTAGTTAATGTTGTGACAGAACCAGAAGGGTATCCAGCGGCTGTACTGTTACGTGCGGTTGAACCTTTACACGGTGTCGATCTAATGCGCCGGCGTCGGAATAGTTCAGTCGGACCCATAAATGATCTGTGTCGGGGTCCCGGAAATCTTTCACAGGCATTTGGGATTACTATTTCCCAGAATAGGCAGGATTTCACAGGTCAACGACTCTATGTCGCGGATTGCGGCTTGACTCGTCAGCTGACATGGACGTCTCGAATCGGTATTCGAGTGGGAGTCAGTCGCCGGTGGAGGTGCTATGCGTCCAACAGTTTAGCTGTCTCTCGCTCTTATTGAGGTTGCTCTTGTGACACTTCTACCTCGAAGGAGATTCTGTCGCCACCTCGGATAACTCCTAAAGTGACGGATTCACCTATCGGGGCATCGGAGAGCAAGCGAGCGTAATCAGATGGATCTTCAATCGGGTTATCGTTAAACGCCACTATTACATCACCAGGCTCCATACCTGCCATCGCAGCAGCGGACGCTTGATGAATGCGCCAGATGACCACACCTCGAGTGTCGGGAGCGCCTAATTCACGGGCTAGTTGGGGGGACAGTCGACGCACTTCTACGTAGCCAAACGAACCTCGTCGAACCCCGCCGTACTCGATTAAATCCTGCATAACACGACTGGCGAGATTACTAGGCACGGCAAACCCGATGCCTTGATACCCGCCGTCTTCACTAAAGATTGCCGTATTAATTCCGATAAGCTCGCCTTGAGCGTTCACCAGTGCTCCTCCAGAATTACCTGGGTTGATTGCTGCGTCGGTCTGGATAAAATCTTCGTAGCTTGCTACACCTAGATTGTCTCTACCCACAGCACTGACGATACCTAGTGTTACTGTCTGATTTAATTGGAACGGATTACCAACTGCTAGGACCCATTCGGCAATCCGTAATGAAGACGAGTCTCCCCAAGGAATTGTAGGCAAGTCGTCCGCGTCTATTTTGAGAAGGGCAATGTCCGTAGATTCGTCACGGCCGACAAGCTCAGCTTGAAACTCGCGGTTGTCCGCTAGCGTTACTGTAATGCCAGCGGTTTGACGACCTACGACATGAGCGTTTGTCAAAATGTATCCGTCTTCGTGAACGATTACACCTGACCCGAGGCTAGGACGTTCTTGATAGCCTGAGAAACCAGGATTGTCTCCAAAAAAATATTGAAAGAACGGGTCGTTGTTAAAAGCAGAACGACGTTGAACAACTTGGCGAGACGAAATGTTCGTTACGGCGGCAACTGTTGATTCAGCGACGTCGGTAAAGCCAGATGTCCCAGCGACGGAAGTAATACTTGAGGTTGTGCTGGATTGGGTGTTTGCGATTTCCGTTTCTTCGGTCACCGGCACGGCCGAGGCGAGGCTTTCGGTCTGAGACTGGAGTTGACCCGTCAGGACGATACCGCCTACCAAGCCGGACAGGAACAGCACAGAGCCGAGAATAATCGATCTGGTACGCATTAGTGACACTCCACAATTATTGTGGTTGGCTAATTACCTGTCCTCATTCTAACGCTATTGGGTAGTACACCTATGGTACGATAATCGGCCAATATGGCTTCAATTCAAGCTACTCGATTAAGGAAAGGTAATTTGGTCAAAATGAACACGGCATTACTCCGCGTTCTTGATGTTAACCATCTTACCCCGGGAAAGGGGCACGGATTCGTTCAAGCCCGATTCAGAAATATTCGAACTGGTGCTCTGAATGACCATAAGTTTCGCTCTGAAGATAGCGTGGAGCGGGCAATGCTCGATACACGCAAGATGCAGTTTCTCTATGCTGATGGCGACACTCATCACTTTATGGATACCGAGACTTATGAGCAGACCCACCTGACTGCTGAGACTCTTGGTGACGCAGTTAACTATCTGTTGTCTGACTCAGTGATCACAGTGCAGCTATTTGAATCTGAGCCAGTTGGAATAGATTTGCCACTAACGGTTGAACTTGTGGTGCGTGAAACCACGCCGGCAATTAAGGGCGCGACTGTAAGCGCCCAACTTAAACCAGCTACACTCGAGACCGGTCTAGTGGTCCAAGTTCCACCATTTGTCGCAGTTGGAGATGTCATTCGAGTAAATACGGAGTCCGGAGAGTACCAAGGTCGCGCGTGACACGAAGTAGGCCCACGATTGAATGAGATCAATCTTTCGGATGTACTCGATGTTGCCTTAACCGGTCTCGGTGTTGGATTTTGCGTGGCCAACGGTTGGATTGCTGTTCAATTTCTTCAGTTTTTGAAGCGCCGATCCACAGCTCTGTTGACTTGGCCTGGACGTAAACCTCCCTACTATGGAGTCTTTCTACCGTTCGGCGTCGTATTCGGCATACTGCTCTTCGTAAAGTTGGTTGTGCAGCGTCAGGGAATCGAAACTGGATTTTCCGAAGCGATGATGCTTTTGTACTACGCGTATTTGTTGCCCCTGAGTTTTCGAATTAAGCGCGGGTTATACCAAGAGGGAATTTGGACGGAATCACGATTTGTACCGTACTCAAAGATCGGTGGTTTGAGCTGGCAAGAAGGACGCGAGATCAAGCTTGTAATAATTTACCGACTTCGTCGGCTCGCTCGTCAACTCAATGTTCCTCAGGAGCACTATGGAGAGGTTCGTCGACTGTTACGTGACAAGATTGACAGCGATGATCTGCATTTCACAATGAAAACATTCGATTTGGGAGCTGATGAACGAGAAATGGTTTAGGGACGAGTGTTTTTACGATCCAAGGGTTCGCAAGAGTCCGATTAGTCCAGCGCCTTGAGCGGTAGGGTCGGCCAACCATCCTGGTGGTGTGATCCAGACAAACGACAGGATGGCTATCACCATGAGGTCATATTGCCATGTCGCGCGATCGAACGTCCAAAACAATGCATGCCAAACCGCTAACGCGGGCAGTGCAATCGCTCGTTTCAAGGTCATTTGTACTTCGGGATGGAGTTCGGTGGGACCGGTGTGGAGTTCACGCCAGGTGAAGTAGATTCGATCAACAACTGTCACGACAGACAAAACGAGTATCACCCACAAAACTGCGGCCATACGGTTAGTGAAGGCACCAATCATGAAAAGGACGATTCGCTCTGGACGCTCCATGAATCCAACCTTACATTTCTGGATCAGAGATTCAGCGCGAGCTCTGGTGTAGCTTGTCATCACAGAGAACATCAGGGCTAGCGCTGTTATCAGCACATAATCGGACCGACCTTGCTCGGTGTACAGGTAGAGCAAGCCTATAAAAAGAAGAATGTCAGAGAATCGGTCCATTACCGAATCCCAAAAGCCTCCAAACTCCGAAGACAAGTTGTTACGTTCAGCTACTTTACCGTCTATGAAATCGAAGATGTTGGCAACAATCATGACAACCCCGGCCATGAGAAAATGACCGGTACCTAGTGCCCAGGCTGATATCGCATTAACGATGACACCAGTGAACGTCAATGCGTTCGGATGAATTCGAAGCCGAACACACGTTTCGATGATGAGGCGAAGCGGATACATACACGCTGCGCCGATAGCTCCAGTAAATGTCATAAATGTGACGGTTGCTACCTCTCTAAATCGAAAGTTGAGCGATACAATATTTGAGGCGGTCGCGAATTTGAAACAGTGACCTCAGCAGTGTAATTCATGGCCATTTGGGATCTCAAACATCAGATTGCACGATTGCCCGAACAACCGGGAGTGTACATTTACTTTAATGACTCCGGTGAAACAATCTATGTTGGTCGGGCCCGAGTGCTTCGACAGCGAGTCAAGACGTATTTGTCAGCGCAGGGCACCAACCCTAAGACTGACGCCTTGCTTAAAGACGTTACACGCCTTGAAGTAATCGTGACCGACTCACTCGTCGAGGCCTTGGCGCTGGAGAACAATCTAATCAAAGAACGAATCCCACGCTTTAATATTCTACTGCGGGACGACAAGACCTATCCGTATTTACAAGTGACGACTACTGAGGCTTTTCCTAGAGTGCTTGTCGCGCGACAGGTTTCCCGTGACGGGAATGTTTACGCCGGGCCTTTTTTACCTGCAGCCTTAGCCCGCAAGACGATGTCACTGACGCACCGGTTATTTGGGATCAGATCGTGCAACGAAGTCATTAATGGGAAACGAGGAAGAGCCTGCTTGGAATATGACATAAAACGGTGTTTGGCTCCGTGTGTCGAATCCATCTGCAGTCAGACCGAGTATTCAGAGGCGGTGCAACGAACTCAAATGTTTCTTGAAGGTCGAAACGAAGAACTCTTAACGGAGCTTAATGCCCAGATGGAGAGCGCGTCGAGTACGGAACGTTACGAAGTGGCTGCCCAATGTAGAGATACGATCCGGACGATCGAAACGCTACGGGATCGGCAGCAGAAGATGGCCAGCCCGCGTCTTGGCGAGCGGGATGTCTTTGGCATCAAAGTGGGTTCATCTGGCGGATTAATTCAGATTTTTCAAGTCCGCGGTGGTCGTGTGATTGAACGAATTGAACTTGTCGCCGATGAGACCGGAGAGTGTATGACCCAAGATGCGGAATTACTTCGGGCCGGTTTGCAGCAATTCTATGAGGCGCGTAGGGCACCGGCTGAAGTGCATCTGCCCTTGAAGCTTGATGACCAACGAGAGATCGAGGCGTGGTTGTCTGGGCGTTCCGAGCATAGGGTTCGTATTCATGTACCTAAACGAGGTGACAAGCGCGGGTTGGTTGAATTGGCGACTCGTAACGCCAAGGGTTCATATGATTCTCGCTTCGGTGCGGATGCACGTCGCTTCGGTTCCGCGCATGGAGAGTGTGGCGGTTGTCTGGCTCTC
>CAZWIL010000152.1:0-2028 GCA_964634175.1 uncultured Vicinamibacteraceae bacterium
AGATTATTACGATTGCGCGGAATCGAAACATAGAGGTCCTTTTGGCCGGAATGGAAGCGCCGCCAAACTTTGGCGAACTCTATACGTCCGAATTTAGGGACGTGTTCCATCAACTGGCCCGAGAGCATGCCGTTGCGTTGGTTCCTTTTCTATTGGGCGATGTGGCCGGTATCAGAGAGTTGAATCAACCGGATGGTATTCACCCTAATGCGGAGGGCGCCTCACGGATCGCAGAGCATTTGTGGCCAGCAGTGGAATTGCTGGTTCGCAGAATGATGGATGCGAAAGGCTAAGGGGCGAGCGAGGTAACCGGAATTGCTTGTTGTGGGCGTTGTGACGTTTTATCCTTTTGGCTTAACGTCGACGTCTTAATCGACGTGGCTAGGGCCCCAGTTTCTCAGTTGGGTCAGGAGTTCTTGAATAGTTCGTCCACTGACAGGATCAACGAGCGTTGGGGCCACTTCTGCGAGTGGTTCTAGCACGAAACGTCTGAGCCGAAAGCGCGGATGTGGCAACACAATCTTCGTAGTGTTGACAACTAAATCCCCGACCAAAATTAGATCCAGGTCAAGGGTTCGAGGGGCTCCTGGAAATAGCCGTACCCGCCCTCGTTCGATTTCGATTGACTGCAGTTGATTGAGGATTAGCTCTGGTTCGGCGCTTGACCAACCGGTGACCACTCCATTTAAAAAATCTGGTTGCTCGACCGTACCCTCGGGAGCCGTTTCCAGGAAAGATGAGACGTGAAGCTCTGTGAGAACGTCTTGAAGACGAGCTACTGCATGACGTAAATGTTCATGGCGAGGACCTTGGTTGCTGCCGAGAGCAACACACACGTGTCGCTGATGTTCGCTAATGCTGCTGCTCCTTACAGGTAATACACACGCGGGTCCAAGGAATTGCACTTAAGCGACCAGGCGCGATAGGGTCACCGCAATCGCGACAGATGCCATAGCTGCCTTGTTCAATTCGCTGCAGCGCTTCTTCGATCGCTTGAAGGATCTTCGCGTCAGTCTGCTTGACTTTTAGTTGAATGTGAACCTCGTTCGTGCCAGTTGCCTGGTCTGCAAGGTCACCTTGGCGGGTGTTGTTCTCCATTGAAGTCTGGCGAGTTAATCCACCACCTTCAGTGAGAATCTCTCCGCGCTTGTCGAATAGCGCTTTCTTATAGCTTTCAAGAGCGTTTGTTTCTTTCTCTCGGTCGGCCATGGGCAACACCACAAACCATGATCATAGCATGGCCTCAAGACTTGACACTCATTCCGCTCTCAAGGTCGCGAGTGGTTTCTTTCGCAATATATCGAGGCTGGAAACAACTCCCACAATGCTGACAATTAGAGTTGTTACTAGCAAACCCAAGACACTTACTAAAGGTGACGCGAACCATGCCATCTCGAAGACCTGCCGCGTTAGTAGCCACGTCAACACAAAAGCTCCGAGAGCTCCGACAGTTCCAGCGAGTATTCCCAAGACGCCGTATTCAAGAATTAACGTCATTGTGAGGAGACGAGTATTGGCTCCTAGCGTTTTGAAGATCGCTGAAGCGTACAATCGTTGGAACTTTGTCATTGCTACTGAACCGATAAGAATTAATCCGCCGCTAAACAGAGCGATGGCGCCGACGATGGTGATCGCCATCGTGACGTAATCTAACACTCGCCGGAGTGTGCGAATAACTTCGAGGCCGTCGATGATAGTTACATTGGAGAATTCGTTCACTAGGTCTCGTTGTAAGCGGGCCCGCGCTGCGGGTGTCTGAGGTCCCTGAAGAAATGCCACATAGGAGTGGGGTGCGTCGTCGAGTGAGCCTGGTCGAAACAGAAACATGAATCCACCACTCCGCGAATCGTCCCAGTCAACGGCTCGCACACTGGTAATCTGCGCATTGATTGCTCGACCCAAGATGTCGAATTGAACAAAGTCGCCAACCTCAAGCCCACGGTCGTCTCTGAGATCCTCTTCGATCGAGACTTCAGGGGTCGATGATGGATTGTTATTCCAAAACTCTCCATCAATCACGCGTTCATT
>CAZWIL010000152.1:2128-5519 GCA_964634175.1 uncultured Vicinamibacteraceae bacterium
CAGGGGTCGATGATGGATTGTTATTCCAAAACTCTCCATCAATCACGCGTTCATTGTCTTCTAAATGAGACCGATAAGTAATGGTGTATTCGCGACCCAGTCTAGCTTCTCTGACGGATTGGATGTCATTCAATTGAAGGTTCAGCCCCTCGACGCCTGTCACTCGTGCGCGCAGGACTGGGATTAGTTCAGGAGTTCTCCCTGTTGCTTCCTCAAGGAGCGTTCGCGTTTTGTCAACTTGGTCTTCTTGAATATCGATGAGGAACATATCGGGTGAATCATCCCGAAGTTCCAGCGAGAAGTTGTTGAGTAGATTTGTCTGTAGCGATTGAATGCCGATGATGAAAAAACTGCCCAAGCCAACGGTCAGCAAGATCACGCGCGTCTGATTGCCAGGGCGACTCAGATTCAAAACGGCATGGCGTAAGGGAAACCAATTACTGGCTGTCAGAGGTTGGATGGCCCGGATGAGCGTTTGACCGAGAAAATAGAGAATACAGGCTACGGTGGTGAAGCCACTCACAACGTAAAAGCCGATCTCCCAAGAGGCGGCTTGCCAGCTTGCAACTAAAATCAGTGCTATGCCGACTCCCATAAATAGACTGATTCGAATCCAATCGATCCTCCGCGAGGGAGAAAGTTGTTCCGGCCGCAGCAAAAGTAGAGGTTTAACGTAGCGAATATCCAGCAAGGGAACTAAGGCAAATAGTAACGAGACTAGGACGCCCACTGTCAGACCCTGTAAAACTGCTGACGAGGTGAGATTAATTGAAACCGTTGACAAGCCGGCAGCCACGGCGGCCTGCGTAGTGACGCTCTCTGGTAGAAACCATAGCGCTAGACGGGCGATTCCAATACCGAGAACACTGCCGCCGAGCCCTAATAAGACTACTTGGACGACATAGCTCTCAATGACCTGTCTCGCAGTGGCTCCTAGGCAACGAAGGATCGCGACACTTTTGAGACGTTGTTGAATAAACACACGGGTCACGCTCCAAATGCCAATTCCCCCCAGAATTACGACGACAAATCCGACCAGACTCAGATAATTCTCAGCCTGGTCAAAGTTACGCTCTATGCGATTTTCAGTTCTTCGATACGAACCGACGCGTGCGAAGGAACCGTCCAAGTCTTGGCGGAGTTGCTCAACGAGTAAATCAATTTGCCCTTCACGTGGCATCTTCAGAAGCACTTGATGTTCTGCTCGGCTTCCAAGCCTCAGTAGGCCAGTAGCTGCAACGTCTTCGTAAGCAACTAACACACGAGGTCCAAAACTGAACCCGCCAAGTTGGCGCCCTGGCTCATGCAAAAGCACGTCGCGGATTGTAAATTCAATCTCACCGATCGCGATGACGTCGCCAATTGACAGATCCAACTGGGTTAAAAGTTCAGGACCAACCAGTGCTCCGTTGTCTCGGAAGAGATCAAAGGAATAGCCTCTTTCGCTTCCTAATCTGAATTCGCCATAGAAGGGAAATTTAGGTTGAATTCCTCTAAGTTCTACCAATTTTGTTAAAACAGAATCTGCATCTGAGAGGCGAACCATTGTCGTTAGGTCAAGAGTGTTCGTGGTTTCGACATTCTCTAGTCCTGTTAGCCGGTCTTCAATTCTGGAACGGGTCTCGGATTCGAATGGTTGATCGCTTCTGATATACACATCGCCTGCGGTGAGTGTTCGCGCTTCAGCAGTAAGTGCGACCCGCACATTTTGAATTAAGGAACGGAGCACCACGATTCCACCGACTCCGACCGCCACGCAAAGGAAAAAGAAGATCAGGCGTCGCCAAGACGCGTGAAGTTCTCGAAAGGCCATTCGGATAACGAAATTCATGGGACTACAGGCCCAGAAGTCTGAGAACGGGTTGCACTTCGGGTAATCTCGGCGCGTCCATCCCTCATCGAAAGGACCACCTCACTCTGCTCGACTAACTCTGCATCGTGTGTAACCATCACCACCGTCATACCCTTGCTGGCATTGATTTCACGCAGTAACTCAACAATAAGTTCACCATTTTTTGAATCGAGATTTCCGGTGGGTTCGTCAGCGAGAAGAATTGGAGGACTATTTGCCAAAGCGCGGGCAATGGCTACTCGTTGCTGCTCTCCGCCAGATAGCTGCGATGGATAGTGGTGTCCACGTTCGTTCAACTTAACGTGTCCCAGTAGGTCCCGCGCCCTAGCTGCGGGGTTAGCAACACCGGCGATTTCAAGAGGCACAAGAATGTTTTCGAATGCGCTTAGTGACGGAATAAGATGAAAAAACTGAAAAATAAAACCAATGGACCGGCTACGCAATTTTGCGAGTTGATCTTCGTCTAACGCGGTTATGTCGGTGCCGTCGACGATGACGTGGCCGGCAGACGGACTATCTAGACCGGCAATGAGCCCAAGCAGAGTAGATTTTCCACTACCGGATGGTCCTACAACCGATACAAATTGCCCTGATGGGATGCTAAGGTCAAGCGGATGTAGGATTGTAAGTGGTTGGTCGCCACTCATCACTGTCTTGGACACTCCGTGGAGTTCGATCATTGTCTATTGAGGCGGCTGTTCTTGGTCGTCGGGAGTTGTTCAGAAAATAACAGGTGCTGTTATTCGAAGCGAAGTGACTCAATAGGGTCTAACTGCGCGGCTTTTCGTGCCGGATAGAATCCAAAAAAAATGCCTGTCGCTGCAGCGAAGGCGACGGCAACTCCAACAGCGTCGACCGGGACCGCCGTAGGCCACTGCAGAAATTGAGTTAGAACTTGAGAGAGCCCGAATCCGAAGGCAACTCCAACAAGTCCTCCGGCTAGGCTTAACACGACCGCTTCAACCAAAAACTGAAAGAGCACATCACGCCCTTTAGCCCCGACAGCCATGCGCAGGCCGATCTCGCGGGTTCGTTCGGTTACGGACACGAGCATAATGTTCATGATTCCGATCCCGCCGACGAGAAGTGAGACTCCGGCGATAGCAGCGAGAAGGCCTGTCATGGTTTCGGTCATGCCGGTCAGCATGCTGGCAATATCTTCCTGCGTTCGAACCATGAAGTCGTTATCGTCACCCGGAATCAGACCATGTTGTTCCCGCAGTACATCCGTGATCTGAGCCGAGATTTCTTCCATCTGGTCTGGTGAGACAGCCGAGATTGACATGCCAGAAATATTGGTGCCGTCTCGTCCGCGGAGTTTCTTTTGAACGGTAGTGTAAGGGGCCAGAATGATATCGTCCTGGTCTTGACCGAATTGACCTGACCCTTTGGATTCCATGACTCCAATGATTTCGAAGGATTGGTTGCGAATGCGCACTCGCTGTCCCACTGGGTCGACACCTTCACCAAACAGGTTGTCACGGACAATCGTTCCGAGCACTGCGACTTTGGCGGCGCTTCGAACATGCGCTTGGGTGA
>CAZWIL010000153.1:0-1870 GCA_964634175.1 uncultured Vicinamibacteraceae bacterium
GAAGCGGCAGCACCTTGCGTCGCTCTGTATCCAGCTCTATAAGAGAATTAATCTCATCGTGGAGCTTGGCCCCTCGCTGGTCAAGACCTGCACGGACTCGGTCAATATTTTCTCTAAACAAATTAGGGTCAAGCATTGGTCAATAAATCCTCAGATGGCGTGGGAGTCATTCTAGACCAGTCTCAGATTTTCTATCGCTCTAGAACTTCTAACACGTAGGATACGATCAGAGAAACATGGACTCTTCAGTTAAAACCGTCGTTTTTCCGATCGCTGGCCTCGGCACGCGTATTCTCCCAGCCACAAAAGCCTTTCCAAAAGAATTGCTTCCGATAGTGGACCGTCCAGTGATTCAGTGTGGTGTTGAAGAAGCAGTCAACTCCGGGATCAACCAAATCGTGCTGGTTACCAATCCAGACAACACGATGACACCATCCTATTTCGAACCAAACGAACGCCTTGAAGCGCTGCTGGCCAAACGCGGAAAAGAGCTCGACCTCAGGAAGGTGCGCGCGCTGACCACAATGGCCAACATAACAACCGTTCACCAAGCCGAACCTGCTGGGCTTGGGCATGCTGTGCTGATGGCTAAGACTGTGGTGGACGACGGTGCGTTCGCTGTGGCCCTAGCCGATGATGTTATCGATGCCGATCCACCAGCACTTCGCCAGATGATTCAGGTGTTTAATGAGGTCAACAACCCAGTCATTTTAGTCGAACGCGTGCCCCATGAAGCGACCGGCCGCTACGGAATAATCGATGCCGTTCCTGCCGGAAACGGAGTATTCCAAGTAAAAAAATTAGTAGAAAAGCCTGATCCGAACCACGCCCCGTCGAACCTAGCCATCATCGGTCGTTACATCCTGACCCGGGACATTTTTGAAACACTTGAGCAAACCAACCAAGATGCTGATGGCGAGTTGCAACTTACGGACAGTCTTCAGCTTCTGCTTGAACGACGACCGCTTTATGCCTGTGAACTTTCTGGTGTCCGACATGACGTCGGCACCAAACTGGGATACATCAAAGCGCTCGTCTACTTCGCGTTAGCCCAACCTGATTTAGAACCGGCCTTGAGAGACTATTTAGAATCGTTACGGTAGCGTTTTTTGCGACAACTCCATCGTGCTTAAACCAAATCACTTCTCTTTGGAAGGTTTTGAAGTTTTGGAATCAGTGGTTTGTTTCTTGGCCGAACTGTCTTTCTTCGAAGAAGCATCCAATTTGTTCGAACTAGACGCCTCACCGCCACTCGGTTTACGTGCGTAATCAGTTATGTACCAGCCCGTACCCTTAAACTGAATGGCTGGCGACGACAACAACTTGGTTACGGCACCATCACACTTTGGACAATTCGACACAGGCGCATCAGAGAATTTTTGAATTAATTCAAAACGATGCTCACACTTGTCGCATTGGTATTCATAAAGAGGCATGGTCGGCTCAAGATTCTAGTACAGGCTAACAGTCCAGGAATTTATGGGGTCCCTCAGTTTAATCAAGTAGCACTCCAGACTCCCCAAGCATTAACTCACGATGTGCCCAGAAAGGCAGCGCGCCTTGGCTCAAAAATCGGTCGTGAAACTCCAGCAATGAGAACCTGTCTCCGACTTTGGCCTCGTAATCAGCTCTGAATTTGAGCAGAATCGCCTTACCGACCGCGTACAACACATACTGAGGGTCAAAGGTCCCGCGTTCAGCCTCGCTTCTTGCCATGCTTTCTTCAAGGAAAGCCTCCTCTTTAAAGAATCGGACGCCCTGTTCAACTGAAAGGTCCTCTGTGTGCAGTCGAATTCCTACAATCGTTCGAGCCAAGCGGACAAGCGCTTCAGCCAGTTGGCCAAGCTTGATTTCTGCATTTCCCTTTTCG
>CAZWIL010000153.1:1970-5460 GCA_964634175.1 uncultured Vicinamibacteraceae bacterium
GCTCCTGGCGACCACATACTCGCAAAGGTCCAACGATAAAACTGAGGCGTCGGTGCCACTTTGATCGGCTCGTGATCCGGAACCGTCACGAGGCCCTTCCTCCGGACAAACGTAACAAGATCTTCAAGTTGTCCATTGACCACACCGATCAATTCGTCAGCGCTTGGATGCCGTGTTTTGACGTCGTTCCATACCTCTCCCGGGTCGTCCCCTAATTCGCTTGCAACACGCCTGAATTCTTCCTGCGTCGCCTCAAGATCCCTGAGGGCTATTTCGAGAAGGCGCTGGGCGGGAACGTCGATTCCCTCCGTCAAGCGGAGTAGTTGCCCAAATCGGTCTTCACCTAGGCGGAATGATGCGCGACTTCTTGGCGCGACCGATTCGCGTAAATGTCCGATGTACTCATTAAGCGCATCGAGCGCGAGCGCCGAGGCATCGGCTAGGTCGCCGAGTAAATGCATGTCATCAAGGTCTCGGAACGCTAAGGGCAAATCGCGCTCAAAGAAGTCCCGTACGCCCTCAAAAGTTTCGATGCCCACCTTTGCGAACAAACCGGGCGGATCAGATACGTTCTCGTGAGCCGCCTCTAGAAACCGCGGCGTTTGTCTCAGCTTAGACACAACGCGACGCGCCCGTTCAGTCAACGGACCGTACGCAAACAAAACCTGCCCTGCCACACTGTTCGCCAACGTCGTGGCGTAGTGCAACGGATTCCGCTGCCACGGACGAAGCTCTTCTAGTCCGAACAGTCTCGCCCGAATGCTATCGGTCAACATTCGACGTTCGACTCGTTCTTCGCCTTGCAATGTCGATGTGTCGATACCCTCAAGTCTGCGAGCCCATCCGCCCAGTTCTCGAGCCTGTCTGTCAATTGCCTCGCGGGAATAGTCTTCAAGCAGATCATCGTAAAGATGAATCCCGTCAAAAGCCGCATCCGTGGGATGGCTTTCATGTAGATAACCAAGATAGTCATCTACGAAGTGCGAGAGAGGTTCCGTGGAATACCCAGACCGAGATGGTTTCATAACCGTATTGGATCGTTCAGCCACCAAGTGTTTCCAAATTCGCCGCCGTATGCCTCCACCAGTTCACTACTCTGTGAATGGTACAATATAGATTCCTCGCGATCGGTCTTGCGCATGCGCAAGACAAACAAAATCCGACTCAGGTGTAGGGTCGACGATGTCAAAAGGAATTCTTTACCTCATTGCTACGCCCATCGGCAACCTAGAGGACGTCACCTTCCGCGCCATTCGACTACTTGGGGACGTCTCTCTCATCGCTGCTGAAGACACTAGGCGGACTGCTAAATTGCTCAATCGTTACAAAATCACTACCCCAGCGGTCAGCCTCCACGAGCATAACGAGAAGCGACGAACGCCAAGCTTAATAAAACGCCTCGAAGCTGGCCAATCTATAGCACTCGTCACAGACGCAGGAACCCCCTTATTGTCAGACCCGGGATTGCACCTTGTGCGAACTGCCGTCGAGCGAGGCCTTCAAATCGACCCTGTTCCTGGAGCGAGTGCAATCCTCGCAGCTCTTACAGTTTCTGGACTTGTGGAAAACCAGTTCACATTCCTTGGCTTTCCACCAAATCGGTCTCACGCTAGAAAGAAGTGGCTCGGAACTCTAATCTTAGAGACCCGACCCCTAATTATCTTCGAAGCACCCCACAGACTACTAGGCTCGCTGAGGGATATGGCTGACGTCCTCGGAAATCGGCAGGTTGCAGTATGCCGAGAAATGACTAAAGCGCACCAAGAATTGGTCAATGGACCTATAAAATCCGTTCTTGAGCAACTTGGTCGCCCTAGAGGCGAGTTTACCATTGTGGTTGCTCCAAACATTGCACCAGCCAAGACGGTTGAAACCAAAGATGTTTTGAGATCTTTTGGTCAAATAGCCTATTATAGGTCGTCTAAACGGGCAGCTATAAAGGAAGTTGCTGAAACCTATGGTCTCAAGCCGAGAGCTATTTATAAGATCCTAGAAGAAACAAAACCAGAATAGGTCATATAACATATTTAACGGCGCTCTTGTCATTCGCTTGATCAGTCACCTCCCATTCTGCTAACGTGCGTGCCCTCAAAACTACTATGGCTAAGAAATCTAAACCCAAGAAACGAGTGAGCAAAGCCTCGACTGCACGCGCAACAGGCAAGAGGGCAAAAGCTCCGGCACGAAGCAATTCGGTAAATAACAGAGCCCTCAAAGCCGCTAAGGCTCGCGAGGAAAAGCACTTGAAGGCTGTTGGCCTCTATGAGAAGGCCTTGGGCTTTCTGCAGCGTAGAAATTTCGGCCGAGCGGCCACGCAATTTGAAAAGCTAGTTACCGAGTTCCCTGAAGAAGTAGATTTGAACGAAAGAAGTCGGCGTTATATACAGGTCTGCGGACGACAGCAACGCGAGGTAGTTGCGCCGAAAACTGTGGAGGAAAGGGTCTACGCAGCTACTTTGGCGCTCAATGCCGGAAACGAACAAGGGGCACTACAGCAACTAGAGGCGGCCGAAGCGGACGCGGCCAATCGCGAGGAGATTCAATACATGCTGGCCGTTGTACACGCAACATCTGGAAACAAAGAAGCAGCGGTTGACTATCTTCGTCAGGCTATTGAACTCAATCCGGACAACCGTTTCTTAGCTCGTCACGAAGCGAGTTTCGAGGCGTTTCAGGAAGACGACGTTGTCCAGCAGATGTTGGCTTCTCCTTCCGACGAACCTGACACAGACGACGCAGACTGAAAACCTAGGCTCCAAAGTGCTGCCGCGCCCGTTATAAACTTGCTTGCATTATGAGGCGAGACCGACACGTTATCATCCTCGCAGCCGGACAGGGTACGAGGATGGGCTGTCGGCGGCCAAAGGCACTTCACTATCTTGCCGGCCGCTCTTTAATTGAACGGGTCCTAGGAAGTTCTGCTGCCACTAACCCGATTACAACTACCGTGGTGGTTGGCTACGAGTCAGAGCGCATTCAGAACGCCCTCGGTCGTTATAGCAACCTCCGCTTCGTTGAACAGGCCGCGCAACTTGGTACAGCCCATGCGCTCCAACAAGCCCGAGACTTATTCCAGGGCATTCGAGGCAGTCTGATTGTTCTGTCAGGAGATGTTCCTCGCATCAGACGGTCGACACTCGCCACGCTTGTCGAGAAACACGAGACCTCAGGTGCCACTGCAACAGTCTTAACCGCTACTCTCTCTCATCCATTCGGCTATGGACGTGTTGTGCGCTCGAACGGCAAAATCGTTCGTATCGTCGAAGAAACTGACGCCACTCCGGACCAACGGCAAATTAATGAGGTCAACAGCGGTATTTACGTTTTTGATGTCCCGCCCCTATTCGAAGCCCTCAAACAGATCCCAGAGGCTGGACCTAAACACGAACGTTATCTTCCAACTCTCATTCCTCTGTACCTACAACAGGGACTCCGAGTTGCTACTTTAAACGCCAAAACGCCTGACGAAATCAGAGGCATCAACAGCCAG
>CAZWIL010000154.1:0-5438 GCA_964634175.1 uncultured Vicinamibacteraceae bacterium
ACTTATTTTTCACGCCCATCGCGGCCATGCTGCTCTGGGGACCCCATTGTGCAATCGGCGTGGAAAGATGGCGACACCGTCATGGCCACGCCATCGAAAAGTGGCTGACCATCGTAGGCGAATTTGAAACATTAGCGGCCTTCGGACTCTATCGCTTTGAACACCCCGACTATTCTTTTCCCGTCTTCCCAGAACACCAAGATCACGACGAGCCGCCCATATTTGAGGCGAAAGAACTCGCGCATCCATTATTGCCCAGAGACCATGCTGTTCCTAATGACATAACTCTTGGCGCAACGCCCCAGCTGCTTATTATCAGTGGTTCAAATATGTCGGGAAAGACAACCCTCATGCGGGCCGTGGGAACCAACGCCGTGCTGGCACTCGCAGGGGCTCCTGTGCGCGCACAATCGCTCCGCTTGTCCTTTCTCACAATCGCTGGAACCATTCGTGTCCAAGATTCTCTACTTGAAGGTCAGTCGCGCTTCTACGCCGAAATCCTAAGAATCAAGACCCTTCTAGATACCGCTCGTGGCAAACTTTCCCTCCTCTTTCTCATCGATGAACTCTTTCACGGAACCAACTCAACCGACAGATTCGACGGTGCCCAAGGTGTTCTCCAATCCCTCGTCACACTCAACGCGATCGGAATGGTCACGACGCATGACCTCGCTCTGACCGATATTGAAAAGCCCCTCGGTTCCAAAGTGACCAACATGCATTTTGCGGATCAAATAACTGATACCAACGTCTCCTTTGATTATCGTTTACGTAGCGGCATCGCAACTAAGGGTAACGGCGTAGCCTTGATGCAAGCCGTTGGACTAAATGTAGACACACCCGCCACTAATTCGTAACCAAATAAGACTCACCTAGGTTTGATCGCTCGACTCTTACGACTCTGAAATATTTGAACAGATGCCGGCAGTCAGCGTAATCGTAGCCGGAGCACACAGGAGAAAATGACGCCGCCCACGATAGCTCCGCTTATCAACCATCCAACAAATAACGTGGCCGGTGTTAACCCCTGCGAACAAAAATGAGTTTTCTTGTCAGCTCAAGAATATGCCGATCGTATATTTCTTAATAATTAAATATACTTTCTTTTACAGAAAATCTGTAAGCGGCTGGTTTGGAGGAACCAGACGAAAAAGAGAAAAGGAAAAACAATGAAACCGAGACCACGATTAATTAAAGTGAAAGAAACACTGGCGTCTGTTCTGAAAGAAGATCGACTTAGCGCTCGTGAGCAACTCTGTGTCGAACATTGCAGCGACCCAGTGGACGAAGCTAGGACCACGGAAGATACGATGGTAGCGATTGGCCAACTTGACGTTGCTCTAAACAACCGGCAGCAGGCTCGGGCGGCGCTCAATCGGCTAAGGCAAGACCGCTACGGTCTTTGTGCAACCTGTGGACAGGAAATTAGCGACGCGCGCTTAAATGCGCTTCCTGCCGCAACACGGTGCGTTCGATGCCAAGAGCTTGTCGAGCTATTTAACCGTCGCAAAAGTGAACATGATGCGAGGTTGGTTCGCGATCGTCTCGATGCCACACTTGATGCGGCCTAAGTCGAAGAGTGCCACCGTTGGATGTAGCTCTTACTGGAGAATTTTCGTCTGGTGCTCTCGTATGACATATAACGAACTTTTCCATAGACCGGTCGTACTGGTCCCCACGCCCGGTCATGCTTCCCTCCAACGGCCCAGGCAATTCCAGCGTAGCCGTTGGGGTCTCGACCATCCAGTTCGTACCGATCGTTTAGAAGAATTGCGATCGAAAAAGCCTCTTCCGGAGTGGGGCTCCATTCCAAGATCTTTTTGGCCCAATACATACGTAGGTAGCCATGCATCCAACCGCTGTCGACCATTTGTCTCTGGGCAGCGTTCCAAAGGGGGTCATGAGTCTCAGCATTTTCAAACTCTTGGATACCGTAGTGGGGCACTCTCGCGTCAAGGCGATGCTCATCAAGCGTTCGACGTGCCCAAGGTTCGCACGACTCGATCCGATCGTAATCCGGGTTGTAATGCACAAAATTAATAGCCAGTTCCCGCCGTATGATGAGCTGCTCAAGGAACGTATCTCGATCACCGGATGGCGCATGGTTGGCCTCGGTTACGGAAAGTGCCACTTCTCGTGGACCGAGGTGACCAAAATGGAGATATGGTGAGAGTTGACTGGTCGCATCGAGTTCAGGATGACGATGACCGTAGCTGTATCTGGCAAGACGTTGCTTAATGAACCGCCGTAGAATAGCCCGAGCGGCTGAAGTGCCACCCCGGAGTGTTTGGACAGGCTGTATCGAACGATCTACTTGAAAACCCTCAGGTAGTGCAGGTAAAGCGGTTAATTGCTGGAGGTTCGGCGTCTGTTTCCATTTGACCCATGCCTTCGGTTCAGGACATCGAACGAGAAACTCAGGGAGTCGTTTCTGAAGTCTTGGTCTTATCGTACGCGCTGCGTATTGTTCTTTCTGAAGCAGCTGAGTGGGAACAATTACGTCAGCATCAACCGTCCAAAATGGAACTCGTAGTTCTTTGGCAACGCTCGCACGAAATTGTGTCGCGTCACGTAGGGGGTTCTCGTCGCCCACAACAACACTTGCGCGAACTTCCTGGCAAAACGAGACGACTCGATGATACGAATGATGTCGAAATACCAAGCCAACTCGACGTAGGTGTAGAGCCGGTTCAAGCTCAGTAAGACCTTCGAAGAAGAACTGATAGTGCCTGAGATTCGTAGTTGGAGAGAGGAATGCCGGCGCCAGAAAAACGACAACAGGTTGACGGAGTTCATTGGCTACAGCGATCGCAACATCGAGCGCAGGATTGTCAACAGCTCGCTGTGTCCGTTCCATCCAATAAACGACAACCTGACCATCGGGTGCAGGCTTACCATCACGGCGGACCGTGACCCGGGGATCGCCAGTAAAGGTCTGAAAAAACGGTCCGCCCATCGGATTACTTAAACAGTATACGGAACCAGATGAACAACACTGCGAACGACAGATCACAAATACTGCTCACGGGTGCGACGGGATACATCGGGGGGCGTCTACTCGCCGCACTCGAAAAAACTAGTCACAGCGTCCGTTGCCTCGCACGCCGCCCAGAATTTCTGCGTCCACGCGTCAAACCTCGAACTCAGATTGTCACGGGTGACTGCCTCAACCAAGCATCTCTCCAAGGAGCGTTTTCAGGGGTGGACACAGCGTATTACTTGGTTCACTCCATGGGTTCAGCAACCGACTTCGAAACGCAGGACCGAACTGCCGCCATGAATTTTGGTGCAGCTGCTCAGGCTAGTGGCGTGCAACGAATTGTTTATGTGGGTGGTCTTGGTTCGGGTGAAGATATGTTGTCGAAACACCTTCGCAGTCGTCACGAGACTGGCGAGCTCCTCCGAGCATCTGGGGTGCCGGTTATTGAGTTTCGAAGTGGCATCGTGCTCGGGTCGGGAAGTCTGTCGTTTGAACTCATCCGGACATTGGTGGAACGTTTACCCATAATGACCTGCCCATCGTGGGTGCGCACACCCACACAACCTATTGCAATCGAGGATCTCATTGGGTATTTACTTGCCGTTCTTGACCACCCACTAGGTCCCAGCCAAGTCTTTGAGGTTGGTGGATCAGACCGCGTGTCTTACAGCGAGATCATGCTTGAATATGCAAAACAACGCGGTTTGCGACGTCGATTAGTCCCTATCCCGCTGCTGACCCCTCGTTTGTCCAGTCTCTGGTTGGGTTTGACGACTCCCGTCTATGCCAGAATTGGTCGAAAACTCATTGAAAGCTTGAGGAACCCGACAGTAGTGCAGGACGACTCAGTCAAACATTTTTTCCCAATTCGTCCGATGGGATTGCGCGATGCAATCAGACGTGCCATCGGCAATGAAGACGCAGAATTTGCGACAACCCGCTGGTCCGATGCCATCTCGTCGTCAGGATTAGCGCCGGCCTGGGGCGGGGTCCAAGTTGGTACACGATTGGTCGATTCCCGTTCGATCAACGTGACGGTGCCGGCGACAACGGCATTTACCCCAATTCGCCAGATTGGCGGACAACACGGTTGGTATCACCTTAATTGGCTGTGGCGCTTACGGGGCGCCATCGATTTATTGATCGGTGGCGTCGGGATGCGTCGCGGACGGCGAGACCCTGAACAGCTTTCCGCTGGAGACACTCTCGACTGGTGGCGGGTTGAAACCTACCAGCCAAACACACGCCTCCGCCTAGTAGCAGAAATGAAATTGCCTGGCCGCGCATGGCTTGAGTTTGAGGTAACACCCTACGGCAAAACCGGTTCGACAATCCGCCAAACGGCCGTCTTTGATCCAGCTGGGCTTTTAGGCCTTAGCTATTGGTATGGGGTCTACCCACTTCATGCAGCGATCTTCCATGGCATGCTCAGAGCAATCGCCCGGCGAGCCGAATCCAATCACTAGGTAGTACATTTAAACGTGATTGAGTAGCGCTAATTCTTTCGGGTGTGGGTTCAGGTACTGTTGGCCAAGAAGATATGTGATGTCCAACGTGCGGGCATGATGGCGAATTAAAGTTAGCGGAACAATGCGTGGCACCAAACGACGGCGATAGTCTTCGATCACACTTAACAACTCATCACGTGATTGCTTTTCCAAGCGAGTCTTAAAGTGTCCTAGCGCATGCATCAAGACGTTGGTGTGTCGCGCAGTGGTTGCCCTGGTTTTCATCGCCGACATGAATTCATCTTCATAGCGGCGCGCGAACTCAGCACGAGGAATAGTCTTGGCATCAGCTACTAGCCGGCCGAGTTCTCGATATCTTGGAAGCGAGTGTGCCATGAGCGTCAGTTTGTGATTGGTGTGAAACCGGACGATAGTACCCGTTGCCCAACGATGGGAAAAAAGGTGACGGAGACTCTGGTACGCGAAAACTCGTTCAAAGAAATTCTCTCTCAACGTAGGATCGTGCAGGCGTCCTTCTTCTTCGACAGGCATATTCGGAAACTGTCTAAGCAATTCCGCGGTAAAAAGACCTCGACCGTTCCGTTCCGACATACCTTTGTCGTTGCTGCTCCAGACCTTGACGCGTTCCATTCCACAACTTGGCGAATCTTTTTTTACGATATAGCCGCTCAGATTCTCCTTAGACAATTCACGTGTTCTGGACCTGGCGTAGCGGCGCATGCGCTTACTGAGTTCCACTCCACTACGACTGACCAAACGGGTACCATCGAGTTCTTTCGGATCGCGAACCAGCCGTATGGGTTCTCGTGGCGTACCCAACCCAATCTCCACTTCGGGGCAAACCGACACCCATTCCACCATTCGACCGAGAGTCTCAACTAAATATGGATCACGTTTGTGGCTACCGTCGTGGCGAACTTCTTCACCAAGCAAGCAGGTAGAGATCCCGATTCTAACGACCAAATCTTCCATGGCTACTTGACCCGTCC
>CAZWIL010000155.1:0-5389 GCA_964634175.1 uncultured Vicinamibacteraceae bacterium
CCCATACAAATAAGCCAAGCCCGTTCAGATACACCACGGACCGGGCCAGTATTTTCCCCCAGACAGGCACCTCGATCGGTGCGTTCGTCGACCGTGCCGCGACCAACGACTCAATCATGTTGACAAAACGAGGCGTCGCAGCGTGTTCGAGCCCGAGTGGACGAACGAAAGCACGTAAGAATCTCTGTTGTTGGACTTTGTGCGTGACATCACCGTCGAACGTCTCCTCGAGGTGACGTACATGCTCATCTAGGTCAGTACCGACCTTGAGTAGTCCACCTTCGATCTCCAAAAGATAGCGAAAGTGAAGCATCCCAGCCTGGTGAGACCGAAACTCGGGAGGCGTTATTGTCAATACGGGCCGTCCGACAACAGCCGCCTCAAGAAAAGCACTCGTGACAATACCGACAACGGCTTCACCATAGACAAGTGCATCGAAGTAATCCGCTTTCGCTGATGCCCCAATCGGATTCGCGCCAGTTACAACTAGCGGTTCGAGATCAGGCCATTCAACATTCTCCCATTCCCCTCGCCGCTCAGGATGTGGCCGGACGACCAATCCGGCGTTTTGTAACCTCGGATGTCCACTACCACGAATCGATTCAACCCATCGTCGTACAAATTTCGCCTCGCTTGGATCCGGTGTCATCGCCGAACAGACGTACAAAATAAATGGACGGTCAGGTGGAAGCCCCATATCGACCAAAAATTGCTCTCGACTCCGACTTGGCGACCGATTAAACCACTGGTCGTATACCTGCGCACCTGTAACTACCACCCGGTCAGCCGGAATGCCGTGCAACTTGACCGCCTCGTTACGCTGTGTCTCGTTCCAAACAAATACTCGATCTGGCAAGACTCGAATTTGGGCCTTGCTTGATAAATGGTCCCAACTGTAGACACACACACCACTTGGAATATTTTTCGCGCGGGCACTACGTAAATGGTCGATCTGCGCAGCTCGAGGATGGGTAACAGAAGCAAATAAGATCACCTCCGGTCGCACCCGCTCTAGAAACGCGTCCATCGCATCGTTACGCGGCATACCTTTTTCAATTGCGGTCAAGACAGACATTAGAACCTGCCTGACGCCAAGGGCACGTAGTATCGGCACCCGCACTAATCCAGTGACAAACCGTGGCGCCCGCGCCTGTGCCCGGTCCCGAAGTTTGGCAAACGGCGTATAACGACTGTCAAGAAACCGGAGATAATCCAAGCCTTGACGGACCTTTCGAACCACGATGAACCAAGGTTGGTCGCCGTAAGCCGGTGTCCGTCCATGGCTGACACCTGGTAGCAACGCAAGATCTTCCGCTAAAGACTCACCACCAAATGCGTCGTCCTCATCAGCAAGCAGTAACACCTCGTGCCCCCGATCCGACAACGTTCGGACAACCGACTCAAAATTTCGTAATAACCCGAAATGCAATACAGAGAGCAGGATCTTCATTTGTCTTCTTCCGGGTCTTAAGTCGACATGTCTCGTCGCTCAATCAACCAAGTCGCCAACTCGAGATCCCACGGTTCATCAATATCGATTGACTCCGCTCTCGTCATCTCTAGAGAACGCGTATCGCGCCCATAAAGACTCTTGTATTTCTTCAGTACAGGCGTTCTCACAGCAACGACAGCTGGACCGTTTCTGGCATACAAAGTTGATTTGTCCTGACGGCGCGTGACGATAGGAGTATCACCCCACGGCACAACACGGCCTTCTATCTGTTGCAGTACCGAAGATGGACTGAAATTGTGCGGCACCCGAACAACACTGACTACCGTATCAGCGCCCGAATCACACAGTAGGTCAACAGCTCTATCAATATGGTCAGCTCGACGTAATGGCGAGGTCGGTTGCAATAATACGACGATGTCTGGCGCATAGTGTTCCGTGTCCTCAAGCCGACTTAGTAGGTCTTCGAGAACCGCGACAATCGGTGTGTCATCAGCGGCCAACGCGGTCGGACGCATGAACGGAACTTCTAAATTAAGAATGCGTGCAGCTTGGGCAATCTCTGTATCGTCTGTACTGGCGATGACTCGCGTCAGTCGATTACTCGCATGCGCCGCATCGGCGGTCCATGCCAGTAATGACCGCCCAGCTGCAACGGCTAGGTTCTTGCGAGGTATTCCTTTGGATCCGCCACGCGCCGGGACGACGCCTAGAACATCCATAATTCGATCCGGATCAATAAGTAATTCTCTTCTGCAACCTTATTGGAGCAGTGGCAAGAACATCGGCAAGGCGAGGACCAGCCTGACCATCACCATAAAGATGATCGGGTGGATAACAACCGTGCTCCACCTGCTGACGAATCGCCCCGGTTATGGCCTTATGATTGTACGGAACATCGATGACATTACGGCCGCGGTCACGGCCCATCTGCCGCGAACCAATATTCACTGCTGGGGTACCCAGAAAGGCACCCTCTCGAATAAAAGCACTGGAGTTTCCTACGAGACAAGCAGCACGCTTCATCAATCCAATAAAAACTTCCACCGGAAAGTTTTTGTAGAATCGAACTCCTTGTGGGTCATGATGTTCTCTGAACTTCCGCATTCCCCGCGCAATATCTTCAGAACCCGCGTCAACGTTTGGCCAAAGCACAATTGCCTGAACGTCAAGTTCACGCACAGCGCAGAGTGTCTCATCGATTTGACTTTCTCCTGCACCAAATTCCGTCGTAACCGGATGCTGAGACACGAGCAAAAACGGCTTACCCAGGTCAATCTCTCCACCGACACCTTCGCGCTCTAACCACCCATCGTTAACAAAATTGCCTGTGGAAATAACTTCCTGCACGAGATCAATCCGAGGACAGCCAACAGCGTGCACTGTGTCGGGTTCTTCGCCCATCCGCACAATGCGATCGGCCGCCGCTTGATTCGCAGGAAAGTGTAAATGCGCTAATTTTGTTACAGCATGTCGAATACTTTCGTCGATGGTACCGCTGACTTCTCCTCCCATAGTATGGGCCACTGGAATATTCATATACGCAGCCGCTACGACCGGTGCCATCGTCTCAAAACGGTCTCCGACGCTAACGACCACATCAGGCTTGAAGAGTTCAAACAGCGTCGGAATTTCCAGTAGTCCCAGTCCCGTCGACTTAGCCATAGTCGCCGGCGTCTCGCCTTCGACAATAATATTGATGCGAGCATCAGGAACAAATCCATCTCGTTCAATCACATCCACCACCGAGCCATATCGATCGAGTACCGCAGACGCACCCACGATCAATTGCAATTCGAGATCAGGATGGCTTTTGATCGCACGCATCCCCGCCTTGATACTGCTGTAATTGGCACGGGAACCAACGACCACACATACTCTACGCATTTGGGATCACCTCTTGAAATGGAGGGAGATCGCGTGTGTCGAACCGGGGAATTTCAAATCGATTGTCCCGAGCCGGCATCATCCATCGGCGCGCAGTCGTAAACGCTATTGAGTAACCACACTGTTCAAGTGTAGTCAGCGTTTCGTCTGTATAGGTATGGACACTTCCATACGGAAAACAGAACGGAACCGAACTTTGCCCGCTCACAGCACGAATAAGATCAACGCCGCCAGCGAGTTCCGAATACTGCTCGGCCACCGTCAGACGAGCAAGCACCGGGTGCCTCTTCGTATGAAAACCAAAGGTCATGCCTCCTTCACTCATGCAGCGTACGTCCTGCCGTTGAAGATACAAGCTACGTGCAAAAGCTACCTCTTCGCCGAGATGTTCTGTAAACAAACCTGTCAACAATTGGTCAGCCTGTAAAGTCGGGAGCTCATAGTTCAACAAATGTTTAACTCGCAAATGATCCGCCGTATCGTACCGATAGATCTCTGCCGGTGGGCGGGAATCCGATTCCGTAGTCACCCGGAGCGCCTGCAATCCATCGTTTACGCGGGCTACAAAACCCTCCGCTCCTAGCGCTGCCAATAAAAAGTGCGTTTTGTGAACGTTCAAAAGACGCGGCTCTGGCTCTAATGTATCGCCCGCAATGAAAAAGGTAGCTGGTATCCCTCGACGCTGAAGAATTGGGTATACGACATCCGCGTGATCGCGAAATCCATCGTCGAAGGTAAGAAGCACTGCCCGCTCGGGCAACTTACCGCCCTCCAAGATTGCCGCCTCAAGTTCGGCACAGCCAATAAAATTGTGCGCGTTCTCCAATACGTCGAGTTGACGTTCAAAGTCATTAGGAGCAAGCGCCTTAAGCGTGGGAAAAAGAGTGTCCTCCGTCACACGGACGTAGTGATAGGTCACCACAAGACAGGAATCGCTCACTTCTCCTCCTCAAGTGAGACCAGACTAATACGTTCGTCCCGTGCCTGTTTCACATCGAGATAATTACCAAGGATTCCCTGGTCGAACCGTTCATAGAGCTGCCGCACGGCTTCTGCGTTGAAATCCTTACGTTGATACAGTCGACCTTTCCAAGTCTGGGGATGACTCCGTAGTCGACCGCGATGATGCGCCTTCACTGCCTTGACCATTCCCTCTGCTGCTGCGTAAATTGCCTTATTGCCAAGTTCGTGAGGTCCATCCGCGCGGTCAATATCCGGCCGCACGTGCGAAATAATTGGCCCGGTATCAATACCTGAATCGAGATAATGAATTGTCGCACCTACAAACTCAGGTTCTCCGTTCACCAGGGGCCAAAAATTAGTCCCTGCACCACGATAATATGGCGATAGTCCTAAATGAATATTGAGCAACTGCCCCTCAAAGCGAGAAAGAATGTCTCCCTTCAGGATTCCGGTACCGAAAACCACCACGACATCTGGTTCCATCGCAACCATACGCGTGACTTCATTGGGGTCGTTCAAACCACCAACTAATACTTGCCGGCAAGATTGCGGATCGATCTCAACAGTGAATCCAATGTCTGAAAAATCACGGGCTTCGGCGTCGTCTCGAGCCGAAAAATGTCGCCGAATGATATCGGCATCGCCAGGTCCGTTCGCATAGGAAGTTGGCTTAAACGACTTCTCTTCCTGCCAGACGCCAACTACCGATAGCCTGGCCGCAAGATATCGACAAAGAAAGTGATGCCGTCGAAAAGTACTCGTCAAGATAATAACGCGGGGATTCACTTTAGCTTTATCTCTGACTCGTGAGACCGATTAATCGTTTTACGCGACTCACGACAAGGTGTTGAACACGTTGGCGCCGCGCCTGTGCCATTAAGCGCCGCTTGTCCTTGATCCGTGTCTGTTTAGCCGCTTCCTTTCGGCGTTGTTCATTTGTCTTTTCTGTAGTCGCTTCACGATGGCGACGATCGCGGAACTCTTCTCTAGCTAGCCGCGTCACTTCACGCTCACGAAGTAAATCTTCCTTTTGTCGACGATCGATCAGAAGACGCTCCTCGCGCTGCCGTATCTCACTGCCGTCGTTCA
>CAZWIL010000156.1:0-5269 GCA_964634175.1 uncultured Vicinamibacteraceae bacterium
GTGGCGACGGCCAAAGATATACGGTCTAGGATTCGCTCTTGGTCACCAGGTCGAGTTTGAATTAATGCTCTTGAGCTTCTGCCAATAGAACACAGAAACGTCATTATTCTGGCGATCACGTAAAAATAACGTCAAAACTATGACGTTATTGTCTTCCAGTTCGTCTCCGCCTTTTTCCGATGACATACCAACTTATAGCGGTAAATATCTGTATACGAAGTAGTTACAGTCTTTCACGTCGTTTCATACTGCTGCGTCCCGTAGCTTGAATCTTCTTGGCATTGCATTTGCGTCTAAAGGGGAGTGCGTCCGGACCAAGCCGTAATGCTTTGGATGCCGGAGAAGCGAAGGGAGTTAAGTCCATGGGAAAGCAGTCAGAAGTTAACACACACGACGATCTGATTTCCTCGAGCGTGCCATTTGTACAGGCTCTCGCTCGCCGTCTTGCCACCTCTATGCCGCATTCAATAGAGATTGGTGATTTGGTTCAGGATGGGATGATCGGCTTAATTGATGCTGCCAATCGTTTTGACGAGAAACGCGGTATTAAATTTGAGACATTTGCGGAAAGGCGCGTCAGAGGGTCGATGCTCGATGCACTCCGAAAAGGCGCGTGGCCACGTGGTATTCGCCGGATGCGCCGCGAACTAGAGGCGGCGCGAGAATGTCTCCGTGACAAACTTGACACAGAACCCTCGCTTCGCGACCTAGCGAACCATATGGGCATCGATGAGGCGCAACTCAGTCGGGCCATCATCCGAATTAATACGATTGAGTCAACATCGCCTCTGGCGACGGCAGAAACCGTCGATGAACAAAATTTGCCGCCCGTGTTGGTTCCATCTGAACCGCCCGCTCCAGACAAGATATGTGAAACGCTTGAGGTTCAGCGCCGCGTTCGTGCTGCAATTGCGGCGCTTCCGCAGAGGGAGCGGAAGGTGATTTCGCTCTATTATTTCGGTGATGCCACGATGAAAACGATAGGCGAGGGAATGAACGTTAACGAGTCGCGCGTGTCGCAGCTACATGCTCGGGCGGTCCAAAGACTTCGGAAACTACTTGGCCCGGATTTGGCACCGGAACAGTTCAGTGCGGCGCTTACGAAGGCTACTTCCGTCAATTCTATGAAAGTAAAGCCCGCCCAGCCGGTTGTTGCTAATCGGAGAACCAAGATTGCAGAATTTGGAGACCGGCCGGCCCTGAAGGCAGTTCTTTCGAACGGTGAGGAGCGACTAGTTGCGGCGAGGTAACTGGCTGACGACGTCATTCGCAAATTCAAGCAAGTCGTTCAGTCGGAATGGTTTAGCTAACCAATGGCACCCACTTTCTTCGAGAAAACGCTCGTTCTCTGTTTCGGCAACGTCGCCGGTAACGAAAATTGTCCGGTGAGCTAATGTTGGCTTAATTTTGGTTAACAAACGGTGTAGCGTCGGTCCGTCCATGCGAGGCATTTTAAGGTCGCAGATCAGTAAGTCGTAGGTTTCGGCTTTGATTCGATCAAGAGCCTCTTGCCCGTCACGGGCGCAGTCTACTCGAAAGCCTGCGTCCACGAGAGCTTCTGAAACTGCAGTTGAGAGCGCAGATTCGTCCTCGGCGACCAACACCCTTGCGCCATGGCCGGTGGCGCCCTCATTTTTTTTCGGCCGCGCTGCCTTCTGGCTTGTTGTTGTAGTTAGAGGGAACTCTACAAAAAATGATGCACCCTTACCCTTCTCGGAAGTAATTCGAATACGGCCGCCATGCTCCTGCACGATAGCATAGGCCACCGTGAGACCTAGACCGGTACCTTGCCCGACTGATTTCGTCGTAAAAAATGGCTCAAAGAGCTTTGCCTGTACTTGGTCCGGAACCCCGGGGCCATCGTCGTTTACCTCCAAGACAACTGTTTCTTGGTCTGCGTCATACCAGGTTCGAATGATTATGGTTCCTCGACCATTAGCGGAGAGCATTGCCTGTTCAGCATTAACAAAGAGGTTTAGCAAAACCTGTTTGATTTGGTGTGGGTCGGCAAAGACTGGCGGCAATCCAGCGGCCAACGCTTCAACCGTCCGAATGTTTGATACTCGCTGGTCGTAGGCTCGCAGCAACAATGTTTCGCGAACAATCTGATTCAGTTCGATGAGGGCTCTTGTGGTGTGTCGCTTTCGTGAAAAGGTCAGCAAATTTCTCACGATTTTTGCCGCCCGCTCGGATTCGCTCAGGATAGTTTGAATCCCTCGTTTTGCAACGTCATCCAGGTCTCGCAAAGACAAACGTTCAGACCAAGTCAAGATGGTAGCGAGCGGATTGTTAAGTTCGTGTGCCACACCAGAAACAGTTTGTCCGAGTGCTGCCATCTTTTCGGATTGGAGCACCTGCTGATAAATGTCGCGACCTTGTTCTTCTAGCCTCCTCCGCTCGCTAATATCGCGAATCAGAGCGAGCACTTGTTGCGGGTTTCCTTTTGATGAGTCTAGGCATGCCGTGACTTCGGTCCAGATTAGGGAATCGTCTGCTCGACGCAGACGGAGCAGATAATCAGTAACTGAGCCGTCACGTATGAGTCTTTCTATGAAAGCTGCGCGTGCGTCAGGATCAACGAAACGTTCCGGCTCGAACGGGCGAACCGCTTTAGCATCGGCCTCAGGAGGGTGACCCAACATAAGTTTCAGATGAGGGTTCGCCACGATGGTCGTATCGCCATCAAGGTTCACAGTTCCAATATAAAGACCTTCTTGAATCGACTCGAAGAGTCGATCGAGAACGGCTGATGTCAGCAGCGAGGAAGGCTCAAGGCGTTGCGCCCGTGGCGGCACATCCGATTATAGCAAGGCTAGATCAACAAATTTTCAAGAAGAATGTTTACTCGGCTGGGCTATTGAGATGGGGGAGCCGGAGTTGGGGTCTGGCGCGTGGCGCGCGGCAGATACTTTCCATCGACGGCAGATCGAATATCACGAACGGACCCACCGGCGGCATGCAGCTGCATGGCATCTCGGGCTACGTCGATACAGACGAGACAAGCCATGCCATGTGGTTCCCAAGACTGAACTGAGCCGTCTTCATTTCGAGACTGAACGAAGCAATCCGCGTTCCCAGTGTGACCGGCCGAATCACAACCGCAGAAGCACGGGACGTACTCTAAGATGTCTGGGTTGCGAGCAGCAAACTCATAGGCTGCGGTCACCACTTCCGGCGATCGGGGTACCATGTTCGGAATGGCTGGCAAAGCCGGTAAGGGCATATTCTCGGGATGTGCTGGCGAGGCTGCTCTCGTCGGAACCACTGGCGGGGTAAATGCAGGTGGTTCCATGTCCGCTTCGCTCGTTTCGATTGCAGTATCTACGTCACCCGAAGCACTACCCCCGGAATCCTGTCTCGGGTAAAGAGCAACAAGGGCGAATGCCACTACGGCTACAACGCCACTAATTAACACCCAGGGCGGACCGCTTGGACCGGACGAGGGAGTTTCTGTTTGAGCCTTAGTAGTTTTAGCCACGACAGTAAGTTTATATCAGAAGTTGCTCGAACTGGACCAGCCATTTGATGGCAGATCAAGCTTGGTCGTTGTCGAGCTCTGGGCGTTTACTGGGCCCCAGGGCAAAGGCCATCGTTCCTTCAACAACCCGTGTGTTACCAACACGCGCAAAACCTTTGAGTTGTCCCATACGGCTGCGAAGGCGTTCGACCGTGGCTTCGATCACCACGACGTCGCCGGGGTGAACGGGCTTGAGGTAACGCAACTGTTCAATGCCAAGAAAATAAATCAATTTCTCTCGATTCTCGGGTTTAGCAAGAATCAAAATCGCGCCAACTTGAGCAACAGCCTCTGTCAAAATAGTCGGCGGTAAAGCTGGCGGTTCGCCGAGGCGGCGAGCCAGGTACCGTTCGTTCAGCGAGACATTCTTGATTCCGACAATGCGTTTGTCTTCTTCGAATTCGGTAATCTTGTCGACTAGGAGAAACGGGTATCGATGCGGAAGAATTCGTTCGATAGCAGCATTGTCGAGCGGAAGACTGAGACGTGTGCTCACTGTCCCAGTATAGCGCTAGTTCAGTCCTTGTGGGTTCAGCAGAGTAGCCCGATCGAGGTGTCGTCTAAGTTGTGACCACGATAACGTGACTATCTAGGCTACTCTCAGTAAGACTGACAGGGCTAGATCGGGAGACCCCTGATGGCGCAAGAAATAGCGGGGAATAAAAAGGTGTTCCAATGTTCGAGTTCAAGTGCGGTGGAGTGGGCGGATGATAAGGCAATGAGGACGAGTCACACCCAGTGGCCTGTCGAGTGAGAAAGTGAAAGTAGGCATCATCCTTAATCCGATAGCTGGTGCCGAAAACGGCGTTCGAACGCGCGCGCGGGTGGCGCTTGCGAAGGACGTTCTTCGTCAATGTAATGTTGAGGGCGAAGTGTTTATAACCACTCACCGCCATCACGCGCGTCAGCTTTGTCTCCATTGCGTAGAACGAGGAGCTGAAACGATTGTTGCTTGGGGTGGCGACGGAACCGTGAACGAAGTGGCATCTGAACTGGTGTTTCGCAAGTCAGTATTTGGTCTGGTTCCCGGGGGTTCAGGTAATGGTCTTGCTCGAGAGCTAGGACTGCCCAGAAGAGATCCCAAACAAGCACTTGTGATTGCATTGCGGGGCGGGTCGCGCTGGATAGACGTTGGCGAACTTGGCGGGCGTCTTTTCTTTAACGTCGCGGGAATAGGTCTCGATGCACACCTTGCCGGGATTTTCAATGCCTCTTTGTCCAGAGGCGTAAGGCGATACGCAATCTCGACGGCACGAGAACTGTGGCATTACACACCGAAGCACTATGTTATTGAGACCGGTCAATCTTCAGTTAGCAAGACGGCGCTCATTGTCGCCTTGGCAAATACTCGGCAGTATGGTGCTAATGTGCAGATTGCACCCCTCGCCCGTCCAGATGACGGTGTTTTGGAACTTGTGGTCGTCCCGTCTATGCCGTTAGTGACGACGTTGAGGTGTGCACCGCGGCTACTGACAGGAACCATTCATCGGGTGCCTGGGGTAGTGATGAGATCAATTCGTTCGCTCGACATTTCAAGTGAAACCCCACACGCGTTTCATGTGGACGGCGAGGTCTACCGCGGTGCAGACAAGCTGACTGCGAAAGTTTATCCACGGGCTTTGCAGATAAGGTGCGCTGCTGCTCCGTAGCCTGATACGAAGTTGGAAGCTAGTTGTTTAACGCGTCTCTTACTGAGTCATCTGAAGGGGCTATTCGCAAGATGGCGTAGGTAGGAAGACCGAATGCTTCGAA
>CAZWIL010000157.1:0-1640 GCA_964634175.1 uncultured Vicinamibacteraceae bacterium
GCAACGGGGACTGCGAATGCGATTGCTGTTTTGGCCGCTGCTGAGCGAGGCGGCCTTCTACATGCTCCTGATATCTATATGGAGAAATTAGTTGTCGGTCCGAGGTCCAAGCATGCGGTGAACTTGGATGCCCCTGTCGCTGAGAACCTCCGGGCGATCGCGACGTGCTTAAAGCGTACGGTTCAGGATTTGGTGGTGGTTGTGTTAGACCGTCCTCGGCATGAGCAGTTGATCGCTGAGATTAGGGCAGTCGGAGCTCGGATAAAGTTGATCGGTGATGGAGACCTTTCAGCCGCGATTTCCGCTGCCTTGGTTGGAAGCGGAGTTCATGCGGCAATGGGAACTGGTGGCGCTCCAGAGGGTGTCTTGGCAGCTGCTGCGATGAGGTGTCTAAATGGAGAGATCTTCGGACGGTTGGTAATCGACACACCGGAGAAAAAGGAACGTGCTCAGACGATGGGGATCGAAGATCCTACTAGAGTCTATAAAGCTAAAGATCTTGCGTCTGGAAAGCGAGTGATTTTTGCTGCGACTGGCGTTACGGAAGGAACTTTTATGAAGGGTGTTCGATTCTTTGCGGAAGGGTCAAGAACAAGTTCGCTAGTTATGCAGACGGAGCCTCATCGTGTGCAGTTTATCGATACGATTCATGTAAGTTCTTCGGCTGGTGAGAACGCACCGCTCCGTTTTTAGTCCACAGTTGGAAAAAAGGTGTTTTGGGCTCGCTTTGAAGTGGCAGGTTGTTTTCTTGTTGTAGCGGCGGAATAACGCTAATGGCGATGACTTTTCCGCATCATCGTGTTGTTACACGCCGCTTCGTCGACTTGTTCTAGTAGTTATGCCAAAGGACAACCCCATTTCGTACCTGGTTAGTGCGAGTGAGACCAACCAGTCGACTATAGAAGCAGCGACGAGAGTGTTGAAAGATGGCGGATTGATAGCTTACCCAACAGACACGTTGTACGCTTTGGGTGTAGATCCAAGAAATAGAGATGCATTAGCACGTCTTTTTGAAACGAAGAGACGACCGCCTGCTAGGGAAGTGCCGTTAGTGGCCGCAAACATAGCGCAGGTGGAGAAGTGCCTCGGTAAGCTTCCAAATAGTGGACGGATTTTGGCTGAGACCTTTTGGCCAGGACCGTTAACGCTGGTCATAGAGATGTATCCCGATTCGTCTCGAGCTGTGCTGACTGAGCAAGATACTGTGGCTGTGAGGGTGCCAAATAGCCTGATTGCTCGTGAAATCGCAGCCGAACTGGGTTGTCCGATTACAGCGACGAGCGCGAATCGGAGTGGAGAACGTCCTGCTCAGACTGCATCGGAAGCTTTGGAGTCCATTGGTTCTGACCTTTCAGTTGTTCTTGATGGCGGGACAGCAGACCTTGCTGTTCCCTCAACGATTGTAGATGTCCGCGCAGACCATCCGATTCTAATAAGAGCTGGAAGTGTGCCTTGGGACAGCGTGCTAGAATCAATTTAGAGGCGTAGAAGTAATAAGCCTAACCTGCAAGTTAAGCGAAAGTTATCGGGTCCAAGTACATCATGGTATGGGGCTGGTTTTAAGCTGGGTCTTCAGCTCGGGTTTGGTTTTACCTGTGTGTTATCCAAGACTGGAAATGCGGTTGGTTGACCAAGCTGTG
>CAZWIL010000157.1:1650-5231 GCA_964634175.1 uncultured Vicinamibacteraceae bacterium
TGCTAGAATCAATTTAGAGGCGTAGAAGTAATAAGCCCAACCTGCAAGTTAAGCGAAAGTTATCGGGTCCAATTACGTCATGTTATGGGACTGGTTTTAAGCTAGGTCTTGGCTGGGTCTTCAGCTCGGGTTTGGTTTTGCCTGTGTGTCATCCAAGACTGGAAATGTGGTTGGTTGACCAAGCTGTGTGGTTGCTAATTATTGGTTGTAGTCGAAGAAACCAGATGTTAGCCGAGCCAACCTTGGAAGCTTGATATCCTTAGATGTTGCGGTGGCTACCAGGAGACAAAGGTTGAAATGGGCGGGATAGCGAAAGAAATGAGCTGTCGATGATGCGGCGTAGTGTTGTGGCAGTCCTGTTGGTCTTCGTTTCAGGTGCGTGTGCTGCTCGATTACCGATTGTTGTCGACCCTGCGTATCCGACATTTCTCTTTCCATCGGTTCCTGGAGGATATGAAGGCACCAGGGTAGCCAGTGTCCATGAAGAAGCTTGGACTTATTTGCAGTTGGGTGATCTTGCGAGTTCAGAGGCCCGATATACGGTGCTGCTTGCTGAGAACCCTGATTTTTATCCAGCCATCACCGGATTGGGATGGGTGAGGCTTGGGCAAGGGAATTACCGAGAGGCTGACGAATATCTCAGCCGTGCCACTGAGATAGCTCCCGCTTATGTGTCTGGTTTGGTGGGTAGAGGGGAAGCAATGCTTGGGTTGAATCGTCGTCAGGACGCGATTATTTTTTTCGAAGCGGCTTTGGCGGTTGAGCCTGGTCTACCAGGAATGGCTCGAGAAGTCGAAGGTCTCCGATTCACGGTTGCAACTGAACAGCTCGGCCTTGCCAGGGATGCTGCAGCTAGTGGCGATTTCGATGCCGCTAGACGTGTTTATGAACAGGTTATTGCTGCTTCACCGGACAGTGCATTTTTGCATGTAGAGCTTGCAGAGGTTGAGCGTAGTCAAGGCAACTTAGTGGAGGCTTTGCGTCATGCGGAAGAGTCCGTCAGACTGGATGCGTTTGATGTCGAAGCATTTATGTTATTGGGAGAGATCCACGAGCTGAACGCTGATTTAGAGCCTGCATTGAATAGCTATGAGCGTGCTGTCGAGGTCGAGCCTAACCAGGTAACTATTCAGAATGTCGATCGTGTTAGAGAGTTGATATTTCTGTCTGGACTTCCGGACCAGTTTGGTGAGATTTCTTCGACGGACAACGCGACGCGAGGGGACTTGGCGGTCTTAATTGGTGTTCGATTCGCTGATTCTATTTTGCAGACTGGAACGCGGCCGGTGATTATTACCGACACTCGTGAACATTGGGGAAGCGAGTGGATTCAAACTGTAGTGGCGGCCGGGATAATGGACGTGGACGCTGCCTATCGATTCGATCCATCAAGTCTGGTTCGTCGGGGAGAGCTAGCTGAGGTCTTGGTTGATATGCTTGACCTGCTGGGGATGGATTCTCTCGGATTGAGTGACTCTTCTCCGGGTACAGCACAGGAATTTTCAGATATGAGTAGCGCTCATCTGAACTACCCTTCCGCTAGGCGCGCTGTAGAAGCGGGCCTGCTGACGCAGTTGGAGGACGGAAAGTTTCAGCCTTCAAGAGCGGTGACCGGTTTGGAGGCCACCGAAGTCGTTGGTCGTCTTTCTGAACTGATGTCTAATTCACGGTAGGTTTAATAGAGTGGCAACCTTAACCCTTGCTAATCAGCTGACTCTTGGCCGGTTATTACTGGTTCCAGCTATAGTGATTCTGGTGATCTATGGCCATAGTGGGTGGGCGTTGATTGCATTTATTGTCGCTGGGATTACTGATTCCTTAGATGGCCTCATAGCGCGATGGTCCGGGCAACACACAGAGTTAGGCGCTTTGCTTGATCCGATGGCAGACAAACTTCTGCTAGTGTCGACTTTCGTTGTACTGACGGTTCCGGGGCTTGGCCTAGCGAATCAACTTCCCATTTGGTTGACTGTACTAGTCATAAGTCGAGATGTGATCATCGTCGCAACAGTAGCAGTAGTGAATTTTACGATCGAGAGGTTTACGTTCAAGCCGTCCTTATTCGGAAAATTGGCAACGCTGGTGTATGTGCTGACTGGAGCAACTACTCTGTTCTTTAACTACTTGAATCAGAGGTCTGGCTTTGTTGACGTGACGGTATATGCGTCACTCATTGTCACCGTCGGTTCGGGGTTACATTACATTCTGCATGCTGCGAGGGCACTCAATCACGATTAAACTTGAGATGTCGCTTATGCGAAAAGAGTTTGATCAATGCATGGTTCACTGGACGTGTGTTTAAACAAGATCGTTCGGGAAAGTCTAGTAAATCGTGATTGCCGTACGGTCGCCCGAGGCAATGTTCCTGAAAATTAGCCGGCTACTCTTTTTCGAAAGTCATCAATCGTAGCGTTGAGTCCATCTTTCAGCGATACCTGAGGAGACCATCCGAGAAGAGTTTTGGCTCGGGTGATATCGGGTTGGCGCACTTTTGGATCGTCCTCGGGAAGCTTTTTGTGGACTATCTTTGAAGAGGAGCCTACAGTTCTGATTATTTCTTCAGCTATTTGATTAATTGACATTTCTGTCGGATTGCCAATGTTAACTGGCTCATTTGTCGCCGCGTCCATTAGTCGAATGAGTCCGTCAACCAGGTCACTTATAAAACAGAAACTTCGCGTCTGGTCGCCATTCCCGTAAACAGTAACGTCTTTTTGCCTAAGTGCTTGGCAGATAAAATTAGGTATGGCGCGACCGTCATTCAGGCGCATCCTGGGTCCGTATGTGTTGAAGATTCTGACAATCTTTGTGTCGAGACCGTGGTAGCGGTGGTATGCAGTCGTCATAGCCTCGCCGAACCGTTTAGCCTCATCGTAGACACCGCGTGGACCGATAGGGTTAACGTTTCCCCAGTAGGTTTCTGATTGCGGGTGTTCAAGTGGGTCTCCATATACTTCCGATGTCGAGGCCAGAATAAATGTTGCCTGTTTTGCAAGAGCAAGGCCTAGTGTGTTGTGGGTTCCAAGGGCGCCGACCTTGAGAGTCGGAATTGGATAATTAAGATAGTCAATCGGACTGGCTGGGCTAGCCCAGTGAAAGACATAATCCACAGGTCCGTCAAGATTGATGTAGTTGGTAACGTCCTGTTTAATGAAGGTGAAATCTTTCCCGGAAAGATGCGAGATGTTGTTTAGATCTCCCGTGAGTAAATTGTCAATACCGATAACGGAATAACCGTGTTCCAGTAAGGCCTCTGTTAGATGGGATCCGATAAATCCAGCGACGCCGGTAATGAGGACCCTTTTAGGCACTAACCGAAAGCTCCCGTCGTTTTTGATTCTTTGCAAAAGAATATCTCTTGAACGTTGAAACAAGTGAAGAAACGCGCACAAGGGAATCGAATTCAATATGCATGTTTATGGAAGAATCCTCTTATCACCGTAAGCCACAGTATCTTGAAATCTAGTCCAACCGACCAATTTTCAATGTAGTAAAGATCGTACTCAATTCTTTTTTCAATCGACGTGTTACCGCGCCAACCGTTTACCTGTGCCCAACCCGTCATGCCTGATTTAACTTTG
>CAZWIL010000158.1:0-3398 GCA_964634175.1 uncultured Vicinamibacteraceae bacterium
GCAGCCGCAGTCTTAGCAGCCTCCGCTATTTCAAATCCGCTTGTAAGTCTTTTTCAGAGCGCCCTGGGTAGCATTGAGATCGAACGAATCGATGTCTCAGTATCCGCCAGCGAAGAGAGCCGAATCGCCACTCTGGAACGGGCTTGGATCGATACAACCCGTCTGCGTGCCGGGTCCGAGGCAGAACTCAAACTCGTAATCGAAGGCAACGACGGCGTGGAATTGTTGGAGACCGTCTCCGTACAGATTCCCAACTATGCCGCGGGCACACTAACCATCGAAGTGTCGGATGCACCCACCCTGACGGCTCTGGAAAATCAAAATACCAGCCGCCTAAGGGACGCCGAAACTCTCGACCAGCTCATAAGGGAGCTTAATCGTATACGTCGAAACAACCGACTTTATGTGCGATTGCTGCAATCCCAACCTGGGGTGTCAGATCGAGGAGAATCGCTCCCAGCTCTACCGGCGTCCGTCTTAGCAGTCGTCGAAGGCAACCAACGCGGCGGGCATGTCGGTCGACTGCGGGAAGTAATTTTGGGCGAATGGGAATTAACGAGAGACTATTCCATGTCTGGAAACCGTCGCCTTCCTGTTAACCTCGAAAAATGATTGCACCAACCGGCATATCTATCCGATCCGCTCTGACCGCTCTAGTCGTCTGTTCGCTAGTTGTATTCGGAACCGCAGCCTCACCCTTGTTTTGGCATGTTTCAACCCAAGATGACTTTCTAAGGGGGGACGTCGACAATCTTTCGATCGATGCTACTGGAACGCTGCTTCTCGGACCGTTCAACGAAGTTGTCTATGAAGCAACTACTCCCTTTCTCTGGTCTGTCTCCGAAGTCGACAACGTTTTCTGGCTCGGTAGTGGTAACGACGGCCAAGTGTTCCGGGTTGCAGATAACAACACCGCAGAAATGATATTTGATTCACGCCAGTTGAATGTGCATGCGGTAACGGCTGTTGATGTCAACTCGGCCTTTGCCGGCACATCCCCGGAAGGTGCAGTCTTCAGGATATCCCAGGACGAGGAAGCTACCATCGTATTCGACCCTGACGAAGAATATATCTGGGCGATCACGCCCCGCGATTCTTCCGGACATTTCTACGTTGCCACTGGTAATCCGGGTCGCATTTATCGAATAGGTCCCGATGGCAGCTTTTCTCTTTTTTATGACACCAACACAACCCACGTGCTCTCTCTAGCGCTCGACCAAGACGAAAACCTTATCGCGGGAACGGGAGCGCCCGGTCGTGTGTTCCGCATCTCTTCCACAGGTGAAGGGTTTGTACTTCTGGACAGTGCGTTTGATGAGATTCGCTCAGTCCGCATAGCGACTGATGGCACTCTATATGCCGTAGCCGTCAGCCAGAACAGTGGCACCAGCTCACCTCCCTCTGTGGTCTCGTCCACACCGGCAAACGCAACGGTGACAGTATCGACCTCTGTCACGTCGTCCACTCTCAGCACCGCCGATTCAAGTTCAATCACTTCTAGCTCCACAAGTTCAACTCAAAACTCCTCAGGCTCACAAAGCGGAGGGGTCTATCGGATCGAGAGAGACGGAGTCTGGGATCTCGTTTGGGACTCCATTACAGACGTGCCCTACGACGTAACCTTCCGGGCCCCTATTAACTCACCAGATTCAGCTAATTACGACCTGCTTATTGGGACTGGTCCCGATGGAAAGATTTTTCAGGTTTCCGAAAGTCCCGCGCGGGTTATCCTTCTCGCCAGGGTTCCCACCCAGCAAGTTATACAATTCGTAACGACAGCCGAAAACAACTACCACTACGTCACAGCCAATCCCGGCAGACTCTACCGACTGACGGCAGACAATTCATCAACCGGCGTTTATCTTTCATCAGTGCAGGACGCTTCCACGGTCGCAACTTGGGGCAGTCTCAGTTGGCAGGCAAGTCTCCCGCCGGAAACGTCCATAGAATTGTTTACCCGCAGTGGTAACACCGAAGAACCTAATGAAATCTGGAGCGGGTGGTCTGACGCCCACGTTAATTCCACGGGTTCTCAAATAACCAGTCCGAAGGCCCGCTATATACAGTGGAAGGCGGAGTTGCGTGGCGTGGATGCCGTCCCAGCATTGCACTCCGTCACCACAGCATATCTCCCTCGTAACCTGCCGCCCGCAATCACAACGGTAACTGTTCACGACCCGGGCGTTGTATTTCAACAACCCTTCTCAGGTAGCGACCCGCCCATCGCTGGATTGAACATCGCCGACGAGCCACGTCAAGGCATCTCAAACGGCGTCGCAGCCACTCAAACCAATACTTTAGGCCGGAAGGTATTTCGAAAAGGCCTGCAATCCTTCGAATGGACGGCTGAAGATGCCAATTCAGACGAACTGGCCTTTGACGTCTTTTACAGATCAGAATCTCAGTCTACGTGGAACACGCTAGCTCTCGGACTGCATGAATCGATCTTTACCTGGAACACCAGTTCTGTTCCAGATGGTGCGTATGTGTTTCGAATCGTGGCGAGCGACGCTCTTTCAAATCCACCTTTGCTTGCGCTGCAAGGTGAAGTCTCCAGCCCACCGTTCAACGTAGACAATTCTCCACCAGAAATCATCATAGACCAGAGCTCACCAATCGGCGCCAACCTCGACTTTGAATTTACGGTGCGCGACAGTCACTCTCCGATCGACCGAGTTGAATTCTCTGTTGGAACCCTAGACTGGCGAGTGCTCTATCCGGCCGACGGCATTCCAGACTCATCAGTCGAACGTTTCAGACTCACCTTGGACTCGCCTAATGATGGGTCCTTGGTTATCCGAGCGACCGATACCATGGGCAATACCGTGACCGCATCAGGAAACTAGCGTGTCGCACGACAAAGGGCGGACATCATTTCGAGAAATACGATTGTTCGTTGCAGCACGTAGGCGGTCTCACAAACAACACCGTCAAACCACTCGGGTGCAACTTTAACCCCGATTCCAATCGATGCTAAACGGCCTATTTATCATCATCGCTCTCGCCTCCGTTCTCTTAGCGGCGTTCACCGGACAGATGCAGGCTGTTACCGATGCAATGCTCACTTCCGCAGGTGATGCAGTCAACTTAGCTCTGGGACTCGTTGGAGTAATGGCATTCTTCCTCGGACTCATGCGAATCGCTCAGGACGGTGGCCTAATGACCGTGCTGTCGCGACTGGTCAGTCCCTTTATGCGCCTCCTCTTTCCCTCAATCCCGGCTGGCAGTCCCGCGATGAGCGCGATGGTCTTAAATATTTCCGCCAACATGCTCGGCCTGGGAAATGCCGCAACGCCGTTCGGCATCAAGGCAATTGAGGAGCTCGACAAATACAACGGGCAAAAAGGTACCGCCACGAACGCGATGGCCCTCTTTCTCGCCATCAATACCGCAGGCCT
>CAZWIL010000158.1:3498-5215 GCA_964634175.1 uncultured Vicinamibacteraceae bacterium
ACCGAAACTCCTTCACCGACCGCCTCACCACCTCGCCGAATCTTCGCGGCACTCTTTTGGTTAGTCTTTTTGGTCTTAGCCGTTCGTGATTTCTACAACCGTTTAGCGACCGACAGCGTCGACAATGTCATTCGTGACATGCTCTCGTTCTGGATGTTGCCCGCCTTGGTAGCAGTATTTATTCTCTATGGCTGGGTTCGCCAAGTCCGTGTCTATGAGTCACTGGTGGAAGGTGCCAAAGAGGGCTTCCAAGTCGCCCTCCGTATCATTCCATTCCTCGTAGCTATTCTGGTTGTAATCGGTATGTTCCGAGCATCCGGTGGCCTCGATTTGATCATCGGACTTATTGCTCCGGTGACTCAGATTCTGGGTATGCCAGCGGAGGCACTGCCCATGGCACTTCTCCGGCCACTGAGTGGTTCGGGAGCCCTGGCAGTGGCGAGCGAGACCATGAACACCCATGGCCCTGATTCACTCGTCGGCTACATGGTCAGCACTTATCAAGGCAGTACAGAAACGACCTTCTACACTCTTGCCGTATATTTTGGCGCGATTGGCGTAAAAAACACTCGGCATACCGTTCCGGCGTGCCTCCTCGCAGACATCACAGGAATTCTGGCGGCCACATTTATCATCAATCTACTATTCGGATAATTAGCTCTTCTCACAGCTGTTCCTGAGTGTCTGAACTTGATTCGTCGCCCAACATCTACCCATAACCTGGTCCATCGAGAATCCAATTAACCAAGAACAACCAAACCGGACGAAACAGACTCGGAAACAATTGCCAGGCAACAAGAATACCCATCCATGACAACATCGGCGTTCCCCATATGAACCGCTGATACCGACTCGTGTTCGCTGAGTTCAAGAACAGAGGTATAACACCACTTCCATCGAGCGGTGGCACCGGGATTAGATTGAAGATGGCAAGCAAAAGGTTGAGAGAGAAGAAGACACTCACCACAAACGCCACGCCCCCCCACATCCCTGCGTTAGCTGCCACAACAATCTGACCAAAACTAACTGTGGTCGGATTGTCAAACACAGCCATCCAAACACCGATACGAATGGCCAACACCGCGACAAGAACCAACAGAAGGTTCGATACCGGTCCAGCCAGTGCCATAATCGCTGCACGTTTAGGGTATTCGGCGGCCCAACCCGGTTGATACGGCGTACTCGCATAGCCGAACGGCCATCCAATTAGAACTACGGAGAGTAGCGGGAGGAGAACCATCCCGAATGGCTCTCGCCTAATATGTGGGCGCGGGTCGAGAGAGACCTGTCCACCATGGTAGGCAGTCGGGTCGCCTCCTCGCAGAGCGGCCCACGCGTGGGCCGCTTCGTGAAGTGTCGTTGATAATAAAAACACGACATAAAAACCGAGCCCACTTCCAAGTTCAGGCAAGGCGAAATTATAGCGTCAACGCCGCCACGTATAATGACTTCCAGTTTCGTGGACTAAGGACTCACTTATGCGTTACGTGCAATCTCTGCTGTGTCTACTTCTACTAACGACTTCGACCTTTGGACAAGAACTTCCGGAGGTAAACCCTGAGTCTGTTGGTCTCTCTTCCACGGTGCTAGATCAAGCCACTGAAGCCCTGCAAGCTCATATCGATAACGAGAATATCGCTGGCGTCGTCGCAACAGATATCCGTGACGGCCAGATCGCGTATACCGAAGCCCTCGGCTAACGCGACCTCAACCGATG
>CAZWIL010000159.1:0-5195 GCA_964634175.1 uncultured Vicinamibacteraceae bacterium
GTGCAGTTGGCGTATGCGATTGGCGTTGTTGATCCTGTTTCAGTGCTGGTTGAAGCATTTGGTACCGCAAAGATCGAGGAGAGCCGAATTTCTGAGCTGGTGCGAGAGCATTTCGACCTTACGCCAAAGGGAATTATCGAATCACTCGATCTTCGACGACCGATTTATCGCGGGACTGCCGCGTTTGGTCATTTCGGGAGAACGGAACCGGAGTTCTCGTGGGAGAATACAGACAAGGCCGAGGGCCTCCGGACCGCGGCTGGAGTGTAGCGAAGTTAGAATCGAGACACACAATGGGTGGTGCCCCGGCTAGCCTTAGGCGGGTTTTTACGGCGGTCGCGACCGCGTTGACGGCACTCGCCGTATGGTTGTCGCTTCCAAGCCCTTCACAGAAGATCGAAATGTTGGCAGGGGAAGTTGCAAGAGATATTCCTCTGACCATTGCTGGTGCGTTTCACGTTCACACGAACAGATCAGATGGTGGCTCCTCTCCGGAGGAGATTGCGCTGGCAGCAAAACAAGCAGGCCTGCAGTTTGTGGTCTTCACCGACCACGGCAATGGAACGCGCGTTCCTGATCCACCGCAATATCGTTCGGGGGTGCTGACATTCGATGGTGTTGAGATCAGTACAAACGGCGGTCATTACATCGCCATTGGACTCGAGGAAACACCATATCCATTAGGCGGAGAGGCGTATAGCGTCATTGAAGATGTTCGTCGCTTCGGAGGATTCGGGGTTATTGCTCATCCCGGATCGCCAAGAGATAGTCTGGCTTGGACTGATACGAGTCTGCCAGTTGACGGAATGGAGTGGCTCAATGCTGATAGCCAGTGGCGAGATGAATCAATCTTGCGCCTTCTCGGGGCAGGTTTAGGCTATTTCTTTCGTCCAAGCGAAACCCTCGCAGCTTTTTTGGACCGACCAATACGAACTCTTCAGATGTGGGACGAAGCCTCGCGGACGCGGAAGATTGTTGGTTTTGCCGGGCACGATGCGCATGGTCCAGTAAGGGTTGGAGTCGCCGAGGAGGGAAGTGTCTCCCTAGGTTTGGGCTTTCCTGGATACAAGGAATTATTTGAGACATTTTCGCTTCACCTTCAGCTTGACAAGGAACTTGTTGGTCAGGCTGACGTCGACGCACCATTGGTTTTGGATGCATTGAGATCTGGCCGCGTCTTTACAGTGGTCGACGCGGTCGCCTCTGGCGTGTCATTTGATTTTGTCGTCCTCGGAAAGGCACAGCGTTATTCAATGGGCGAAACCGTGCCTTTGGATGATGCTGTGGAGTTGCTGGCCTCGGTTAGTCCTATACCTGGAAGTGAAATTGTTCTTATGCAGAATGGAAGGCCGATTCATAGAACGGCTGATTCCAGCCTGCGCTACCGGGTCTCTGAATCAGCCGTATACCGAGTGGAGGTTCTTGTTGATGGAGCTGATGCTGATGGGGCAGTGCCATGGATTATAGGGAACGCTGTTCGGATCGGCTCTGTCCCGAGCGTTGAGCCCGGCGAGCTTCCTTCTCCGACGGCAGTAATGGAATTAGTGCCTGATGTCGAGGGAGAAGAAGGTGTGTGGACTTCGGAGGCAGGCGATGACAGTGCGGCTGCCGTCGTTACAGATGCAAAGGAGCTTGTGTTTCGATACCGTCTATCAGGTTCGAAGATTGATAGCTCGTATGCAGCGGCAGTGCGGTCCTTGAATGGCGTCGGTGTGGAAGGCTGGGACACCGTCTCGCTGGTCGCTAGTGCAGATCGCCCAGTCCGCGTTTCTGTTCAACTGCGTGACGGCAGGAGCTCAGAGGATATTAGGTGGAGGGCGTCGTTCTACGCGGATAGGGAACCGCGCAGCATAACAATACCTTTTGGTCGCTTCATATCAACGGTTCCAATGGAGACACGCGCTCTACGAGTCGAAGATATGGATGCATTTCTGATAGTGGTGGACTTGGTCAATTCTGCGCCAGGAACGGATGGTGAGTTAAGACTGGAAAGTATTCAGCTTGAGAGGAGGTAAGCGATTGCGCGGCTAGGTTCGAACGGTAAGTAACAAATAGGTTGCCGAAGCGCCGAAGAGTAAGTTCGGAGCCCAAGCGGATAAGACGGGCCCAAGCATGCCAGCACTTCCGATTGCGCCGAAAACGCTCATGACGATCCAATAAGTGCACGCTAGGGAGATGCCCACTCCAATGCCATATAACGCACCCCTCGGCCCCATGGTCACCGCGAAGGGAATAGCGATCAGAGTCAAGACAAGGGTCACAAAGGGAAATGAGATCTTTCGGTGAAGTTCTACAACAAGTTGGCGAACGTCAAACCCACTAGAACTCAAGGTCTCGACATAGTTATTTAATTCTCGCGCGTTCATCAATTCTGCGTCCGGTGGTTCAGATTTGAAATAACTCGGAGGTTCTAGGAATGTAAGCTTTCGGACATTATCCGAGGCAAGCGCGCTACCATTCGGCCCAGCCGATGTAAAATCACGGACCCAAATATTCGTTCCAGTCCAGTCCGTTTCCTCTTTAGAAAAGTTTACTTTTTCCGCAAAGGTTCTTCGCGCCAATTGCCAAGGCCGGCCCTGAAACTGGTAAACGGAAAGGTTCTCAAATTGATCGACATTGGGTCGAAAGGAGAGATAGTTGTAGATAGAGTCGTCTTTTCCGGCTATCCATCGACGATTAAACACGTCAACTGAGGTGGAGGCACCGGTTCTGATTTCATCATTGATCGCCTCCGCTCGGCGGTTTGATGTCGCCAAGATGGTCTCGCTCATAGCAAAGAGGACGCTGCTCCAGAGGAGACTAATGAGGAAGATTGGAAGGGCGGTCCTGTATAGACTGATTCCACAAGCCTTCATGACAGTGAGCTCACTACTTTTAGTCAGCAGTCCAATCGTGACCAGAGTAGAGACAAGTCCCGCAATTGGTATTACGTAATAGGCGAATTGGGGAGTGGCGTACCAGAAATATTCAGCAAGTCTGGACGTGGTCGTTTCACCCTTAAACAACTTGTCTGACAGATCTATAAAAGTAGAGAGATAGAAGATACCGAGTAGGCCCACAAAGGATATCCCGGCTATGGCGAAGTAGGTCCTGGTGACATACCAGTCAAGAATGTTGAGTCGAAGGGGTCCTAATTGAGGTATCGGTTTAACAGAGAGTGATAATCGTGGAGCCGAAGTAACACGAGAGGTGTCGGGTTCCGTGTTTTTATGACGACGGAGAGGTACGGGCAACGCAAAACGGCGTTCTACGGATCGTGATTTCAGAACGACAAGGCCTAATCCTAAGAGGCCGAGGACAATGTTAGGCAACCACATAGCTAAGTGAGGTGAGACGAGTCCTCCCTTCGCCATGGCTTCGGCTCCATACATGATGACGTAATACCCGAAGATGACGGCAGTGCCGAGTGAGAAACTCGCTAGCTTCCCGTCCTTACGACTTGTTACTCCTAGGCCGAGTCCTATCAGCGCGAAAACTAAACACGCGATAGGGATAGAAAATTTTCGGTGAATTTCCATTACTGGACGATGTGGAGACAAGTCGGCTGCAGAAAGGGCAGCCGCTTCTGCTTGAAGCTCAAGAATTGATAGTTCACGGTAGCCGCGTTGCGGACCAGCTGTGGGGAAGATAGTTTCGGCATTAATTGCGATCACGGCTTCGTCGAAGTTGTGAACTTCATATGTCTCTGGTTCCAGTGGATTCACTTGGTGGCCGGAACCATCGCTGAGAATGATATCGACCTGACGATCTTCCCGATTAAGAATCACTTGACCCTTTTCGGCGACATAGACGTCTGGTTGATCTGAATTACGGCTGTCGGCTAAAAAGACATCCGCCCAGCCTCCGCCATCTGGGAGAACCTCGCGTACGTACAGAACTACTCCTGGAAAATATTCATCGAAGACGCGTGCTCTGACTTCGCCCTCGGCTCGGGTAGCTACCGCACGAAAGGTGATCTCACGAAAAGCTTGATTGGCGTCTGGAAGGGCAACGATCAGGACGTAGGAGGTAATGAGAGCCGCCGCGCTTGCGAAGACCAATAAGGGACGAAACATTCTCGTCAGGCTTACTCCGCAAGCTTGGAGGGCGACGGCTTCACGGTCGCTGGAAAGGCGGCCTAGTCCCACGAGGATTCCCATGAGTAGCGCCATCGGAATCGTAATTCCGAGTCCCTGAGGGACTAAGGTGGCCATCAGCTTAATCACGGTGATAGTGTCGACGCCCTTGACGATGAGTTCTTCGGCAACTTCCATGATCGGAGGAATCATGAGAAGAAAAGTGAAGAGGAACAGCGCAATAATGAATGGCGGGATGATCTCGCGAAGAATGTGCCGGTCGATGGTACGAAACATATGGTGTAACCGCTCTTAGAGTCGGAATCTAATATTACCGCGAAGGCGCGGTATCTGCAGGGGATGTGGGTAAAAAGAGAAGGAAATCTTGAGTCGAGGTCGGAGGATTAAGATGAGTCTGATAACATATATTATGTTAACTACCGTCTACGTCTCATTCCTGAGCTCCGCCAATATCTCCTCAAGGGTCCGAATGACTTCACTCCTGTCCACGTTCGCCTTCTTAAAATTCAGTTGAAGCCTAAAGCTCTTCTCTGGGCCCTGATATTTATAGGTATACGGTTTCGCCCTGGCCGACCTCCGTCTACTCGTAGACTTTCTCAATTCGGCCCTCGTGGTCCCACCAGACCTTGTAATTTGCTCAACAAGGGCAACCATTGCTTCGTGGTTAGGTTGACGTGCAATTGAAATCAGCACGGACTTCTCCGTACTTTCAGCTAGCCGACAGAGATCCTTGATCTCTTCAGGAAGAGAGTTCAAAGTGAGAGTTTCGGTGATCGCCGTGCGAGACTTTCCAAGCCGGCGGGCGAGTTCCTCATGAGTGTAATTGTATGAGCCACCTAGAGTCTGAATAGCTCGTCCTTCCTCGAATGGCGTAAGGTCCTTTCGCTGGATATTCTCTATAAGTGCGAGCTCAACCAATTCGCCGTCGTCAACGTCTCTAATAATTACAGGCAGTTCAGTTAGGCCAACCCGTACCGATGCTTGATACCGTCTCTCGCCGGCGATTATCTGGAATCGCTCGCCCTGCTGGCGAACTATCAGCGGTTCGATGACACCCTTTTCGGTTATCGAAGCCATAAGTTCAGATAAATCACCCATAACTTGCCTGGGTTGGTCTGG
>CAZWIL010000160.1:0-5190 GCA_964634175.1 uncultured Vicinamibacteraceae bacterium
GGACACATCCTGATCGAAAAGAGTGACCTGTCAAAACAGATCGAAGGTGCAAGTGCTGTCCTAAAACCTTTGCAATCTGGACAGTCCGTATTCGTATTCCCAGAAGGAACCTTCGTCTCCACTTCAGGACTGTTACCGTTCCGTCTTGGAGCATTCCGAGCCGCAGTTGAAACTGGATGTCCAATCGTGCCCGTAGCTATTCGAGGTACACGGCAGATGTTTCCAGCCGACACACTACTCTTACGTCGTACATCCATTGTAATTACCGTCGGCAGCCCCTTAGCGCCTAAGGGAACCGACTGGCCTGAAATCGTAAGGCTTCGTGATGCCGCACGGGAGATGATAGCCGGTGAATCAGGTGAACCGGCCTAGGCCCTAGCCCAACATCTTGGACACTTAAGGGCTCAGTACGCTTCGACCAATGCCGACACCATCTCGCAACTCATTCAACGCAGCTTGAGCTTCAGCTAACGGACGAATCCGAAGTGGCAACGGAGAAACCTGTTGGCTTCGGATCAAGTCAGACAGTGCAGACATTTCATTCAAACTTCCAACAAATGACCCACCTACAGTTAGTTGCTTCAGCGGAAACAATGGGAGAGACATAGGAAGTCTACCTCCGAATAGACCGACAATTATCAATGTTCCACCCGGCCTCATGCTCCCCAAGCCAAACTTGACCGACGCTTCAGATCCAACAAAATCTACTACGGCCACTGGACCACCCTCAGTTATCTCTTTTGTCAATTTAGCTGCGCCATCGAGTGAGGAATCGATAACTTGGTCAGCCCCAGCGGCCTGCGCAGCCTCCCGGCGCGTTACATCAATGTCAGCCACGACAACTCTGGCGTTGAGAACAACACTTGCCAGGTTTAGAGCAGCTAGACCCACGCCTCCGGCACCTATTAACAACACGTGCTTACGATCCGTTTTACGCTGAACCTTCATGAGCGCACTATAGGCTGTTAAGCCGGAACATGCGTAGGTGCACGCCAACGTTGGATCTATAGTTGACAGGTCGAATAGGTAACGAGGGTGAGGCACTATAACGTGATCTGAAAAACCACCATCGCGCACGACACCTATTGACCTTGGCGACGGGCACAAATGCTCGTCACCAGTCGCACACACCCCACACGTCCCACAACCTACCCAGGGATAAACAACTCGCCGGTCACCGACCCTAACTCCTCGGCAAGTAGGTCCCATGGCTACGACTTCACCGGAAATTTCGTGTCCTAACGTCAGAGGAAGCTCGCGCCCTTTCGATAAATCGAGATGTCTGCCTTGACCTAAATCAAAGAATCCATCACACAAATGCACATCGCTGTGACACACGCCACAGGCTTGTACACGTAAAAGGATCTCATCTCCTCGCGGATTCGGCGATGCGGAATTCTTACATTGCAGCGGCTGACCAAATTCGGTGAGCTGATAACTAATCATGTTTGCTCATCCGCTCCTCCCATGGCCAATTTACTCGAAGTGGAAGGCGCCGATGCAGCCAGGTGTTCGAGCGAGCTGCCTACGATGCGCCACGTAGTCCACGCCTTTAACGGCGATGCACCAACCTGTCGGTACGACTTTATGGCAAGCTCGTTCCAATCAAGGACTGACCACTCCATCCGTCCATATTTCCTATCAACTGCTAACTGCGCGAGTGCGGCTAGTAACCGCCGACCAAAACCCTGATGGCGCCATTGAGGTTTGATGTATAGGTCTTCCAAGTAGAGACCAGGTCGGCCAAGAAAGGTCGAAAAATTAGAGAAGAACAACGTAAAACCAACGGCTTCGCTCCCCAACCAGGCGATCAAAGCTTCGACGCGTGGCGGGTCTGAAAACAGTGCGTGTCGAAGGTCTTCCTCCGTGGCAACTACCGCATCCGACATCTTTTCATAAGCCGCGAGATCCTTAATCAATGAGAGCACCAGACCGATATCTGTCTCTCGAACCTTCTCAATTCTGAGGTTCATTTCTGTCACCATAGTGTTTATCTCTAGATAATGGAGTTAAAGCTCTGCCGCCCGCCGCAGATAGATCAGGTGTTAACTTCAGTCGCTAACGACGCTAGGATGTCGATAGTGACACTCAAGCTAGCTAGATTCGACCGTCTCCAGTGCTTGTTCAAGATCGGACACAAGGTCTGTCTCGTCTTCGATGCCTAACGACAGGCGAATCAGATCATTAGGAACATTTGTATCCGGCCCTTCTACTGGTGCCCGGTGTTCGACCAAGCTTTCAACGCCGCCGAGGGAAGTAGCATTTCTGAACAGCTTCAACGCACCAACTACTCGTTTTGCAGCTATTTCACCACCTACGGGACGAAATGAAAGTATCGTCCCATATCCACCCTGCATCTGCCCTGCCGCAATGGAATGACCAGGGTGACCAGCAAGACCGGGATACATAACCTCAGCAACACTTGAATGCTCAGTTAGCAGCTCGGCAACCCGAAAGGCATTACGGGCGGCCGTCGGCACCCTGAGAAATAAAGTACGCATACCACGGAGCAACAACCATGCTTCGAACGGACCCAATACGGCACCACGACTGGCTCTGTCGTGACCAATGCGTGCCCACAGGTCATCTGCAACCTTCGTAACCAACGCACCTGCAAGCACATCGGAATGCCCGTTGAGCTGTTTGGTAGCGGAGTGCATAACCAAATCAGCACCCCATTCAAGAGGTTGACACAACACTGGTGTAGCTAGCGTGCTGTCAACAACCACACGTGCACCACCTGCATGCGCAACCTCTGCACTTGCGGCAATGTCGGTAATCTCACACGTTGGATTCGCTGGTGTTTCGATCCAAACGATCTTCGTTTCACCCGGGCGAATGACGGATTTGAGACACTCCAGATTGCCATTGGGAACTAGGTCTAGACTAATTCGGCCAGCCGCAGCCAACTCTTCCAACCACCGACGAATCGTCCAGTACATGTTCCGCTGTGCTACGACATGAGACCCAGATTCCAGCGTCTCAAAAACTGTCGTGGCAGCCGCCATGCCAGAACTGAACAACATCGCTCCAGCCCCGCATTCCAACTCCGCAAGCAGAGCTTCGGCCTGGTCATAAGTAGGGTTTTGATCGCGGGTGTAAATACGACCTGCGGTATAGCTGCCATCCGCAGCACGTTCATAGGGGGCAGAAGCTATCAAAGGTGGAACCAGCGAACCGGTGATAGAATCGCGCCACCCTAGTGCCTGCGCAGCGAGCGTTGACCGTTTCAGCTTCGACATAAGAACACGTTACTGAAAGAAGTATCACACTTTCGCCGTTCCAATATCCACGACGATGCCGCGCCATTTACCCTGGCGAAATCTGAGCACACTCAATACGGCCCGTGTCAGGTGACCAAGCACAATAGCGAGCCAAATATCTGCGGCCACCAGACCACGTGTCGAAGAGAGAAAAGCGCAAAGCCCGATAGGAAGCAAAAACTGTGAAACAATCGAAATATAGAGTGGGCTGCGGGTGTCACCGGTTCCTTGTAACGCTCCGGTATACGTAAGCGCAACCGTAACGAAGAAACCCGACACGGCCAAATACCCTAACAGTTGACTCCCTAGTTCAAAGGCAATACCTTCATCTGCTCCGAAGGGCCGCAGTGCAAACACTGCAAACAGTTGCTCGGGAAACAGCACAAACAACAGGCTGACAAAACTGGCCACCACAAGACCCATCCCGGCCGCTACCTTGGCCGCCCGTTCACTTCGGTCCGGATAACCCGCACCTAGGTTCTGGCCCGCCACCGCAGACGTAGCGCCCATTAGGCCAACAGATGTCCACGTAATCAGAGCAAAGAGTTGAGTGTAGCCAATCGAATATGCTGCCTGGGCCGCCGCACTGTACTGGAGTCCGCCGATGAATCGAAGGAGAAACAAACCCGCCAGGTTCATGACAATGCCTTGAAACCCGGTTGGTAACCCAAATTTAAACAGCTCGCGAATGATTCTGAAGTCAGGTCGAAACGACATTTGCCTCGAAAATCGGATCACGAGACGACCGGAAAACAGTAGCCACATAAAGCCAACTGCTGTGAGCCCACTAGCGATTGCCGTCCCCATGGCAGCACCAACAGTGCCAAAAGCCGGGATGGGACCGAATCCCCGAATCAAGATGACATTCAACACGATGTTAACGATCGTCATCATGAATCCAAGTCGCAGCGGAGTCCGAGCGTCGCCGGCAGATCTCAAAGCACCACTCATCATGAAAAAGACCAACACCCCAATGCTGAAGACAAAATTAATCCGAAGAAATGGCAGCGCTTCGAGTTGGACTGCTGGCGAGGCATTGACCATGTCGAGCAACCACGGCGAAAAGAAATAACCAAGTGGCGCCAGAATGCCCACTGCCATGAAAACGGCTGTTAGGAATGCTTGATAGACGACCCGATTGACGCTCTCAGGATCATTAGCGCCGGTAAACCTGGCTACGAGGACAGCCATCCCACTAAATACGGAAGCGACAAACACGATCACAAGGATAAAAATTTGAACACTGACACCAATTGCAGCATTTGCGGTAAACCCGACATAGTGGCCAACCATCGCCTGGTCAATGATGCCCTGCATGCCGCCAACAACATTCTGGAGCATGGTTGGCCAAGCAATCTTCCAAACGGCCCCAGGAAGAGGCCCTTCGACGATGGTCCGGTCAAACTGCTTTTGTTGTGAAGTCCCGTTACTCATCAGATGAGATCGACGGAGGGAGTCGCAGTAAACTAGTTAATCAAGCACACTGTGATACGAGCATCCGGAACACTCTATCAGATCGAAGCGAGTATTCAGGGCGCCCTGACTCAGCCGCTTCCAGGCGCAAGCGCCCACTGTCTCCTCGCACCTCGTCCCAGACATGGCTGGGATCCCGGTCAAATTCCGCCTGAAGCCAAGCCATCCGCAGCATTGATCCTACTTTTTCCATTTTCTGGAGAGGCATATACCCTTCTTACCGTGCGAGGTGATCACCTACCCCAACACGCCGGCCAAGTCTCGTTCCCCGGCGGCCGGCTAGAACCGAATGAGACCGTCGAAAACGCGGCGCTGAGAGAAAGTCATGAAGAGGTAGGTCTCGATCCCCGCCAGGTCCGGTTACTTGGAAAACTATCCCCGCTGTATATTCCAGCCAGTGGTTTCGCCTTGTTTCCGGTTATCGGTATAGCTGACAGTCGACCGAAGTTTTTAT
>CAZWIL010000161.1:0-5153 GCA_964634175.1 uncultured Vicinamibacteraceae bacterium
AAGGTCTTCCGTTACGGTCTCGAGTCCGTCTGACGCCTGAATGCGAAAGAGATAATCACCGGGCGTCTCAAACGTGAGGGCAACTGTGGCTTGGTCTGGTTGACCTTCCGACTCTTCGAGTGTGCTGGGCGCACCGCGCCACTGTGTCCAAGTGACGGCAACGTTCCCAACCGTCATGCGGGTGGGGCGGAGTCGATTGGATGATTGTATTTGCGGGACATTGGTCGGCACTATTGGACCTTCAGGTTCGAAGGTTGGCAGTATGACCCCGGTGCCACTGTTACGTTGTCTTGGATTTGGCAGGCCGTCATCTGAAATCAAGGCGGTCACACTTAGCGTGGCAGGCAGCGTGACGGTATCGACGTTGCGGACGGTCAACTCTGGAGCTTGGTTAGGTTGTCCCACCGCTTCTTCGGCATAGAGTCCGACTCGAGGGGCTGCGTTAATCTCCCACTCGGCTTGGAGCCAGCCAACGGCATGGTTGGTCTCGTCGTTAACCGTAATACTCCACACAACTTCCTGATCACCAAAACTGTCTGGGACAGTCACACTAAATACCCGCCGGTTGACGCGAGGGTAGAAGAACGTTGGTTGTCCCTGGTCGGCTGGCTCAGAATTAAAGCGATTGCTTGAGCCAACCGGCACATGAATGGGATCAACGTAGTTTCGATTGAGATAACCGAAGTGCATTTCGAAGCTACCGTCGGCGTTGTGGCTCCATCCTTCGAAGTAGGGCTGTACTGATTGTCCGGTATTGAAGAGATAGTTTTGCGGATCAGCCTGCCCCAGTGCTTTTTCAGCACTCAGAACGGTGAATGCTAAAGTGAAAATTAAAGTGACTGCGTTTACTCGTTTCACCACAAGGTTTCCCTGAACTAATCCAACCATCTCAGTTGTTGGTTTTCTTTCGCGCTGCCTCACGCGCGGCGACCTCCGCCTCGTATTCTTCATCAGTCATGTCGTGCCAACCAATCCACGCGAATCCCATCTCGTCGATCGTGCGTTGGCCGCTACCGACCCAATTGTTCGGATCGAGGTTGGCACGGTTGGCTTCAGAATTGTCATGCCAGCTCGTTACGTGAAGGATAGTCCCCGCCGGAATGAGTGGTGATGTGTGGTCAGCGTAGTTGTAGTTCATGTGCCAGTTGTAATCGAATCCGGCACAGTTTATGACCTCTGCTTTGACCGGTTGTGTCGGATAGATGAATTCAATACATTGATATTTACCAAGCATGTGCATGTGGGGTTGAAACATCGTGATTTTGGCAGCTTTATTGAAGCGGGTGTAGCCATCTGAACGTGAAATCTCCCCGGACGGAATGTCAAGTACTCCGATGACCTGACCTTGTGAACCGCCAAGTTGTTTTGAATAGCGAATATGCTTCGGCACCGTATCTTTGGGGAGGAAATTAATTCCGATTTCGACCTGTGCGTCAACTTCCTCACCGATGGAATGCATGTGATAGCTCAAACGAGCATCGCTTCCGGCGGGCAGTAGGAGTCCTGAGTCGGGCGGGTAGATTTCCGCCTGCTTGCCCGACGCGTACTCAACAAGAAAGATTCCGCCACCCATTGATTCACCCTGCTCATTTTGTTCAACGGCATACGATAGCGCGTGGTGCACCACTTGACGGGATCGGTCTCCGAGGGCTCGTGTTTGTATTGATGTGATGTAGCGGTCTTCGTCCAAGTCAATATCGGCAAATAAGTTTCCGAAGAGGTCCGGGCCGGCAGCCGGAACCGTGTAGTCCGGGAAACGCACGACGACATCCGGGTCACCAATTTGCCATGAGTCGGCCGGTGCGAATTCAGGTGGTGTCGGGGTATCTGCCGGATTACCCTGCGGTGCCCCGTTATCGACCCAGCGGATAATCGTCGCAATTTCCTGCTCGGTGAGCGAAGGGTCGTTCTTGAAGTCTTGGATCCCGATGCGACGGTCAAGATGCCACGGCGGCATGGCACGTGACTCTACTTTGTTTTTGATCGACCGTGCCCAGGGACGAACTTCTTGGTAGTTGATCAACGACATTGGAGCGATTTCATCAGGTCGATGACAATTGACACATGAGCGGTACAAAATGGGTGCGACGTCTGTAGCAAACGTGGGCTCTTCGGGAACGGGCGTTTGCGCTGATACATTGACTGATAGCACTAACACGGCCGAACACATCAGAATCGTCATTAGAGATGGAGAAGTTCTCACGGTGTCCTCCTTAGCGGGTTATTTTGTACCGTCACGGATTGGGTCACTCGAATCTTACTATTGAATGCCGATTCCGACAGTGTTTTAAAGCTCTATAGTCGAAGGCAAACGACGGTTCTCTCTATGAGTGTCAATGTAGAGAATACCAGAATGATATGGCCGCGGTGCGATCTGCCGTGGTTTGTTAATCCATCTATAATCCCACCGTCGGCTTACCCTAGTTGAGAGGTGAGCCCTAACAGAGAGACGGAGAGGAACGATGGCAAAAGTTGTAGTCACTTGTCAGGTTGAAGATTCAGCGAAATGGGAATCAGCCTTCAGGACGCACGGCGAGTTGTTTAGAAGTCAGACTGTCACCGCGCCGATTGGTATTGCAATCAACGATGGAAATGAAGTGGCTGTCTGCTTTGAACCGCAGGACTTGGGAGCGTTCTTTGAGGTTTTGGAAGCGCCGGCGAGTGCCGAGGCCATGGCTGCTGATGGCGTGAAGGTCGAGACGCTGAAAGTGTTTGTGATGGATAAGGAATTTCAACCGTAGTAAGACTGGACCGTTGGTTGATTTGTTTTTATATGAGTTCTCGTTTCCGGGTCTTCAAACGGAGGCGGTAGAGACTAGGAGTTTTTCGGATGCCCCTGTTGACTCGGCGAGCCATGATGCAGGGATTGCTGGCGCAAGCGCTGTGGGCGCAGCCGTCCATAGCGCAGACGGTTGTTCACCGCTCGCCCACGCCATTGGCGCCTAGCGCTGTCACCCACGACTGGACTTCATTTCTCGGTCCCTCACATAACGCTGTATCAACCGAAACCCCGCTTCGCCGGATGTTCCCCCCTCCACTCGTGTGGGAGTTTCAATCGGGTTCAGGATATGCCTCGCCAGCGGTCGCTGGAAATAGATTGGTTTTTGTCCACCGCGTCGGCGACGAAGAGATTGTCGAGTGTTTACATGCTGAGACAGGGGCGAATCAATGGCGATTTCGTTATCCGACCACATACGAGGATCGTTATGGCTACAACAACGGGCCACGATCGAGTCCGGTTGTTGATGGTAATCACGTGTTTTCGATTGGTGCGGAAGGCAAATTTCATGCGCTTGATTTGGAGACCGGAGAGGTGTTGTGGCGACGGGATTTTCGAATGGAGTATGGCGCGACACAGGATTTTTTCGGCGTATCGTCAAGTCCGTTGGTTGAAAGAGATGTGGTGATCGTAAACGTCGGCGGAGCGGAGCAGGCCTGTGTTGTTGGTTTCGATAGAACCACCGGACGGGAGCGATGGCGGGCTGGTAATTGGGGCCCGAGTTATGCGTCACCCGTTCCTGCAATGATTCACGGGCAACGTCGAGTGTTTGTGTTTGCCGGTGGGGAATCAAATCCTCCTGAGGGAGGACTGTTGTCGATCGATCCAGTTACCGGGAACGTTGATTTTTCAGTGTCTCACCGAAGTCGAACCTACGAATCGGTGAACGCCGCCTGTCCAGTCGTATTTGGGGACAAGATCTTTATTTCTGCAAGCTATCGAACGGGGGGCACGCTAGTTCAGGTGCAGCCAGACTTCAGTCATCAGGTTGTCTGGTCCACGCAGGAGTTCGCCTTACATTTCAATACGCCGATTTATCGTGATGGAATGTTATTCGGATTCGATGGGCGAAATCAGGGGGACGCTTCGTTGGCTTGTGTAGATGTGGAAACTGGCCGTATTGTATGGCGAGAAGTGCCGACTTGGACCGAAACCGTTACACAGAATGGGCGGACACGGGAGTCGATTCTAGGCACCGCGCGCGGATCTTTACTCGCGGCCGACGGGCTGTTTCTTTGCCTTGGTGAATTCGGACACCTACTCTGGATGGACCTGACTGACACAGGCTACGTAGAGGTCGCAAGAACATGGCTTTTTGCTGCCCGTGAATCGTGGACGCTGCCGGTTCTGAGTCATGGTCTTCTTTATGTCAAGCAGAATACCCGTGATTTGACAACGGGGGCGGAGCCGCGCTTGTTGTGTTATGACCTGAGAGGCTAGACGGCTAGACTGTCAGTGCTCCTGTGGTATCGGGTGTGATTGAGGGAGGTGGATTGTGAGCATGTTGAAGACAAATCAAGTGCGAATGTTTTTATGGTGCTGCGTTATCGCCGGTGCTTTCGTTGGATGCACGGCGTCAGATGACGTGAGTGAACCGATTGCTGGAGTCCAAGAAGCTGTTGGGGAGCATGTGGCCTCACGACAGTCGCTGCCGCAAGTGACGGCGCTTCCACCGGATTATCGTCCTGTTGGAGAATTGGCAGGTCGAGGTATGTTCTATGCCGCGAGCGACCAACCCGCGTATCGCATTGACGACGGAGACCACTATAACGGCTATGATGGCCCTCTCGTATGGGCCAAGAATCCAAAGGGAATACGAACACAGGGCGTGCTTTATGGGGTGGAGAATGATTCCATCGTTTCGGCAGGATATTTGATTCGCCAAGGCGACCTTGTTGCGGCCAGGAGTTTTCATGGGTTGACCATGCGTGAGGTGGATTTTCCTGCCGCTCACTTCTTCACCGTTGACCTAGTTGAAGGCGAAACCGAAGAGTTCAACCAATATCTGCTGCTTTTGCATTTCAGGCCACTGGAGGGTGAGCCGTCTCCGATGTTGCAGACTGGTCAATTGCCGTCGGTCACGAGTCTGCCAGACGAGTTCGAGGTGTTCGCATGTGACCATCATCCCGAGACTCGTTTCTGTCCTGGTATGGGACGCCATTACACGGACCTGACGTCAGTCAGCCGTCTTCCCGCCGCGACCGGTAATGAGGGGCTGGTTTACGGAGAGGCATCGGGCAAGCTTATCTTCATCGAATATGTCTTTAACCAGGAAGACCTGAAGACAGGCGTGTCGTGGCCGGCAATGCCTTTGAATGATTTGCCAATTCCACCGATTGATAACATGCACGTTCTACATTTTGGAGAAGCCGGT
>CAZWIL010000162.1:0-5106 GCA_964634175.1 uncultured Vicinamibacteraceae bacterium
AACTGATAGGTGAAGTTGTATGTGACCAACGGGTATGGGTTTGTACATCGCAGATACACGTCCGTCAGAACGTGTTGAGTTCTTTGAGGATGATATTCATTGCCACTGTTGCGGTCATTACGTTGTTTCCGTGGCCAACCCTGGCACAACAGCGTCCCCTTGCGACCGAGGACCCGGAGTCGATTGGAAGTGGACTGGTAATGATTGAAGGTGGATTTGATTACATGCGTGACCAGCTATATCCAGTTTCTGGACTGAAAGGGCATCGGTTTCGTGTTCCCACAGCTGGCGTGACTGTCGGTGTCAGCTCTATTGCTGAAATCCAGATTGACGGAATTTCCTATCAACGTTTAAACGTCACCACCAGGGCGGAGGCCCCCTTGTCTCGGTTGCTGCAGTTTAGTGGTGACACCACCTATGACATGGATGACATTGTGGTCGGGGCTAAAGCACGAGTGCTATCCGAGGGGCGTCGACGTCCTGCCATCGCCCTGCGGTTCATGACTCGTCTGCCGAATGCTGGCAACGAAAGCGGGCTCGGTCTCGACACAACCGATTTTGTTAACACGTTGTTGGTTGGTAAAACATTTGGGTCTGTTCGGGTTGTTGGGAACGTTGGTTTGGGGATCTTAGGGGATCCGACGCGGGGTGATCGACAGAACGATGTGGTTGTGTACGGAGTCTCTCTCACACGGGTCATAACGAACGCGGTCGAGTTTGTTGCAGAAGTCAATGGGTACGAAAACACGCGACGTGGTAGCCCGCCTCCAGGAACCGACAGTTCGTCCTATTTTCGAGCAGGAGCGCGGTACAGTCGAGGCTCGATTCACTTTGACGCCGCTCTTGTGTCTGGCTTGACTGCCCGCGATGCCAGTGTAGGTTTGACTGCAGGGCTGTCGTGGGTGTTCCAGGGAATGGAGGTTCCTTGAAAGCCCTTGAGTTTGTTAAGGCCCACGCCTACGGGAATGACTTTCTTTTCATCAATGAGGATGTGGTCTCGACCGATGAAGCGTCTCGCGTCGCCAAGGAGATCTGTGACCGTCATACTGGAGTAGGTGCCGATGGCCTGATCTTTTATCGTCTAACGGCATTAGGGGCGGCGATGAAACTGTTTAACGCTGATGGTTCGATTGCTGAGGTGTCAGGTAATGGCGTGCGCTGCCTCGGCGCGATTGTCGCGTCTGAAGATGAGATTGGGAGTGAGACCGTCGTTGAAACGGATGGCGGTGTTAAGGTGCTGACATTATTGGATGCCGATTCTGCTCGGTATACATTCCGCGCCCACATGGGGCAGCCTGTGGGATTGCGGGAACTAGAGCTTGAGGTTACTGGTAGCCAGCTACGTGTAGTTGTTTTGTCAGTTGGTAATCCCCAGTGTGTTTTACTTACGGACAGACTCGATGAATCACGGTTTGCGGAACTCGGTCCGGCTATAGGGAAGCACGAGGCATTTCCTGAAGGAACCAATGTGGAGTTTGTGACGGTAGAGCAACCTGATTTAGTTCGGATCCTAATTTGGGAACGAGGTGTCGGACCAACAACCGCGTCCGGTACTGGCGCGTGTGCGTCCGCCGTTGCTGCGGCGAAGTATGGTGGTGCCAATCGGGTTCTAGACGTGGTGTCACCTGGTGGGGTCCAGCATGTTGAATGGGATGAGGATGGTATTTACCTAACCGGCTCAGCCGAGCTCATTGCACACGGTAAATGGTTCATGTAGAACACTGCAGTAGATCCATGTGTTTCGTGGTTTCGGACTGTCTTTATTGATATTTAGAGAATGTAATCTTCTATTTGTGATTGTTACGTTATGTCAAAAGTTCTCTACTTCGACTGCTTCTCTGGTGCTTCAGGTGACATGATCTTGGGTGCTTTGATCGACGCAGGCTTACCGATAGCAGAACTTCGGGAGGCTCTGGGTAGTCTTGCCCTTAAGAACATTCGCGTAGAAGCCCACACAACACAACGAGCAGGAATTGGAGCGACCAAGTTCACAGTGATTGATGAAACTGCGGAGCATCGTGTTGGGAATGATAATGGCCATCATCAACACCGACGTGACGCAGGACATAGTCATGATCATGCGGACCATCGTGGATTGACTGAGATTTGTCGGATGATTGACGGGTCAGGACTATCGACTGCGGCGAAGGAACGATCGAATCACTTGTTTCGACGTCTGGCAGAGGTAGAGGCGGCGATTCATCAGACATCGGTTGAAAAAGTTCATTTGCATGAGGTTGGGGCTGTTGATTCAATCATCGATATTGCGGGTTGTGTCTTCGCCTTGGAGTGGTTTGCCGTGGAACGGATCGTTGTTTCTCCGCTGAATGTCGGGTCTGGCACGGTCAAGTGCGAGCACGGTGTCATGCCGGTGCCGGCGCCTGCTACTGCGAAACTAATTGAGGGTATTCCTGTTTATTCGAAGGGGCCTGAAGTCGAACTGTTGACCCCTACAGGTGCCCTGATTCTGACGGATTACGCAGAGAGTTACGGTTCACTACCGACGATGACGTTAGAACGGAGTGGTTTTGGTGCTGGGGATCACGATTTCCCCGATCATCCTAATCTTTTGCGAGCGGTGATAGGACAGGAAGATGATTTGGGCGCACTGGAACAGGTGGTTGTACTCGAGTGCGAGATCGACGACATGAACCCTCAGATTTTTGGTCTACTGATGGATCGGCTGTATGCCAATGGTGCCTTGGATGTTTTCTATGTGCCAATCCAGATGAAGAAGAATAGACCGGGGACCTTGGTGACGATCGTCGCACTTCCTTCACAGCGTGAGGCTTTAAGTAACATTGTTTTTCGAGAGACGACAACTATCGGTGTGCGGTTCAGGGAAATGGATCGCGAGCGACTGGACCGTGAGGAAGTTGCGGTCGAGACATCACTGGGTGTCGTGCGATTTAAGTTGGCCCGACGTTCTGGAACAGATGTTGTCGTGAATGCTTCTCCTGAATTTGAAGATTGTGTGCGATTGGCTGAAGAACATGGGTTGCCAGTGAAAACTGTCCAGGCGGTGGCGACGAAAGCTTATTTGGAGCGTGAGCGCACATGACTTTTTACGGCGACAGTAATGGGATACCTGTCTATTTACTAGTAACCTAAACTAACGTGAACCACTGCGTGTCGATGAATTAATGTCTAAGTTCTATTTAACCACTGCGATTGATTTTGTGAATAGTCGCCCTCATTTAGGTACGGCTTACGAAAAAATCACAGCGGACGTAATCGCCCGGTACAAGCGTCTGTCTGGTGTGGATACACGTTTTCTCATGGGCAACGACGAACATTCTCAGAATGTCTACCAGCGGGCGATAGAAGAGAAACTTGAACCGTTGGAATTTTGTGACAAGATGGAAGAGGTTTTTCGAGGCGTGTGGCAGCGTCTTGATATTTCCTACGACGATTTCATTCGAACAACTGAAGCGCGTCATCGGTCCGGTGTGACTGCTCTCGTGCAGAGAATCGCCGAGGCTGGCGATCTCTACGAAGGGGCATATGAGGGCTGGTACTGTGTTTCGTGTGAGGCATTTAAGCAGGAGAAAGACCTTATTGAGGGGCAGTGCCCCGTTCACAAATGCTTGCCTCAGTGGATTAAAGAAAAAAACCATTTCTTTCGACTTTCGAAATTCCAGAAGCCGCTACTGAAGCACTATGCCGATAACCCAGACTTTCTTGAACCTGAGAGTCGGCGTAACGAGATTCTGCAACTCGTTGAATCCGGGCCTGAAGACATTTCGATAAGTCGGACCGGCCAGGCGTGGGGTATCCCGCTTCCCACCGATTCGAATAGTGTCGTTTATGTCTGGGTAGATGCGTTGATTAATTACATATCGGCCGTTGGTTTTGGCGGAGATGCAGACTTATGCGACAAATGGTGGCCGGCGGACCTACACATTATCGGAAAGGACATTACTCGGTTTCATTGCGTAATCTGGCCCGCAATGCTCATGAGTGCTGGGCTTCCGTTGCCGAAACAAGTCTTTGGCCATGGTTGGGTTCACTGGAAGGGACAGAAGATGAGCAAGTCGCTCGGCACTGTTGTCGACCCACTTGAGGCCGCGGAGCGTTTGGGACCAGACCCTTTGCGGTTATATCTGACCAAGGGAATTAGTTACGGACAGGATGGCGATTTTTCATGGGAACGTTTTGAGGAACGATATAACGTAGACCTTGCGAACAATCTTGGCAATCTCGTCAGCCGCGTGACTTCCATGGCACATCGGTATCGTGATGGCACGTTGTCTCGTCCAACTGAACCGGCGACTCAACTCGCTGACCGGGCCATGTCGATCGTAGGGGCGTATCGCCAGGCTATGGACACTCTTGCGATTCATCAAGGGGCATCCTTGGCGTTCGACTTGGTTGATGCTAGTAATGAGTTTATTACCGAGGTTCAACCGTGGGTCGTCGCAAAGGATCCTGCGCGGTCAGAACAATTGAATCGCCAGTTGTATGACATCAGCGAAGCCATCAGGATTGCAGCGTTGTTGTTGTTACCGATTATGCCGACATCGTGTGATGAAATACTTCGCCGTATCGGTGAAACGCGCGAGTCTTCTACTTTACGATTTGACACGGATGGCGTCTGGATCACGACTGGAGACAGAGTGATTTCAAAAGGGCCACCACTGTGGCCGAGGATAGAAACAAAGGCGGACACAATGAGTGAAGAAATAAATAACGAACAGGGAAAAAAGTCGGCAGTGACGCCGCTTCCTTCGACGGCCACGTCGGATACTACGAGTTCGAACGACGAGGGCGTGCAGTCAGCGGAAAGCGTTACAGTATCGGGTGGGCTAGTTGGCGATGCCGCGCCGAAGATTTCTATTGATGAGTTTTTTAAGGTCGACCTGCGAGTCGGTCGTGTTGTGTCAGCTGAGGCCGTTCCAAAATCAAGGAAATTAATGAAGATTCAACTTGAGACAGGCAATGGTGAGCTGCAGATCCTCGCTGGTATTTTGAGTTCATACGAACCTGAGGCGCTCGTCGATCGACTGGTTGTTTATGTGGCTAATCTGAAACCTGCGAAACTTGCCGGCCTTGAGTCAAATGGGATGATCTTGGCAGCCTCTGACCCAGAGAATGGTAAGCCGGTGT
>CAZWIL010000163.1:0-5040 GCA_964634175.1 uncultured Vicinamibacteraceae bacterium
CCAACCGCGATCGATTTCGCTTGCTTAGTTTCCATAAAGAGATGCAGCCGTAGTTATCAAGTAGATAATCCCTACCCATCCATTAAGATCGAACGCTTGTTTAACCCTCGACAGATCATCACTTTTAACCATTGATTGTTCATAGGCCAGCAGCCAACCGACTACTGTGACACCCACCAAATAAAGTGGACCGGTAGGTAGCACAAGGGCAATCGTTGCCAAGCTCACAACAGCGATTACATGAAACATACGGGACACAAGGAGTGACTTCTCGATTCCAAACCTCGCTGGAATTGAGTGTAAACCTTGAGATCGATCAAAGTCTACATCCTCGCACGCATACAAGATATCGAACCCGGCGACCCACATCGACGTGCCTACTGCCAACAGTATTGGCGGCCACCCCCAGCCACCCCCAGCAGCCAGCCAGCCTCCTACCGGAGCCACACCCAAAGCTAGTCCAAGAAATAGTTGCGTGTAGGTCGTAAATCGCTTTGCCAACGAGTACCAGAACACAATACAAAGCGCCACTGGAGACAACACAAAACATAATGGGCCCAGAACCCACGCAATGCCGACAAAGCTTACCGCTGCGATTACAACAATCCACCACGCTTCCCACCTCGACATTAGATTGCGTGGAAGTTCCCGACTAGCAGTCCTCGGATTCTCAGCATCGTATCCGGCGTCGACAATTCTATTAAATCCCATTGCTGCCGTCCGGGCAGTTACCATTGCCAAAATAATCCAGCCTACTCTCCCCCACGTAATCGGAGTCGACCGAGCGGCCATTAATGCACCACTTAATGCAAACGGTAAAGCAAACACCGTGTGGCTTACTCGTACGAACGACGCGTAGATCCGAATGCGAGACAACATTTCAGATTCTTCTACACTTCATGCAACCACTTTATGTCCTTAGGCTTGATACCGGTCACCAAGTATTCTTCCACATCGTCAACCGTCGACTCGCACCGAACAGTGATCAACTTCGCTTGCATACCTGCAGCAATTCCACCTCGACGAGACCAGCCTAGCGCCTTAGCGCCTATGAGCGTGGCACTTCGCAAAAAGGAAGCCGCCGGTTCCGTTGGACACAGGCGGCGCATCTCCGCCAACTCTGAAAAAAGATTTAGGTCGGGAGCACTAGCAAGGCTGTCGGTGCCAACTGCAACCGACACACCAGATCCATAAAATCTATCGATAGGCGGTGCACCAGCACCTGTCCATTGATTACTTCTCGGACAGGTCACAAGCGTCGCCCCCGCCAAAGCAAGCCGTCGGAGTTCCAAGTCAGTAAGGTGGACACCATGAACAATGAGTGAATCCGAAGCCAGCCATCCAAGACTTTCCAAATAGGCAATTGGGCCTGTTCCTGGTGGTTGCCAACTGGGATCCCACTTTCCTCGTTCATTCAGTAGATCCCGCCAAGGGCCAGTTCCCAATTTCAAAAACCTAAGTTCATCCAAGGATTCCGCGACATGTACAGCAAAAGGTCCTTTATCGAGTGTGTTTCGAATAGCCCTGAACAATGAAGGCGATACGGAATAAGGTGCGTGGGCGGCTAGGCGTACTGTCACCCCTGGAGAAATACCAAAATCATCCGACTTAAGATTCAATTCCGAGATCTCCGTCAACTCCCGCACCACTCGGGTTTCCGGATCTGCCTCGTTGAAACCTAGAAGTTCCTTAAATACAACAGCGTCCACAAGACTGTTTATGAGTGGCGAAACGGAACTCAAGGTGTTCGTAATGTCTCCGACTAAGCCAGTTCCAGACGCATAGACTTCGCTGACTGCATTCACCACTTCGCTTTCGTCGAACCCCACCGACGAGGATGCTTTGAATAGTTGCCGAACCCACGCCGGCATACTTTTCTCGGGTTTCACGCGTCCTTTCAAACCGGACAGTTCTAGGTGTGTGTGCGCGTTAACCAGCGAAGGCAGAATAATGGATTCATTGAGGTCGATCTGACGAGTGGTTGGTTTACAGGGTTCGTCATCGGGACCACCCAAGGCTGTAACAACCTGTTCATCAATCTCGACCCATCCATCCTGAATAGGAGGCGAGACGATAGGAACAATCCAAGCCGCGTTGTAGCGAGTCATGAAAGTCTATTTGGACGTTTCAGGTCAGAACTGACTTCGGAACCAGCAGAGACACACCCACTCCGGAGCGAGGGATCCCTATTTTCGCTCACCTCAAGCTAGTTCTTAGGATGTCCGTATAGGACCAGAACGTTCTCGTGACCCTTTTCGTCTGACCTTTTCTTGACGACTCCGAGCAGGATATTTCTCCACCTCTACGCCAGTTCCTGCCAGTCCGTGGTCACGTGCAGTGGCTAACGCAGGCATGCGAGGAACAGGCTTCTCCCAGAAAATAGGGTCACCTAGCAGGTCATAATGCATGTTTCGGCGTTTCGGAATAAACCCCGCGTCCTCAATGTTTCTAGTAATTTCGACCTCATCCATACAGTACGAGGCGCCTGCGGCACGAACAACATTCTCCTCGATCATCACACTGCCCATATCATTAGCCCCAAAGGCAAGACTGAGCTGTCCAACTTTGCCCCCCTGTGTCACCCAAGAAGCCTGCATATTGTCGAAGTTATCGAGAACTAGCCGCGCCATCGCCAATGTCCGCAGATAATCAACCCCCGTGGCTTGCTGACCACCCAACTCTGTATTTGCGGGTTGATAACTCCAGGTGATAAAAGCCGTAAACCCGCTTGTCTCGTCTTGCAAGTCTCGCAATTTGAAAAGATGCTCCAATCGTTCATCGAGTGTTTCCACACTGCCATACATCATCGTCGCTGTTGTCCGCAGACCAGTACCGTGTGCCATACGCATGACGTCGAGCCACTCGTCAGAAGTCGCCTTACTGTGGCAGTTGAGAATATGCCGTACCCGATCTACCAATATTTCTGCCCCACCGCCAGGAATACTGTCTAAACCTGCCTTAACCAGTCTCGAGATAACTGCCTTAGGGGACAGCTGCGAGAGTCTTGAAATATGAATCACTTCCGGCGGCGACAAAGCATGGAGTTTAAACTGAGGGTACCGCTGTTTCACCTCACGAAATAAATCCTCATACCACTCGATTGGCAGATCAGGATTGTGTCCACCCTGCAGCAACAGTTGGACGCCCCCAACAGCTAATGTTTCATCAATCTTCTTGCAAATTTCATCAAACCCAAGCACGTAGCCCTCGGCGGAGCCTACAGGCCGGTAAAATGCGCAAAAGTTACATCGCGCCACGCACACGTTTGTGTAATTGACATTGCGATCGATTATGTAAGTAACAATCCTGTTTCGATGTTTTCGCTCTCGCACAGCATCAGCTAAACGTCCCAGCTGAAACGTCGACGCGGTCGTATAGAGCTCAAACGCCTCCGCCTTTGTCAGGCGCCCGCCATTCTCTATTTTTTTACCAATCTGATCAGCAGACACTGGCCCTACTCAAAGTAGCGGAGCTTCCCACCAGAGGGAACAATCTGCAAATCGGCAGCTGCACTAAAAAACTTTGCCATGCCGGTTCGCGCCTGATCATCGAGAGTGTACGATACGTTGTCCTGCAGGTATTCCTTGGCTATAGCAAGGGAATCTTCCGCTTCAGCAGATGCGTATTGTTCCGCAATTTGATCAAGGTGCTGAACACCAGCATCTCGCGCAGTTCTGAGTACGTTGATGTGATTTGTATCGATACAGCCATCACGACCAGCCCAAAACGACCACACAAAAGGCAATCCAGTCATTGCGGTCCATTCATAACCTAGATCAATCTTATCCAGACCATTCGTTTCGTGCTCTTGATACAACGCGGCATCGCCAATCAGAAGCGCTGCATCGCAGCGCTTCAGCATAGCTGGAAGGTCTGGGCGAAGGGTTACAAATGTCGGTTCGATATCGAACCATTGGGCGCACAAAACGCGTAATAACGCAACAGCCGTGCGAGAGCTTACATCGACCGCAACCGATCGCAACGCGGTGGCAGGTCGATCCGTAAATAAAGCGACAGATGCCACCGGTCCTGTAGACGTGACGCCAATATCTGGGACAATACGATAGTCAGGGCGACCAAAATATTCGATCGAAGGTATTAAACTGAGATCCACTGATTTGTCATGAAGCATCGCAGCGCATTTCGCCGGAACGTCATACCGACAGTCGAACAGATCAGGTTCCCCATCAAGACCATATACCAGTGGCCTGGCGTTCAGGTACTCGACAGCACTTAAACGTATTTTCCTCATAAAGTAGACATCTCAAAACATCCATCACGCTCAACCGGCACTCGGTCCGCCGCCAAGATGTTCTGCTTAAGTTCCTCCACAGGCATTCGCCTTGGCCCGTGCTCGCGCGAGTCACTCAGTGACACGGAGTCAACATCGTCCGCACCGAACGTCAGAGCTACTTGAGCGAGCTTGGCACCTAATCGAGACCAGTCAACCTGAATGGAATCGATATTGTCAACCAGCAGACGCACTAGCGCAATAGCCCGCATATCACCATAACCTGTTGTCACTGCTCCGTCCATCCTACCAGCGAGTGGTGAAACAGTATGAACATGCCTTGTAGACTTGCCCCATCCTGATATCTTCCTTAACAAATCAACGCCACCATCACCCTCAGGTCGCTCGATGGTCAACCTTGCCACACCGACGCCAGCATCGCTACTCACATCAAGCCACTTACGTGCAAGTGCCGTCTCTGCCGACAACGCCGACACCATTTGGAGTCCCTCCTGACGAAGATCTGCAAGCAAACGTCCCAACGTCCGACCTTCGTTGTTGCACAATTCCGCCAGTTGGTCGAGACGAAAACCCGTCACCGGTACTTTGCCTGAAACACTGGCGACAGAGCGTGTCAATGTCAGCGCCTCATCCTGGGTCGCTGGATTGACCACGATCCGCAGTTCACCAGCACCTGGCAAAACCTCAAAATCAGCAGGGATCATAGAAGAAGATACCTCTTGGACCCTCACATAAGTCACGCGCTGTCCACGCCGCGCTCGAAGTCGCTCGTCAGCGGCGATTCCAAG
>CAZWIL010000164.1:0-5011 GCA_964634175.1 uncultured Vicinamibacteraceae bacterium
AGCCGATTTGGCCAATAGTCGAACGTCCCGTACTAGGGTCGAACACGCCGGGCGAGTGGATTTCACCGACGCAACCATTTCCCACTAAGCCGCTGCCTTTTGACCGACACGGGATTACCGATGATGACCTTATCGACTTCACACCGGAGCTTCGAGCAGAAGCGGTAGAAATCCTCAAGCCGTACATCCTCGGCCCTATCTTTACACCACCCTCAATACGTAGCAACGACCCCGAAGATACTAAGGGCACATTTCAGCTGCCGGGTTCCGTCGGTGGCGCCGAATGGGGCGGAGCGGGATTCGATCCAGAAACTGGCATGCTCTACATACCATCGGTAACTGCAGGATTTGTCGCGGACCTTACGCCGGGCAATCCTGACCGCATGAATGTCCGATACACCAGGGGAAATCGAGAATTTATTGCCGGTCCCCGTGGCCTGCCATTAACAAAGCCGCCATATGGCCGGATCACCGCAATCGACATGAACACCGGTGAACACGTTTGGATGGTACCAAACGGGGACGGACCACGGGAGCACTCAGCGATCGCGCACCTCAATCTACCAGCGCTCGGCCAACCCGGCCGTGCAATGCCGCTTCTGACCAAGACACTACTCTTCGTGAGTGAGGGCGACCCAATAATGGTAAGGACGCCTCCTGGCGGAGGACCTGACGCCGGCAAAAAATTACGCGCCTTCGATAAAAACACTGGCGAGGTGGTCTGGGAAACGATGTTTCAAGCAGGTTCAAATGGTTCACCGATTACATATTTACACGAAGGTAAACAATACGTCGTCCTCCCAATCGGATCGTTGAATCATCAAGGTGAGTGGATAGCGCTCGCACTACCGTAGTGGTCACATACTCAGTTCTGTGTGAATCAGAAAACGAACCCCTCTCGACGCTATGGTCGAATATCGTAAGTGAGGTCGTTTTTGGAATCGCTTTCACCGTTGCAGCTTTCGTTGGTTCACTCATACTGCTGGTCTGTCATCAGGATGCGGACCCTGCAGAGACCTAAATCGCAGTTAAAAGGTGTTAGGAACCCGTCGAGCCAAAACCGCCAGTTCCACGAGTCGTGTCGGTTAATCCATCTACCTCCACGACTTCTACTGTCCAGCGTTTCTGGACCACGAGCTGGGCAATACGCATCCCGCGAGCGACGTGGAAAGTCGTGGGCCCATGGTTGATAAGTACGACACCAACTTCACCCCGATAACCTTCGTCAATTGTCCCGGGTGTATTGAGCACGGTGACTGAGTGCTTCAGGGCCAGCCCACTTCTCGGACGAACCTGCGCTTCAGTCGCCTCCGGGAGCTCAATAGCCACTCCCGTCGACACCAGGCAGGCCACGCCAGGCTCGAGGGCAACGTCCTCGCAGGCGTGAAGGTCCAGACCGGCGTCGCTGGGATGCGCGTATGAGGGGATGATGGCGTCTGGACTGAGACGCCTGACTCGTAGCTTCATGGTTCGTAATAACCAGGCTGGCCGTTAGTGAGGAGTCGGTCGCCCCATCACAATCGGCTGTTGATCCGAAACGCTATCGGTCACGGCTTGTGTTACAACATTTGAAAACAACGGCCGGACGCTGAGATGACGGTAGGGGCGGATCTGTATGAGCAGAATACCAATCAGGTCTTCCACTGGATCAGCCCAATAGAGCGTGCCATACGCCCCTCCCCAGGTATAGCTTCCAATGGATAAGGCATCTTGCGCTTCAGCAGAATTCGTTAACACACCAAATCCCAAGCCAAACCCATATCCACCGCCACGAATGTACACATCCTTCCCTACTCCAATGTGGTTACTGATCATGTTGTCGACCGTCATCCGACCAAGCAGTCGAACACCATTCAACTCACCGCCATTGGCAATCATTTGGGCAAATTGGTAATAGTCGACTGCCGTCGATGACAACCCCGCCACACCGCGGAACATGCGCGTTGGCTTACGATACGCGGGGGCCCGCATAAGCTCTATTCGTCCATCATCATCGGGTCGATAAACAGCTGCAATCCGATCAACTTTTTTCTCCGGAACGTAGTAGTGGGTATCAGTCATTCCAAGCGGCTGAAAAATTCGATCACGCAAAAACACGTCAAGTGATTGCCCGGAAATCTTTTCGACAAGAACGGCAACATAATCGGTTGAGTCACCGTACTGCCATTCCTCTCCGGGATGAAATGCCCCCGGGATAACTGCCGCATGCGCAACACGCTCAGCTAAAGTCGCCCACCCCTTCCCATCGTTTGTAACGTCGGCAATCTGCGCCTCGGTCAAGCCCTTATTACGCGGGTTAAGTGTTAACCCTGATGTATGCGTCAAGACGTGCCTCACCGTAACCGGACGAGCCTCCTGCACCGTAACCGGTCGAACTCCATCTCCATTGATTTGAACGGTATGATTTTCGTACTCTGGGAGCCAGTTTGAAATTGGGTCATCGAGAAGAAAGCGCCCTTCTTCAAACAACATCATGAGCGCCGTTGACACGATTGGCTTGGTCATCGACATCATCTCAAAAATGGTGTCGTGAGTCATGGCAACACCATTTTCTTTGTCACGCCAACCCTGCGCGTCGTAGTGCACTACTTTCCCCTTCCGTGCGACAAGCGTGACAGCACCGGCGATTTGATTCGAATCAATGTACTCAGCAATAAAAGTATTGATGCGTTGTAGCCGTTCACGCGACATCCCCACGGATTCAGGCTCCACAACAGTTACGTCCTCTGCCGCACGTAACGCTGGCACTAAGACCATGACTGCGCTGATGACTGCTACCATTCCGAGGTAAACGCTTCGACGATTTATAAATGCAACAGGCATAACGCGACCCCTCCTGGGTCAACAAGTTTCACCAAACACGACAATTTCTGTAGCCTGCCTAGTAGACTGAATCGGCTAAAGAAACCCGCATTAAATCCATAGTCTACACCTTCATTCATATTGCATCTTAATGGGTGCAATCATGACTGTAAGCGCCGTGGCTCGAGCACTTTCTCGTTCAAAAGAAAAGGTGCGCGTCTGGCCATACGAGGCAGAACGGCAAGAGCCATCGCCATGCGAACAACGGATCGCTCGCCATGGCGCGAGTTCGGCTGGTCTGTTAGAGACGCTGGGCGCCCGGTCGGCCGCTCTCGACGACGAATGATGCCCGCGTACTGATCGGACTGCCCGGTCGCGTAACGTAGTCCAGCACCAGGTAGTCTGCGACACACTGGTCTGCCGTGACCGAACAGCGTACGTAGCCGCGCTGCGCGTTGAAGAATTTAACCCACGGATTTTCCAACAGCATCGCCGCTGTTGAGTCTTGCGTATCGACGCCGTCGCCGCCTGAGCTGATCGATGTACCCACGAACTCGGTGCCGACGACCGGAGCATTTTCATTCTCGTAGTCGACCTTCAGATCGTTCACCCAGTTTGAGTGGATATCGCCCGTCAGCACGATCGGATTGGCCGGGCGGCGTGTCGCCAGGAACTCCATCAGCCGGCGACGGGCCACCTCGTATCCGGACCAGATATCCATGCCGAATAGCTCGGCATCGCCTGGCATTCGGTCCACCCGCGCCATCATGATCTGCTGAGGGATCACGTTCCAACGTGTTGTCGAGCGGTCCAGGCCATCCATGAGCCACCGCTCCTGAGTTTCGCCAAGGGGCGTCGCGTCGGGGTCAAGCATACCGTCGCAGGTGGGCCCGCTTCGATCGCCACACGGTTGGTCGGTTCGGTACTGCCGCGTGTCGAGGACGAAGAACGAAGCCAGGTCACCCCAGCGAAAATTGCGGTAGAGCTGCATCCGTGACGCGCGTGGCATGGACGCGCGCCTCAGGGGCATGTGTTCGTAGTAGGCCTGGTACGCAACACGGCGGCGGCGTTCGAATAATTCGGCCGGCAAGCCATCCTCGGAGATACTTGCCGCGTAGTTGTTGTCGACCTCGTGGTCGTCCCAGGTCACGACCCAGGGGAATGCCGCGTGTGCAGCTTGGAGGTCCGGGTCAGTCCGATAGAGGGCATAGCGATTACGGTAGTCGTCGAGTAGCTCGATTTCGTCGCCAGTGTGCGCTCGGACGCGGTCGTCACGCCCGGCATATTCATAGATGTAGTCGCCGAGGTGAAATACCAGGTCGAGATCGTCGTGAGCCATGTGCTGGTAAGCGGTGAAATAGCCCTGTTCGTAATGTTGGCACGACGCAAAGGCATAGCGCAGACTGGCTGCGGCGGTATGGTCTGCTGGGATCGTGCGTGTCCGACCGACCGGGCTTTCCTCTGTTCCGACGCTGAACCGATACCAGTACCACCGATTCGGTTCGAGCTGATCGACTTCCACATGCACGCTATGCCCGAGTGCCGCTGGTGCGACGGTCGTGCCACGCTGCACCACCGAGCCCATCCGCTCGTCGGTCGCCACCTCCCAGGCAACCTCGATATCCTCCAAACTCATGCCGCCTCCGTGAAGCGGGTCAGGCGCGAGGCGGGTCCAAAGCACGACGCCAGTTGGCGTCGGATCGCCAGACGCGACACCCAGCGTAAACGGGGAGGAGGAGAACGTCACCGTCTGGCGAGTGGCCCCGCCTATTCGAGCTGTTGCAGACAGCCCAAAGATACCGATCCCTTGCGCGAGGAGAGTGCGACGGTCAATCCGTCGTTGGAGCCAGGAGTCGCGAACGCGCCGAACCGCCATCTCGTCTCCTAACCGTTAAGAGGTAACGCGGGACCGACTGACAGGACAAAACTTAAATATCAGTCGCGGCCAAGCTCCTGAGAGCTACGGCGTCACAGTGACCTTCACGTAGCCATTGGTCCAGCAGCACTGGTTACCGGAGGAGCTATCGACCCGACCGAAGTTGTCGGCACGCACGCGGACCAGGTACTCGCCCGGCTGGTCGAAGGTCGCTGTCGTGGTCGCCATCCCCTTTAGCTCGACCAACTCATCGGTGTGTGGGCTGAAGACAACCGAGCCAGGACCGGTGTGCTTGTACCAGATCACGTGCAGCGCTGCAATCGGTTTGTCAGG
>CAZWIL010000165.1:0-4992 GCA_964634175.1 uncultured Vicinamibacteraceae bacterium
CCGCGAACATATACCCAAGGTTGTTCTGTCCTGTCGGCTCACCATGTTCAACTGCCCGCCGATACCAGTTCACGGCTTCCTCGTCGTTCTGCGACACACCTCGACCAGAAAAATACATGTGTCCGAGACCCGCCTGAGCCAACGCAAAGCTTTGAATAGCCGAGCGGCGGTACCACCTCACCGCCTCGGTATCGTTCTGCGGTACACCATCGCCACTGGCATACACGTTCCCAAGCTCAAATTGCGCCTCGGCGTCGCCTCGCTCTGCACGGACGCGAAGATCCCGTCCAGAATCATTCTGGCCAGCAAACACAAAAATGACGATCAGAACAAGAAGTGCGAAACGACCAGTCATCGGCTTCCTCAAGAACCAGTCACGAAAACTGAGATTTCTAAGAGTAACGTGGAGACGACCGGCGCTTCAACAACGTCTGTCAATTTTCCATACGGCAGAAAAAATCATGGTCGAAAAACCACTCGCCTCCTCCGCCGCGCACGCAACCTCGTTCTGTCGATACAATTTCGAGATACTCTAATACCAGTGGTTGATGATTGCCGGATGCGTCGCATGTGGTAATTTCTCATAAGTAAAGGGGCCCTCTGTGCGAATTGTTAGCTTTATCCTTGTGGCATTGAGCATCGTTGCTGTGTCGTTGAGTGGTCAGGAACCAGGTGTTCCGGATACGCAAACGCATGGGTGGCCCCAGTGGCGCGGGCCGTTGGCTACCGGCGTGTCCCCGACAGCTGACCCTCCCACCGACTGGAGCGAGACGGACAATGTGCGCTGGAAGGTTGAGCTTCCAGGCCATGGCTCAGCGTCACCCATCGTCTGGGATGATCAGGCCTTTATTCTTTCTGCGATTCCCGCTGGCACCGGTGAGGCAGGGGGGCCAGGACTCTTTGGGCGCCTGCGAGATCGGTTCGTGGGAACCGCCAGTTCCCGCGACGTCCAACAGTTCACCGTGAGCGCCTATGACCGGTACGACGGTTCGCTGGTATGGGAACAAGTTGCCGTGTCGGAACAACCCCACGAAGGGCGCCATTCGACTGGCAGTTGGGCCTCATCGTCAGCCGTCACGGACGGCGAGGTCTTATGTGCCTTCTTCGGTTCGCGCGGACTCTACTGCTACGACTTGGAAGGAACGTTACTCTGGGACCAGGATTTTGGCGACATGGAGATTCGCATGGGGTTTGGAGAAGGTGCGTCGCCAGCCTTACACGGTGATGCCATCGTGGTGGTCTGGGATCATCAGGGACAATCATTTATTACGTCGCTCAACAAGTGGACGGGCCAGGAACATTGGCGGACGGCGCGTGACGAGATGACATCATGGTCAACACCGCTTGTGGTGGAACACCAGGGACAAACCCAAGTCATCACCAGTGCGACCGACCGAGTTCGGAGTTATAACTTCGATACCGGAGCGCTGGTCTGGGAAGGTGCTGGTGTGACAACCAATGCCATTCCGACGCCGGTAACAGCCGAAGGCATCGTGTATCTCATGAGTGGCTATCGCGGGAATCAACTGTACGCGGTGGACCTGTCAAAGGCCCGCGGTGATATCACCGGTACCGATGCGATCGTGTGGTCGCTCGATCGTGACACCCCGTATGTTCCCTCGCCCGTGTTAAACGACGGAATTCTGTATTTCACCAAAAGTAATTCTGGAATTTTGTCGGCCCATGACGCCCAGACCGGTCGAAACCTGTACGGACCTGAGCGTCTTCCAGGTATTCGAGAGGTCTACGCATCACCGGTGGTAGCGGGTGACTACCTCTACGTGACGAGTCGCGATGGGGTCACCCTTGTCCTTGAAACTGGTGCCCAACTTCGGGTGGTGGCGACGAACACGCTGGATGATCAAATCGACGCGTCTGCGGCCGTGGTCGATCGTGCAATCTATCTGCGTGGCCAGCGGTACCTCTATTGCCTCGAAGCCTCCTGAGCGGTTTACGCTACCCTTGAGCGAAATGTTGACGCGACCAGTTGCGTCAACGTGCTGTTTCTCGTGCGGTAGTTGACACCATGTCTTTTGCATCAGGATTGATCGACATTATTCGAGTATTTGTCGATGGATGCCGCCGGCTCATGGCAGCCTGGTCGCTGGTAGTCGCACTCATCGTACTGTGCCTAACCACAAGTTCTCCAGCAATCGACGATTTAAACACCTTGCTCAGCAGAAACTTTGTACGGCAGCAATTTATACCGACTCTTCAGGCGGATCCGGTTTCGCTTGGGCACATCCTTCCGTATGTGAAGACATGGCCGTTTTATCTTGTCGGATGGATGTTCTTGCTCGGTGGACTCCTCGACTCACTCGTTCATCGACAACGTTCTCAGCTCGGCGTGTTTGTTCGATCATGTACACGTTATTACTTTCGGTTTGTACGCCTTCTGCTCATTGAAGTCTGTGTGAAGGGACTTCTTCTCGTGCTCACCATCACACTCGTCGGCTTGGGTGGTTCTTCGGCTATGCGTCTCTTATACCTGTGTCTAAGTGTCTTGCTGATGGGGACAACAACGGCGGTATTCACCTTCGCTGCGATTCGTACTATTGCAGAGGATCGGCTGAGCGTGATCGGGTCGACAATTGCTGCAGCTCGCTTTGTGACCAGCCGGATCGGGTCGGTTGCAACACTGTCGCTGTTAAACGTTGGCGTGTTTGCGACCGGAGCAATGGTCTCAATTGTGATCGTTCGGCCAACGACGATCAGTGACGTGCCATCGTTTTTTTTACTCCTGTTCATCACAACACTCGTTGCCGTGCTGACAACCTATGCATCAGCACTGTCGTATTTTGATAAGCACGTGATGCAACCGAAACACCACGAAATAGATATTTGATCTGGTAACGAATCTAGTGGACTTCGGCCATCAGGTCGTCTTTCATCGAGAAATTTTTGAGACGGGGCGTAAACCACAGCGTCCTCAGTTTCATCGATAACCTGACCACAGTCACCAATAACGGCTACACTGTAGGCTGATCAGGATATAGCGCATCTAAAACTGAACACGACACTAGATGGCGAGCCAGCAGTAGATACGACGAAACCGCTCCGCTGTGATGTCATTCCCAACAGTTCGAGGAACTATGGTACTGAGTAAATCTGAATTGATTGCATCTCTGCAGAACGAAGTCCGCATCCTTCTTCATCTCGCACACAAGATCGACCGTTCGACGCTTGATTATCGCCCCACGCCAAAGCAGCGCACTACGCTGGAGTTGCTCAGGTACATGAGCATGATGGGGCCGATGATGATCAGGTACGGCCTAGGCAAGGGCGGCGAGTTCGATCGTGACGCTTGGACGATAGAGGCCAAGGCCGCGGCAGCGTGTGACTTCGACCAGACACTCGCGACGATTTCCGCCCAACCCGACGAGTATGTCAAGCTGTTCGCGGAAGTGACTGATGACGATTTCCGATCCGAGATAACCGTATTTGACGGCAGCAAAATGACATGCGGCAACTACCTGGTCAATTCCGTGCTCGGAGGTTGCGCGGCCTATCGCCTGCAACTGTTCCTCTACCTAAAGGCCTGCGGACAGGAGGAACTCGGGACGTCAAACCTGTGGGGCGGAGTCGACGCACCGACCACGACCGAATAGAGCGCCGAGCGATGAAAGCACCTGTCACTCAGCGTCGTCCGTATCCACAGCCCTCGCCGTGACATCGTCAGCCCGGACTTTTCGCAGCGACAGCGTGAAACAGACCTGCACCTTGTGGACCTCGACACTTAACAATTCGTTCCCTCGAGGAGCCGCCTGAGTCCGACGACCAGGTGGTTGCGGTAAGATGAGTGTTCTATGGAAGAGAAAAAGACCTCGCAGGAGAAGGCCCCGTGGATCACACATCGGCCCGAGCTGAAGGTGCTGGATTGCACCGTTCGGGACGGCGGCCTGATAAACGACCATCAGTTCACCGACGACTTCGTCCGGGCGGTGTACGACACCTGCCTCGCTGCGGGCATAGACACGATGGAGATCGGCTACAAGAACTCGGAACGGCTGTTCCCGCGGGACCAGTTCGGTCCGTGGCGCCATTGCCGGGAAGACGACATCCGCCGCGTTGTCGGCGACCATGACGCCGAGAGCACGGGCCTGACGCTGGCGGCGATGGCCGACGCCGGCAAGAGCGACTGGAAGACCGTCATCGAACCTGCAGCCGACAGCGTACTGGGCATGATCCGCGTTGCCTTCTATGCCCATCAAGTCTCTGAGGCCACGGACATGATCCAACATGCCAGCGAGCAGGGCTACCAGACGATGGCCAATCTGATGGCGGTGTCGAACATCACCGAGCAGGAGATCGACACCGTCCTTGAGGCGATCGCGCCGACACCCGCGAGTACGATGGTGATCGTCGACAGTTTTGGTCATCTCTACCCCGAACAGGTCAATCGGCTCTACCGCAAGTACGCAGGAGCCATGGAAGGCACCGACAAACAGATCGGCATCCACGCCCACAACAATATGCAGTTGGCGTTTGCTAACACGATCGAAGCGATCGTACTCGGGTCTAATCGCGCGGACGCCACCATGGCCGGACTCGGTCGCGGCGCGGGCAATTGCCCGATGGAGTTGCTACTCGGCTTCTTACGCAACCCGAAGTTCAAGCTACGACCAGTGATTCGCTTACTCCAGGACCACATTCCTGGCATTCGAGAGACGGTCGAGTGGGGACCGCTCGTGCCCTACAACATTACGGGACAACTGAATCTCCATCCGCGCGCCGCCATTAAGTTCCGTGCTGGGACTGACAAAGAAGACTTCGTCGCGTTCTACGACCAAATCGTGAACGAAAAGGAGTAACGGAGACTGGACCCGGTCCAGGGCGCCATACACCTGTTCGGTCAGCCTGCACCGGCGTGGGTAAGAGCGGCGTTGGAACTGGAGAAAAGATGAACAAGTGGATTGGTTAAACGTTTATCGTCGTTGTTCTGCTTTTATTATCGGAGTTATTAAGTGGATATATTGTTTCGCAATATGGCAG
>CAZWIL010000166.1:0-4973 GCA_964634175.1 uncultured Vicinamibacteraceae bacterium
TGCTGTTTGTTTGATGATCGCGATCTTCGCATTTTCATCATTTTCTAGATTGCCTGTGCCCTTAGGAGGATCGTCGGACCTCGTGGTACACGGGCTTGTTTATGCATTACTTGGAATTTTGATGGTTCGTGCACTTGCCGATGGGTCGTGGCGAGGCGTCAATACAAACACACTTGCGACAGCGGTGTTGTTAACTATCTTTTATGGTTGCACTGATGAATATCACCAGTCTTTTGTAGCTGGTAGGGTCGCGGACATTTACGATGTTATTGCGGATGCTGTCGGAGCGTGCAGCGGTGCAGTAGGTGTGTGGCTGTGGGGTATAGTCTTTTTGGATAAGAGAGAAGAGACGTAGGATGACATATGAAACTTTACGTGTAGAGCAAAGTAATGGGGTCGCCACGGTTACCGTCAATCGTGAGCAGGTACTAAATGCCATAAACAGGGCTACGCTCCAAGACCTTGATGACTGTTTCACCGATCTTGAATCTGACAGTTCTGTTCGAGTCGTTGTGCTGACAGGCGCCGGCAACCGTGCCTTCATCGCAGGTGCCGACATTGCAGAGCTGGCCGAGATGACACCAACTTCTGGCCATACAATCGCTAGGCGAGGTCAGGCGCTTTGCGAGAGGATCGAGCGGGCCAGGGTACCAGTCATTGCCGCGGTGAACGGATTTGCTCTTGGGGGTGGACTTGAATTGGCCATGGCATGCACTTTCCGCATAGCGGTTGATACGGCTATATTTGGCCAACCTGAAGTGAACCTCGGTCTCATTCCTGGGTTTGGAGGAACACAGCGATTACCCAGATTAATCGGTCCCGGGCGGGCTCTTGAAATGTTATTGACTGGTAAGTCAATTGACGCTGGTGAGGCGAGACGACTCGGTTTAGCGAACAGAGTCGTACCGGCTGAAGAATTCTTAGATGAAGTGGACGACTTTGCTCGACTTTTAGCCGACAAACCGCCGATGGCTGTGAAATACATATTGGAAGCGGTTCGTACCGGCGTTCAGATTCCATTGCCTGAGGCCTGTGAGTTGGAGGCAACCTTATTCGGGCTGGTGGCGGCAACAGAGGATATGCGAGAGGGAACCCAGGCGTTTCTGGAGAAGCGCGCGGCTGTGTTCAAAGGCCAGTGAAAGATATTGCAACGATTGATGGAGCTGAGGATGCCACAGGGCTTAAAGTTGGCATAGTGGTGTCTGTTTATCACGAATCCGTCACCGAGTCATTGAGGCGAGGGGCGATCGATGCACTGGTCAACGCCGGAGCGGCCAGTGATGAAATTGTAATTATTCGCGTTCCAGGTGCGTTTGAGGTGCCTCTGGCTGCGCGAAAGGCCGCTGAAAGCGGAAAGTTCGATGCGCTTGTGTGTGTCGGTTGCATCATTCGTGGAGACACCCCACACTTTGATTATCTCGCGGCGGCTGTGACTAATGGGATCAGTTTGGCTGCTCAAGAAACCGGCGTGCCAATTGCTTTTGGAGTTTTGACTACTAATACGCATGAAGAAGCTGTTGAACGGGCAGGTATTGGAAATGACAATAAGGGCTGGGAAGCGGCGATGGCGGCGGTGCAACTTGCCAACATACTCCAGGGGTTGACGCGACACAATGACCGCTGACCCGGGTGGGGTCGAACGTCATCGAGGGCGCGAGGCGGCATTGCAGCTGCTATACCAGTGGGAGGTTGGAGCCCTTGACCAGACTGGATTAAATGAGGCGATCGAATTTTACTGGTCGGTTCATCCGGCGCCTGAGCCACGCCGAAAATTCACGGAGAGTTTAGTGGAAGGAACGACTACTCACGTCGGCGAAATTGACCCGCTCCTCGAAGGGAATACGGACAATTGGCGGCTTTCACGGTTGGCCGTCGTGGACCGTCTGATCATGCGTATGGCAGTGTATGAACTAGTCTATTCGGCAACACCAGCGGCGGTGATTATTGACGAGGCTATCGAATTGGCGAGAACTTACGGGGGCGACCAGACAGTTCCATTTGTTAACGGCGTTTTGGATAGTATCAATCGAAACCTTAAAGATCAGGGTAACGTGAGCGAAAAATGAGTGACGAGCGCGAGACTGACCAATTACGACAGCGGCGCGAGAACCTTAGCGAGTTACGGCGGCTGGGTATCGATGTTTACCCAAGGTCTTTTGGTGCGACCGCCACGGTTTCTACGCTTGTTGAGCAGCACACTGACACCGATAAGGACACTTTGGAACTTGATGAGGTGCAAACAGCGGTGGCAGGTCGAATCGTTGCGATTCGAAGTTTTGGCAAAGCCAATTTCTTGGTTATTTCAGACGGGCGCTCTCGTATTCAGGTTTATGTTCGACAAGATTCGATGCCAGAACGTGATTTTTCAGTATTTGAATTGCTTGATTTTGGTGACATCATCGGGGTTACGGGGCGCCTCTTCAGGACTCGAACCAACGAGTTGACAGTTTGGGCGAACACGATTGGTTTTCTCTCTAAATGTTTAGTTCCTTTGCCGGAGAAGTGGCATGGTTTAACGGATGTTGAGACACGCTACCGACAACGTTACCTCGACCTGATTGTAAGTCCTGAAACTAGGCGAGTATTTGAAACTCGCAGTCGGATTTTGAGTTGCATTCGGGGCTTTCTTGATGGACGTGGTTATCTAGAAGTAGAAACACCGATGATGCAGTCGTTGGCTGGTGGGGCAGTGGCTAGGCCATTTGTGACTCATCACAATGCTCATGATATGAAAATGTATTTGAGGATTGCCCCTGAACTCTATCTAAAACGGCTGGTAGTGGGTGGCATTGAACGTGTCTACGAAATTAATCGAAACTTTAGAAATGAAGGTATTTCAACACAGCACAATCCTGAATTCACCATGCTGGAGTTTTATGAGTCTTACAGTGACTACAAGGTTCTGATGTGTCGCACCGAAGAACTGTTAACCAACGTTACTCGAGAAGTTATTGCCGACGGTAAGTCCGAGTGTGTGTTTGGTGATTCTCAGATTTCTTTTTCTGTGCCGTTTGCCCGTATGTCATTGAGAGAGGCTGTGTGTTCAGCGGCGACTGATCGTTTAGGTGAAGTTGTGTCTGAGGCCGATCTCAGAGATCTCGATTCTGTGCGGGAGGTTGCCCGTCGGCTTGAGGTTGAGGTGTCAGGGACCTCCGGTCCCGGCAAGATAACAATGGAGTTGTTTGAGTCATTGTGTGAGGAACAACTTATTCAACCTACGTTTGTCTATGATTTCCCGACAGAAGTATCTCCGCTCTCTAAGCAACGGCCTGATGATCATGAGACAGTTGAGCGGTTTGAACTCTATATCGGTGGAATGGAGATTGCGAACGCTTTTAGCGAGCTTAACGATCCTACCGAACAACGTCGTAGGTTCGAAATCCAGCATGAAGCACGTCAACAGGGGGACCTTGAGGCCCATGCCATCGATGAAGAGTATTTACGGGCATTGGAGTACGGATTGCCACCAGTCGCTGGAGAGGGCATTGGAGTCGACCGGCTTGTAATGCTCTTGACCGACAGTCCTTCGATAAGAGATGTGATTCTCTTTCCCCTGATGCGTCCAGTCGGAGAGTTGCCCAGCGAAATCGTAGACGACTGAAACTTGGGACTGAGATGTTTGTATCGTTTGAGGTCTACGTCGCTATTCGATACCTGGTCGCTCGCAGAAGACAAGCCTTTATCTCTCTTATTTCAGTTATTTCAACACTTGGCGTCACATTAGGCGTGTTAGCACTTGTGGTGGCGGTAGCGTTAATGACTGGCCTGCAGAGAGAACTTCGCGATCGAATTGTCGGCTCAGCTGCTCATGTTTATGTTTGGAAGGTGGCTGAGGGAGGGTATCAGGATTACCGCGCGGAGGCAGCGCTAATGAGTACAGTGCCACACGTGGTCTCGGCGGCACCGTCCATCATTGGTAAAGCATTGGCTAGAACTCGGAATGGAGAAGCTTTCATAACCATTAAAGGAGTCGATCCTGAATTCGAAAAAGAAGTTACTGAAGTTGCGCAAGCGGTTCACCAGGGCAGTTTTTTTGAGCCGAATATTCTTGATGACTCTGTTCTAGATGGAGTGGTGATTGGTGAGGGTGTTGCCGAGAGTTTGGGGGTTTCTGTCGGCGGGGAAATAACCCTTGTGACACCGAACGGCACATTGTCACCGATGGGAATGATCTCGCGACCACGTCGACTTCAGGTAATTGGGATATTTAGCCTCGGACTTTACGAGTACGACAATGCTTATGGTTTTGTGACTTTGGACTCAGCGAAGCGACTTTTAGCTGAGGACCAAGTCCAGATGATGGAGCTTCGTGTTGATGATATCTACGTGTCAAGGCAGGTGGCGGCCGCAGTTGAGGACAATTTGGGAGAGTCATACCTGACGTTGGACTGGTCTGCGATGAATGAGTCCCTGTTTTCGGCCCTTTGGCTCGAAAAGATAGCTATTTCTATCACTATTGGGCTCATTGTTATGGTGGCAGCTCTCAATATAGTGGCGTCTCTGGTTTTACTCGTAATGGAGAAAAGTCGAGACATTGCTATTCTCAAGACCATGGGGGCCGGCCGCAGCAGCATTCTACGGATTTTCATGCTGCAAGGTTTGATTATCGGTTCGGTGGGCACGACTATTGGCGCTGTCACAGGTTACGCCCTCTCAACGGTTCTGGACCGTTATCGTCTGATTCGGCTGGACATGGAGGTTTACCAGATTCCATACCTGCCGTTCACGATTGAGTTAACTGACTTTTTCCTAATCATAGTGTCGGCTCTCTTAATCTGTTTTCTTGCGACGATATATCCATCCCAGCAGGCTTCAAAATTAGATCCGGCCGAGGCGTTGAGATATCAGTGATTACTCATCATGCCCTTTCTTGAGGTTACTGGTCTTCGCAAATCTTATGAAGTTCGATCCGAATCTCTTGTGGTGCTTCGGGAGATTAATTTGTCAGTTGAACTCGGAGAAATGGTGGCCGT
>CAZWIL010000167.1:0-4943 GCA_964634175.1 uncultured Vicinamibacteraceae bacterium
GAAGCCGAATCCCTCTTAATTGCCCTTGATCTGGAAGGCGTAGCGGTATCCACGGGTTCAGCGTGCTCATCAGGCACTCTAGAACCATCGCACGTGCTCCGTGCGATGGGATTATCCGGTCACCGCGCCCAAAATTCGATCAGATTCAGCCTCGGTTCTGACAACACAATGGAAGAAATTGATCGTGTTATAGCTATCCTTCCAAAATTGGTTCAAAAGCTGCGGCGCGTTTCGAGACCATCCATCAACCCGAATCAGAAAACTGCACCTGTCGGAAAGTAACCAGAAATAAAGACATGCGAATTGTGGTGGCCATGTCCGGTGGCGTTGACTCGTCGGTTGCAGCAGCTCTTCTTGCTGAACAAGGGCACGAAGTTATCGGTCTGTCGATGCAATTATACGACCAACGAGAAGGTGGAGCGGACTTTGGTAGTTGTTGTTCGATCGACGATCTTGAAGATGCCCGGCGCGTGGCTTCTCTTCTGCGGATACCGCATTACATCGTCAACTTCGAAAAACAATTCGACGCCCAGGTAATCTCGCCATTCGTCCGTGAATACACCATGGCAAGAACACCAATCCCTTGTGTACAGTGTAACGGCGGCCTTAAGTTTACGAACTTGCTCGAACGCGCAAAGGGTTTCGACGCAAGCTACGTATCAACCGGGCATTACGCGAGAGTGAATCACGGACCGGATGGGCTATACAAGCTTTACCGAGGTCTAGACCGAGACAAAGACCAGTCGTATTTTCTCTTTACACTTACTCAGTCCCAACTCGCCTATGCAAACTTTCCCCTAGGCGAACTCAGAAAATCTGAAGTGCGGGAATACGCCGACACCTTTGGCCTTCCCGTCGCTGCTAAACCAGATAGTCACGAGATCTGCTTTGTTCCTGACGATAACTACGCCGATTTCGTCGAGCGCAGAACTAGTGGCAACATTGAACCTGGACCCATTACCAACACGGATGGACAAGTGCTCGGTCAACACGCTGGCATCCACAGGTACACAGTCGGACAACGAAAAGGCTTAGGAATAAGTAACCCTGAGCCACTTTATGTTGTGGCGCTTAATGCAAGAAACCGAACTGTCACTGTCGGTCCCAGATCCGCAATTGAAAGGACGTCCCTCCAGGCGTCAGCAATCAACTGGATCGCTGGCACTCCGCCAGATGATTTATTTCGGGTCACAGCACAAATCAGACATCACCAGTCTGAAGCAACGGCCACGCTTCACATTAAAGACGCATCCACTGCGTCACTTGAATTCGATGAGCCTCAACATGGAATTTCTCCCGGCCAAGCCGCGGTGTTCTATAACGGCGACGTTGTGGTCGGTGGAGGGTGGATCGACTAATCAGCGGGTATCACTATAACGAACAAACATCTATCGTTGCGGGGCATACACTGCAGAACACGATTCGCGACTACGGTGTTTCTGTAGCGTCCTGCTGCTGTTCAGGAAGGCTTTCCAAATAACGCTCAGCGTCAATCGCTGCCATGCAACCCGAACCAGCTGCTGTGATGGCTTGCCTGTACGTATGGTCTTGCACATCGCCTGCGGCGAACACACCTGAAACACTGGTCCTGCTGCCTCCCTTCGGAACAATGTATCCGTTAGTATCTAACGCCAACTTATCGACAAAAAGACTGGTATTCGGAGTATGTCCAATCGCAACAAACAAGCCTTCGATGTCAAGAGTTTTGCTTTCACTCGTTACGATGTTGCGAATAGTCACACCCGTAACGACACCCTGAGCCACATCTCTAACTTCGTCGACGACGCTGTTCCATTCAAATGACACCTTTGGATTTGCTAAAGCCTTCTCTCGCATAATTTGAGACGCTCGAAGTTCCGCACGGCGGTGAATTACGCTTACATGTGAAGCGAATTTTGTGAGGAAGATTGCCTCCTCCATTGCGGTGTCACCTCCACCTACCACGGCAATCGGTTTATCTCGAAAAAAATAACCGTCACAGGTCGCACAAGTTGACACGCCATGGCCCATCAATTCTCGTTCAGACGAAAGACCAAGTAGTCGCGCTGAAGCACCAGTTGAAATTATCAAAGAACGCGCGTAGTGGGTCTCATCGATCGTGGACACCGAAAACGGCGAACCCGACAAATCAACATTAGTTACATCGCCTCGGACAAACTCGGTACCAAACCGCTCTGCTTGAGCCCTCATCGTAGCCATCAATTCCGGGCCCATAATGCCGTCTTTGAAGCCAGGGTAATTCTCCACCGCCGTGGTCATCATCAGTTGACCGCCTGACTCAAGGCCCTCAATCAATAGCGGTTTCAAATTCGCACGTGCGGCATACAGTCCCGCAGTCAGTCCTGCAGGACCAGAACCAATGATGATCACCTCACGCATTCGTTTTACCTACCCTCCAGCTTTTCTTTTGCTGCTCAAAACTCTCTCTTCAACATCTACTCATTATGTGAATGAGTTCCGCCAGACCTATCGACACCGAGTGGCAAAACTACGCGCAGCATCCTCAGGCCAAGAATTGCGACTAAATGTTGAACTCGTTACTAACCGAGTCGAGAAAACTCAAAACTCACTTGAACCTCTATTTTATTTTCCGATCCGATCAAACAAGTTACGTAGCGCGCGTGCGCCGTTTCTCAGTCCCGGGCGAACACGACAACTTAAACATCGGTGTTTGCTAGGAGCCTCTACCGGATGAATCAACAAGGAGCTAGTTTAGCTTAAGTGCTTGAGGAGAACTGAGCGAGTCACCGTTTTCAGATGCCCAATCAGCCAAGCGACCGATTTCGGAAAACCTTCCTGAATTAGACCGAGCACCCAAAACCACCACCGACAGTGGACCCAAATTTGAATCCCTTACGACTGCAGCCAAGCAATATCCTGAGGCATCTATATACCCCGTCTTTCCACCGATCACATTCAATCGCCCTCTGAGTAGCCGGTTAGTATTTCGAACCGTTACAGCTCGACGACTCGTGCGAAAGCCATACGAGTTCTTCTGCATTATTGTCACAATCGTTGAGTTTTCGGTCGCGTGGGAGATCATCCTTACAATATCGTATGGTGTTGACAGATTCTGCTTATCAAGACCGGACGGATCTGCAAAGCTCGTACTTCGAAGACCAAGCTCTCTGGCCTTCAAATTCATCTGTTCAACGAAGCCCTCAGTGCCCCACGGCGAAACCCTAGCTAAAACTCTAGCAGCCGCATTGTCGGATGCGACAAGCGCTAGATGCAGAAGGTCACCCAGTTCAATACGTTCCCCGCTTCGCAAGTAAGTCGTATTGGCCCGCCGGACATCACGTCGGGAAACGACGACGTCCCGCGTCAGGTCAGGCGTTTCGTCCAGAAATACCAAGGCCGTCATCACCTTCGTAATACTTGCGATAGGGCGCCTAGCGTAGCCGTCTGATTCCCAGAGCACCTCATGCGTGATGGGGTTGTAAATCATCGCCGCCTGAGCCCTGAGCCGCGGGGGCCGAAGATCTTCAAAACTTAGTGTGCTAGGGGGATCGTTAATCGGGTCAGGCGCGGCGGGTTCGACAACAACTGGGTACGGTTCAGCAAGACCAATATTTGGAGCACCGCCTTGGGCGCTAAAACACAGCAAGCAAAAGACTACCCCGGCAAATTGATAAACGGGCCTGACAGCTTGGGTCTGTCTTAAAACGGCTGGAATAGCTTGCCTCTCAAATTGATTGTTGTCTAAGTCAGATTTTCGCCTATGTCTCGCAAAAGGGTCAAGGCCCGTCGCACGCTGTCTCTGATCCTATTACCAACAGCAAGCCCTAGACATGCATCTCATCACAGGCGAAACAACAAAAGAACGGCTTGTGTTACCGCGCCGCCGCCACGCCTTCAAAAGTGTAGCTCTCTCGTGCTCGAACTTGAGCACCCTCACGCCGCACCCTAATCCGCAATCGCCTGGTCCGTGCTTCGCCGGCCTCAGGTCGATTCGTATTGAAACCCACTACGTAGTAGTCGCTAGTTTCCGCATCTATCTCACGCAAGCCCGACACAAAATTATTCCGATTGACGATAGCGATACCACCCGTGAGTTCAGCCAAACTCCGCAGGCTTGTCTGTGTGCGAAAGACGTGGCTATTCCACTCTTGAGTGGGAAGGTTGTATTCAATGTCCGAGCCAGCCATCAGCCCCCTCGGGTCCAGCGTATGAAACGTCGTGTTTGACCGATTCGCGGCCCGGGCTAATTCTGCAATTTCATTGTGAAGCTCTGAATCAGCAAATACGGCTCCTTGCCGTTCTACGTCCGCGAATGGCTGGTCTTCATACTGGTTGGTATATTGTTGAGCGGCATCTAGGCCATACTGTTCGCCGAACGGATTCAAGTCGTATCCCGCGCTAATATAAATAAAGACTTTCCTGCGGTTGTTGATCCGCGACAGGTTCTTCAAAGTTTCAAAAGCCGTCTTATAGGCAACATGAGCACGCCAGCGTATCTCGCTCAGTGTTCGCCGCTGTTGCATCTGGACCATGTCGCGTGGATTAAAGCCGCTTCCCGTGATCTTCTCTGCGGCAGCAAATAACATGTTGCGGTCGTAAGTCAGGTCGATCGACAAATTCGATGTTCCCGTAGCAATGATGCCGAATAGATCGCCTTCATGAACTAAGTTCTCAGCGATTGTCTCCATTAGCTGCCGAACTTTCGGAGTCAACCCCGCCGCCATGTGCAAATCGTCAATGAACAAGACGAAAATTCTTCCGGCGGTGTCGTCAACTTTTCTTACCCGAGGAAGAATAATCCCTTCCTGAACAGGAGCAGCTGTCTCAACCAACACATCAAACACGCGGCCACCATCGACCCGAACCAGAGAGGCTACTTCCTGCTCAATGCCCTCCTCCTCAATAATGAAATCCTCCGGCACCAGGTCGGAAATAAAGACGCCGTCTTCATTGCGGACAATTACATCCGTCGTTACCAGCGT
>CAZWIL010000168.1:0-4928 GCA_964634175.1 uncultured Vicinamibacteraceae bacterium
TCAGATTCTAACTACAACTACCCTTCACTCAGTTCGTCATACGCCACCCCAAGGACGCCGGATAAGCTCAGAAGGGGAAACGGAGACACATGGTCCTCAAACCCGGCCAATGATTCGGTTGCGGCGATTTCCTCCTTGGAACGACCAGCCTGCATTCCCTGTTGCGTTAATTCGAGAGCGGCACTGAAGTAGTCGCGCAAATGCGTTAGTTCACTGCGGTCGCCGGTGACACCAGCGTTGGGACTCCCGTGTCCGAACACATAAATGGTGTCCGCCTCATGTTCGCCGACCACCTGTTCCAACAAATCAATCCAGCCGGCAATCCGGGCTCCTGACGATCGGTCAACGAAGGGATGTAAGCGGTTGAACATCAGGTCGCCCATATGAACAACATTCGCGCGTTCAAATGTCACGACGACGTCACCACTCGTATGACCAGCGCCGTAGTGTTTGGCAATAACAGTCTCATCACCAATAGTCGTCCGCCATTCCTCGGTAAACGTCTCGTCTGGATATGGGTCTGCGCTGCCACTCTGCTCCGTCGTCTGTCGCTGCCAAGACGCACTATTTTCATGGGCGACAATGGAGTCCACTACTGGTCGGAATGTCGCATTTCCACCGGTGTGGTCAGCGTGATGGTGGGTATTCACCAGAAAATCAATCGCCTGCGAAGACCGTTCGTTGAGTCCCTCGATGCAGGCCTGTGCCGCAGCAGCGTTCTGACTATCGACAATCAGAATCCCGTCGCTGTTAACGACCCAGCCTATCGTCCCGCCTTGACCATTAAAGATACCGACATTGCGCCGAAGGTCCTCAAACGATGTGGTCAATTGACCTTGACCGAATAGCGGTATCTGTTGAAACGCCGTGGTTGCCGCCACCACGCCTGACGTCATGAGAAATTCTCGCCTACTGAACATGAATCCTCCCTAAGTTGTTATTCGATATGGCCATCCCCTGCCCCCAGCCTACTCCTCAACGGTGACCGGTTCAACTTGGGTATAAAATGCCGGTGGTTCTGGTAGAGTCCGGAATAGAGGAGAGACAAAACATGAAGACAGGACTGGTCATGGCGCTTGCGGTAGCGGTGAGTATCGGTATGGCGGCCCCAAGCCTCGCCGCGCAGCAGCAGAGCACGTTCGCGGCCGAGGGAATTCCAGCGGTGCCGCTACCCGACGTGCCTATCGTGTTTGACACGGCTGAAGGACAACGTATCCGCGTCACCGTCGTGACCACGGGACTATCGCACCCCTGGGGTTTTACGTTTCTTCCAGACGGCGACCTTCTCATCACCGAGCGGGGAGGCACGCTTCGTCGGGTTCGAGACGGGGTCCTCGATCCGACGCCGGTCGCCGGTCTGCCGGACATCTTCACCGGCGTTAATCTCGCCGGTCTCATGGATATCGCTATTCATCCACAGTTCAGGGAAAACGGGTTCGTGTATCTCACGTACTCGAAACCCACTGCTGACGGTGCGACGGTCGCCCTCGCTCGTGGGCGATTGGAGGATCAGGCACTGTCAGAGGTTCGTGACATCTTCGTCGCCGATGCAGACGGCCGAGGAATCGCTGCGTCCCGTCTCTTGTTCGGCCCGGACAATGCTCTCTATATGACGGTCGGCGGTGCTATCAGCGCCACAAGTGATGGACAGGGCGCCCAGGACCCGGCCACCCACGTCGGCAAGTTGCTGCGATTGCAGGACGACGGCAGCGCCCGCGAGGACAATCCATTCATTGGTCGGGACGGCTATAAACCTGAGCTATTTTCAATGGGCCATCGCAACCAGCTCGGGTTGGCCTTTCACCCCGATACTGGCGAGCTTTGGGCCAGCGAGAATGCACCGATGGGCGGTGACGAGGTCAATATCATCACTGCGGGTAAGAACTATGGATGGCCGATCGTGTCGTACTCGCGCGAGTACTACGGACCCAGAGTATCTGAGCGCCCGTGGCAAGAAGAGATGGAGCAGCCTGAGATTGTGTGGATTCCGTCGATCGCTCCGTCGGGGCTCATGTTCTATACGGGCGATCGGTTTCCGGCCTGGAAGGGCGACCTCTTCGTTGGCTCACTCACGACCGGTCGAGTGCATCGAACCGGTCACCTCGAGCGAGTTACCTTTAATCGACAGGGAATGGAACAGCGGCGAGAGTGGCTGCTGGGAGACCTCAAACAACGCATCCGTGATGTACGACAGGGACCAGACGGACTCATCTACGTATTAACCGACGGGTCCTACATGGGCAACCCCGAGGCCCAAGACGCCGCGCTCTTGCGGATCGAGCCGGTTGAGTAACCGCGACACCGTTTACGGAGGTTCTTTGATGGTAGATCCAATCCGACGCAAGATGCTGGTAGCGGGCGCCACGGCAACGGCGATGGCCGCTGCACCTCGGGTGTTTAGCCAGCAGACTGGGCAAGAAGGAGCGACCGGTTCCTTCTATGAGGAAGGAGACGTGCGCATCCACTATGAGGAGACTGGTTCAGGTTTCCCATTATTGCTCATTGCGGGTGGGGGCATGAACTCGAGAATATCCCGCTTGATTAGTGCTCCTTTCAATCCAATCGAGGAATTCAACAGAGAGTACCGCTGCATCGCATCAGACTTACGCAATGCCAATGACGGTCAGTCCGTGGGACCGCTCGAGATCGAGCGTCCGTGGGATTCATACACCGATGACCATCTCGGCCTGATGGATCACCTGGGTATCGAGAAGTTTATGGTGCTCGGCTTCTGCATCGGCGGTCCTTTTATCTGGAATCTCTTACGCCGAGCACCTGATCGTATCGTCGCAGCCGTGCTGGCGCAGCCGGTAGGTTTTCGGCCGGAAATGCCAACCGTGATGTACGACAGCGGCATGACCGGCTGGGCTCCTGAGTTGATCACGCGCCGGCCCGAGATCACAATGGAGATGGCCGACACCTTCCTGACCAAGATGTTCAGAACCAACGCCGACTTCGTCTTTACCGTGACCCGCGACTTCGTCCGCACGTGCCAAACGCCCGTACTGATTCTGCCAGATGATAGCCGAGCGCATCCATATGAACCCGCAATGGAGTCCGCGCTACTCGCACCCAACGCCGAGGTGAGCATGTTTCCTTGGAAGGAACCGCCTGCTCGGATTCCTCTCACGGTTCGCCAGGTTCGCTCTTTCCTTCGAGCACATCGGCCCTCGCTCGGATAAAGCGTTCGATGAGAACGTTCGACAACGAATGGATCTTTCAGGATTTTGAGGACCACCCCAGTTTCTTCACCAAGAGTATGTTCGGTGGCCTGGCCATCTACCTGTTTGGTCGCCAAATGCTGCTTCTGGTCGAACCAACAAAGAATGGCCGGTGGAAGTGGCATGGTGTGCTGATCTGCACGGAACATGCACATCAACCTGCGATCATCGAAGAGTTCGGGCCACTGGCCCCTCACGACACCCTAAAGAAGTGGCTGTACATCGACTCCCGTCATGAGGACTTCGAGCCGACGATGGAACGTGTGGCAAAAGCGATCGCGAAAAACGATCAGAGATTCGGGATTCATCCTCGCCCGAGAAAAGAAAAGGCGGGGTCACGAAGTCGCCGTCAGAAAACGTAAGATGCGCGCGGACAGCGAGGCGAACCTCAGGGTGACGGACGGACCAGCATACTGGATTCAGCAGGGGCCAGACGCGACTGGTAAACACCACCCTCGCCGTGCGACAGTGAAACGACCGAGGTTCTCTGCGCTGTGGGTCATCGCGGCTATCCTGCTGGCAACTAATACGGGTCTGGGGCAACAGCAGGCCGACGGCGACGAGAACAGTCGCGAGTCGCTGGAGGTCCCGCTCCTCCGCGCGGTGGCCGTTCCCGCCGATGATCGCATTGACCTCAACGGGTTCCTTGCCGAGGCCGCCTGGAGTGCGGCCGCCCCAACCACGACCTTCACTCAACAAGAACCGACCGAGGGTGCTCAAGCCACGGAGTCCTCTGAAATCCGTGTTGTGATCGATGGCGACGCACTCTACATCGGCGCGATGTTCTTCGATGACCCGGACGGAATCCTGGCCTATCAAAAGCGCCGCGACGAGGGCCTTGGCACCGACGACCGGTTTATGTGGATCCTCGATACCTTCTTGGACGGTCGAACAGGGTACTTCTTCGAGATCAATCCGGCGGGCCTGATGGGAGACGGCCTTCTGAGAGAAGGAGGCCGCGTCAACAAGGCCTGGGACGGTGTGTGGGAGGCACGAGTCCAACGCCTAGACAATGGGTGGTCAGCAGAGATTCGGATACCGTGGAGTACCCTCAACTTCGATCCCGCGTCGGACACGTGGGGAATCAACTTTCAGCGAACCATACGCCGCAAACAGGAAGAAGTCCTTTGGGCAGGGCATCGACGAACCGAGGGCCTATTTCGCCCCATCCACGCCGGGCGCCTGTCCGGTCTTCGGGACATGTCGCAAGGCCTTGGTCTCGAGGTAAAGCCGTACGCCGTTGCGGGGTGGACGAATCAAACAACGCAGTCGGCGCGCGCCTCTCGAGATGTGGGAGTCGACCTGGCCTACTCCATCACCCCAAGCCTCCGAGCGGCCGCATCCCTTAATACCGACTTCGCAGAGGTGGAAGTTGACCAACGGCGAGTGAACCTGACCCGGTTTCCGCTGAGGTTCCCCGAACAGCGCGATTTCTTCCTCGAGGGCTCCGGAGTCTACAACTTTGCGCCTCGAAATGGCGCCGAACCTTACTTCAGCCGCCGAATCGGACTCCGCGAAGGAAGCCCGGTCCCCATCCGATTCGGCACCCGACTCGGTGGACAAGCCGGGCGCTACCAGCTTGGGTTGCTCCAGGTCGGAACAGAAGATCACCTGGGGGTCGGGGGCGAAGACTTCACGGTGGCTCGAGTCAAGCGACAGATTCTGGCAGAGTCCACAATCGGCGCGATCTATACGCGACGGGCAGGC
>CAZWIL010000169.1:0-4916 GCA_964634175.1 uncultured Vicinamibacteraceae bacterium
GTCACTGTGATACAGGCACTCATACAGAGTCTGTAGAGCCGTGAACTTAGACATAAGGACCGTAGTATGGTCATCACCAAGTGATGAATTAATTAATGCCGGTTCAACCCCTGGCCAAGAAACACGCTTTTCAGAATGGTCGCGCCAGTCCCGAGTGAGGTCTGGATGCGTCTTAACTAAGAGGTTCGCACTGGCCACCGAGGGGTCTTTCGACGCGCGGACGTTACGAATCCAACTTTGTATGAATGGCCGTTCATCAGCTGCCACGAACTTAGAAGAACAGAGATACAGGATAATCGGACGGTCCTGTTCCAGATTAAGAGCCTGACAGAATGCGGCCCGTGCCGTTTTTGGTTCATCGCGGACAGCAACGTCGATGAATCTGTCGAAGCGGGGCGCTCCGGTTAAACTGACGCGCTTCTTCCGTATGCCGTGTAATTCGATTGCTTCACGTTGCTGGATCTCGTTCCATACAAACACATGGTCCGGTGCTATGTGCACACTACCTTTCGTGCTGAGATTGTCCCAGCTGAAAAGGACCATCCCAACCGGTATCTCGAGCGCTCGAGCACTCTTCACAAAATCGCTTTGTCCCGATCCAATGTCGATGAGTGGTGTGATCAACACAACGTCCGGCGCTTCTTGTTTGAAAAATTCTTCAATACTGGAATCGCTTGGTAGCGTTTCCTCAACCAGAGCAAAGAATTTCCTGAGACGCCTAATCTCAGCATCGGTCAAGTCCAATCCGATCTCGCTCCACAATGGATCGGGCACACGCTTCCCGTTGGACAGCGTCTGGATGAACTTGTCAAATGCTCGGGCTCGAAGTTTACTCGCTGGCGTATACGGTTCCTCAAGATACCTAAGGTAATCTTCCGCTCGGCGAAATAAGCTCACATCCTTCGCCCACGCATCACCACGTTTCTTGGGACAGGTCGTAATCGATACACGCGGGAGGTCCTGTAATGTCGATGGCAATTTAAGCGAGTCATTCTGACTTGCTAGTCGAATCTCATGCCCTTGGTCTGCCAAAGTCTGCACCACTGTATCGAAGTGACGGAGATATCCAGTCTGCTTAAGTACAAATAAAATCTTCATGAGTGAGGTCTACCGAGGAGACGGGTTAACTTATCCTGTCGATACTCTCGAGAACGGATGAACAGCCTAAGCTTCCGCCATTTCTCCTGAAATCGTGCGTGCCGGTTGTTGCGATGCTGCCATCGCAGGCGCCGGCGGCGAGCCTTCATCTCCGCCGCCTCGCTCGGGTCACGCAACAGACCACGACCAACCGGAGTCAAGCAAACAGCTTCGAGCCCACTCAACATGAACCCGCCCCCCGTATGAACGCTGAGGGGAGTCGCGGCCGCCGGAACAGGGGTAGCAGCCAGGGTTTCGACAGCAGTCACCCACTGGTCAGTTGACGATACTTCTCGTCCCTGAGGTCGAAGAAACTGGTCGGCAAAGGCTCGACTCCGGGCGGCGACCGGCGCCGTTACCGCCTCAGCCAGGTGCCGCCCATGTGTTGCCCAATCGCGAGCAACCGTCAGAAGCCCCTCTTCTCCGAGCAGATAATGAAAATGTAACGTCCCTTCTTGATTCTCCTTGAACTCATCGAACAGCAACGTGAGAACCGGCTTCTCCAGAATGGCTGCTTCCAGAAACGCACTTGTATTCAAACCCACAACCGCCGTGGTGTACTGCAAGGAATCATAGTAGTCAGCCTTCGCTTCTGAATCGACCGGGTTCGCTCCCCATCTCACCACCGGACCTAACCCTGCCAATGACACCTGTGCCCATTCCTTCTCCCGCGACGGATGTGGCCGCACCAATACGCCGACCTCTCGTAATGCCGGCTGTGTCCGTAACGCCTCCACCCACCGCCTGACAAATGCCGCTTCTGATGGACTCCCGGCAAACAACGCGGAGCATACATACAACACAAACGGTCGCTCCGCTGGCAGACCCACCCGTGCACAGAACGCCTCGCGACTGCGTGTCGGTTGTCGCTCAAACCACTGATCGAAACACTGCGCGCCTGTCACTGCGATCCGTGTCCGCGGCACCCCGTGGAGTTCCTCTGCCTCTCGCCGCTGCACTTCATTCCACACCGTCATCAGCGATGGCACGCTGCGGAGTACTGACTTACTCGACAAATTGTCCCAACTCCACACTCCGAATACCGTCCGGAACCCCAGCGCCTGCGCCACGCGGTAATACTCCTGCTCCGGTGCACCTAAACCGATCAGCGGTGTCAGCATGACTACGTCTGGCGCCACTGCCCGCAAATACGCCGCCACCTCCGTATCGAGTGGGACCGCTGCTTCCAATCGTCGCAAAGCCACCGCCAACACCCGGCGTCCCCACCGACTCCCCACACCCGGCACCCGAAGCAAGCCCAACACGCCGCGCGGGGTCCGTTCCCAGGCTCGTTGTCGTAACCGTGGCGCCTCCGCATACGCAGGCTCCAGATAGCGCAGATAGTCCACGGCTAAACGTAGTTTGCGGACTAATTCACTCGTCGCGGCCACCGTCCGCCGTTCGGTCGTTATCCGCCCCGCGCCGCGCGCCACCAATCCCGCGGCCACTTCCGCCCCATCCAGAATGTCATCCGTCAGTCCGACCAGCTGCACCGTGTGGCCCTGAGCTGCCAATGCCAGCACCGCTGACTCATAGTTCCGTAAACACCCAAAATGCCGCGCCACTACTAATAACTTCACAGGTTATCCATCAATATCCGGGTCACCGGCTGTACCGTGCCGCAGAAACATAGCGACCCGGTATCGGCTGCGGCGTAGAACACGCATGACCCCTCGGGGGAACCTTGCCAAACGCGTTCGGGGCTTCGAGCGACCAAGTTCTCGACTACTTCGTCCTACAGTCTGACCAACTTGTTTCGTCCCTCGAAACAAACGTCGCACAAACTTGGATGCTTGCTTGCGTCCCCGGTGTCGCATGCGACGACCGCTCTGACGCATGCGTCCCCACCATCTCGGACGCCTGCTTATTAGCGAGACCACACCCGCTCCAGCCGCAATGGCCAGTAAGGACACCCGGCCGAGCCAAGCCCACCACGGAACGGATTCATCCACCACCTGACCACGCCGGCCGACACGTTCTATGGCATCGGCCATCAGAGGAGTCGACGGGCGATCAATACCATGTGGTCGAATGAATGTACCCACAAAGCGCTGAGTCTCCTTCTTAACTGTGTCAGGACTCCTGAGCACGAAAGCCAATTGACGGATGTGTTCTTGGAAGTCGCGGGCAACACGCACGCAGCCTCCATGTTCTGGCAATAAATAATGGAAGTGCAGCGTGCCCTCTTGGGTTGTCGAAAACTCAGGAGCAAGAATCGACAGTACAGGCCGTCCAACGATTGCGGCTTCCAACATTGCGCTTGTATTAATCCCCACTACCACCGCGCTATGGGAGAGTGAGTCGTAGTACATCTCTCGTTCGGATTCGGCAACCGCGTTGTAGCGCTGCCGAGGCCACACAGACACCGACTCGAGCCCGTTGAGTTCCGCTTCCTCCCAGGCCGCTGTGTTGTAGGGATGTGGACGAATCAATATCCCCATTGAATTCACGCTGGGGTCACTGGACGCTCGCAATGCCGAAATCCATCTTTTGACAAATGCCACTTCTGCATGTGACTCCGAAATAAAACCGGACGATCCTGCAAAAAGAACGAATGGCCGTTCAACCGGCAACCCCACCTGCGCAGCAAACTGTTCCCTCGTTCGTTGCACATCTCGCTGAAACCATCGATCGAACAACTGTGCCCCTGTTACTTCGATTCGACTGGCGACAACGCTATGAAACTCTATCGCTTCCGCTTTTTGAACTTCGTTCCAGACGACTACAGCATCAGGTTGAATGCGGACTAACCCTTTGTTGCTCAAGTTGTCCCAACTCGCAATACACGCCGTTGAAGGTAAACCGAGACGCCTCGCACTCTTGACCAGGTCTACTTGGTCCGATGCTGCGTCAATAAGCGGGGAAACCAGCACCAAATCCGGCTGCCAATGCTGGATAAAGGACTCCAATCGACGGCTACTCGGTATGACGCGCTCACAGACCGCCAGGAAGCGCAGCACCTGCTTTGTTCTTCGCTCCGACAACACCGGAATCCGATCGAGAACATGAAATGCCCGCGGTAATACTTTTCGTTTCATGCGTGCTCGGAGCGCCGGGGCAGCAGCGTATCGCGGATGGAGAAACCTGGCAAAATCAGTGATCCCGCGCACTCCCTTAGCCACTCGGCCCCAGATATCACCACGGTTGGGCACCACCCCTGCCACGCGAACACCAGAGATACCTTCTAGATTCTCGATCCGCGCTTGTTTCTTCTTATGAACATTGTTGATCGCTACAAAAACATTATGGCCGCGACGGGCGAGTTCACGAATCACAGCGTCGTAATAGCGAAGATATTCCGGCGAAGCCATGGCAAATAGAATCCGTAGATTTTCTCGACTGGGTTTCCTATCAGCTCGGCGGGCGACCTTCCGACTCCGTTCCCACGACGTCGCCACGATGGCAAAGGGATACAGAAGTAACCTCGCAAGTGGGATCCAGAACGCCCCTGTTCGACGTGGAACCCCACCTGACTGACCCGTTGTTTCAATAGCCTCCGCAAATACCGACGCGGCAGGCACATCAAGACCTCGTGGTCGAACAAACGTCTTGATGAATTCCAGTCGCCGGGCAGTCAATTCATCGGGCGGGTCGTCTAACAACCGTGCCACCGAAGCGGTATGGTCATCTAAATTCTCGGCTGTCTGTAAAAGACCACCTTGGGCTTTCGCCAAATGCTGGAAGTGCAACGTACCTTCCTGTGTGTCGGCAAACTCGTCAGTAATCACCGTATAAACCGGCCGCCCCACAATCGCAGATTCGATTAGAGCACTCGTGTT
>CAZWIL010000170.1:0-4915 GCA_964634175.1 uncultured Vicinamibacteraceae bacterium
GAGGCCCTGTTCATCTGCCTCGACCTGGACACAGCCGAGTGTCACCACGCCAACTACTACAATGACCAACAGACTCACCAATCGCCTCACTCTGTGACCCCCAGCGAAAACATTAAAAGGGGACGTTCAAGCCCGGAGAGGAAGGTAGCTAATTTAGCAACGCCGGTCGGACAACACATAAGCTCCACACGCAACTGACCTTGGTCTAATCAGATGAAGGATATCCCCCTAGCCGCATAGGGCTATGACTACGCAAACATCCCGAGTGTTTTAAACTTCTCGCCCAGTATGTCCTCTGACTTTCTATGGCCCAAAAACTCTTCGATGAGCGTTGCATATACGTTTCTGAAATCTGTTGTGTGGCGCAGATTGTCCCCAAGCACCAAGTCAGTCAGGCTGACCGGCGTGCTGTACTGACCGCCCTTGACACCTCCACCCAAGATAAAAGCGACATTGGCAGTACCGTGGTCCGTGCCTAAATTTGTATTCTCGGGAACACGGCGACCAAACTCACTGTGCACGAAGATGGCCACCTCGTCTTGCTTGCCAATCCGTTTCATTTCCTCAAAAAATCCCCATACGGCGTCAGAGCAATATTGCACTTGCCGGTTGTGAGGGCTTTCCTGATTGACGTGCGTATCAAACAAGCTTCCTTGTAGCCGCACATAGTAGAGACGTGCTGGAAAGTCATTCTCGATCAGCGCGACCACTTTATCGAGATCTAAAAGGCGAAGGTCTGGATTTCGCGTCAAGTTGTACGATTCCCAAGCTTGGCTCACAAGAGCTGACGCATCACGAGCACTCCGATTAACATCGAGCATGAACTGGTGAACGTCGTTTCGAGCCACTTGACCTCTATCCAAATTCTCTATGTGTGGTCGCTCGGGGTGAAACACTGCCCTCGTAAATGCGCTCGGATCGTCGAACACTACAGGAACGTGTTCACGGGCTCGAACAGCCAGCGTTTGAGTGGCTGAGATATTTACGAGGTAATTTGGTGTTCCGTGTGGGTCAAGAGCATCAGCAGTGCGGCCATACCAACCGTACGGTTCTCCGCTATTAGGCGCTCCTGTATGCCAATAGGAGCTCGACGTAAAGTGGGAAAAGGACGGCTGGTCATACCCCGCACCGTGAATCACGGCCACGTTGCCTTCATCCCACAAGCGGTGCATGCCCAGCATCGACTTCTGGAAACCAAAATGTTCATCAACCTTAATAACATTTTCTTCACGAACGCCGATGTTCGGCCGCTGCCGATACAAAGCATCGTCCCCATATGGCACAAAGGTGCTTAATCCGTCGTAGCCGCCAAACCACTCAAACACGACCAAAATCTTGCCTGGCGTGGCGGCCACTGCCTCAGAGGTCGCCCCAAACAAAGGAGGCAATGCACTAACGCCTCCTCCCATCAGACCTAGCGCTAGGCCACGACCGCCAATCTTAAGTGCTTGCCGGCGAGACACCCCACTGTCATCGCATAATTTGTTGCTTCTTCTCGTCATGGTTTTACTACCCCTTCCGGAAGGAGTCTGACTTAATTGATCTGATACTCTGGCGTGCTCATGATGAGGTGACTCACCATTCGCAGCGGGTCTTCCATATAGCTTTTAGCCCGGTCAATGGTCGTCGTGCCAAGCTCTTCGTCCAAAAGTGCAACTAACGCTTCACGTGTGTCCGTCGAGACGGGAACGCGCACAAATCGCGCCAGCAAATAATCCACCGCCTCGCTGGTTGTAGTTGCTCCCGACTCGAGAATCATCCGCGTCAAGTCAATTTGAGCCGCACGCCTCGGTGTTGGAATCAACTTCCTCATTGCCCGTTCGTATCCTCGGAAACTCGAAATCCTGGTGTTAAACAGTTCGTCGCGCTCCTTTGCAGCCAAGTCAAACATCGACATCGCGCCCGGATCGTCAAGGGCAGTAGCCGACATGAAGTCGTAACCACGGCGCAGTCGTTGCCCTGCCTCACCAGCACTCCCATAGAGAAGGTTTGGTTCCCGAAACCGGGTTACGTTCGGAAAGAGATAATCAAATGCAATATTGCCGCGCTCTTGAATCAATGCCGGTGTAATCCAAGCCCTGCCTTGAGCCCAACCAGCTACCGATGGTGGATTCAAGAGATGTTGTCCCAGCGCGATTGTCGCGCCATTAAAATCTGGCACTCCGGGAACATCCTCAGCACCCAGATGTTTCAGCAATGTAATGACGTGTTCGACAGGGCCTTTAATGTGGGCACCATAAGTCGCTTCGCTATAAAAATCTCTTGATAAAAAGATCGTCGCCAACAACGGTCGTAACTCGTAATCGCTATCACGCAAAATGGACCCGAGCCGCGTGGTAAGTTCAGGGGAAACATCTTCCCGAACAAAGAATCTAAATATTTTCGTCGCAATAAACTCAGCTGTTACCGGCTGGTCGAGAATGATGTCAAGAACGTCAACCCCGTCAAAATTTCCCGTGTGGCCAAGAAAATCCTTCGGCTCATCGTCATGCAATACTGGATCAACCGTAAAGTCGAGGTTCTTGAAGTTCCAGCCAGTAAAAGCTCTGGCGGCTTCCCGCACGTCTTTCTCTGAGTAATTACCAACACCCATCGTAAAGAGCTCCATCACCTCGCGAGCAAAATTCTCATTGGACGCGCCCTTCACATTCACGCCTGCATCCAAGTAATAGAGCATTGCGGGATCTTTCGCTACGGCGACCACCAAGTCTCCAAAGTTTCCCGTCGCATAGCGTTCGAACATATCTATCTGCACTAGCATCTTGCGATAATCTCGAACCTTGGACTCAGCAGTCGCAAAATGACCATGCCAAAACAACGCCATCTTCTCTTGCAATGGTCGGCTGGTATCCAGCATCCGTTCAGCCCACCAGTATCCTACTCGGCGTGTCTCGAGTCGCGTTGCTCGGAGCCAGTAGAAGAATCGGTCTGACACAGGTTGCATATGCCGATTAACCGTGTCGGGCTTGACCAAGACACCCATTCCCTCACCCTTCGCTCTCGCTCGGTCTGTGGCTGCTGGACGACTTGGAGGAAAATCAAGCAATGTTTCATCCCACAACCCCGAGTGTTCAAACGGCACTAGGTGGTCGTTGCTAATTGTGTCGTAGTTCACAAGTGACCGAACCGCCTCCTCTGGGGTCAGACCGGCAAGTCTCCTAATTTCCTCGGGAGTACCACTAAATCCCGCTCGCTCGAGCAGGTGTGCGGCGCGGTCGTAGTTCCATTCAGCTTCAGAGATCGGTTCTAGATCTCCAATCCATGAAGCCGGCCCTGGCGACCATTTATCGCTGTTATTCGCAGAAACGACAGAACCAACGTTGGGAAGAGACAGACAGACAATCACGACAGCCACAAGACGTTGAATTTGGGTTGTCATGCTCATTTCCTCCTGTAGCCGCGTGGACCTACGGCCCTTCGTAAATCCGCCTACCCTTTGCGCCAAGCTAAGAGTTCTGGACAACGAATGTCCAGAACTCCCCCTAATGGTGCCTGAAAAATGACCAAGAGTATAGATTTTCTTGGCATCTTGCGAACCAACATAGAGAACCCAGAAGTGTGCCGGGAGAAAATGGCGGAGGGACTGGGATTCGAACCCAGGAGCGAGTTTCCCCGCCAACGGTTTTCAAGACCGCCGCCTTCAACCACTCGGCCATCCCTCCTCACCCTGAAGACTGACACGTCTTCACTCGGACCTGCGAACCTACGGTCTTGGCTCGATCACCTCCTGGCCACGCATGTAGGGGCGCAGGGCCTCCGGGATAATGACTGAACCATCGCGCTGCTGATAATTTTCAAGTATTGCCACCAGCGCTCTCCCAACAGCCACTCCCGAACCATTGAGAGTGTGGACAAATTCTGATTTTGACTTCCGGCCTTCCCGCTTAAACCTGATATTGGCCCGCCGGGCTTGAAAGGCTTCCGTATTGCTGCACGAGGATATTTCGCGATAAGTATTATGGCTCGGCAGCCAAACCTCGATGTCATAGGTCTTCGCAGAAGCGAAACCCATGTCGCCGGCACACAAAGCAACCGTTCGGAAGGGAAGCTTGAGACGTTTAAGCACTTCCTCGGCTTGTTTGGTTAGTTCCTCGTGAATATCGTATGAGTGCTCCGGGGTTGAATAAGCTACAAGTTCTACTTTGTCGAATTGATGCTGGCGGATGAGCCCACGAACATCCGTTCCGTAAGACCCTGCCTCGCTACGGAAACACGGTGTGTAAGCTGCGTACCGAATCGGGAGTTTCGTCCCGTCAAGAATTTCGTCCCTGTGCATGTTGCAGAGGGGCACTTCAGCGGTAGGAATCAGATAAAGATTCCAATCCCCCGCAACTCTAAATAGGTCTTCCTCAAATTTTGGAAGGTTCCCCGTTCCCAGTAACGCATTTGTGTTCGCGAGAAACGGTGGTGACACTTCAGTGTAACCATGCTCCGATGTATGAAGGTCAAGCATAAAGTCGATCAGAGCGCGTTCTAGTCTTGCCCCTGCACCGACCAGTACGGAAAAACGCGAGCGCGCGATCTTTGTGCCGCGCTCAAAATCAATAATGCCAAGGCCGACTCCTAAGTCCCAGTGTGGTTGGGGAGTAAAATCAAGTTGTTTGGCTGTTCCATGTCGGCGGATTTCAACATTTTCAGCCGCTGTTTTCCCAAGCGGAACCGTCTGGTGGGGTAGATTGGGTAATGTGAGCAACAATCGATGACGATCACTCTCTATTCGCCTGAGTTTCTCCTCAAGAGAAGTGATTTGTTCACCTTGGGCCTGGCCAACTTTGAGAAGGCCATCAACGGGGCGCCCCTCTTTCTTGGCTTGAGCGATCTGGCCACCAACATCCTTACGCTCGCTCCTCGCATTTTCGAGAAGCGGCAGCACCTTGCGTCGCTCTGTATCCAGCTCTATAAGAGAATTAATCTC
>CAZWIL010000171.1:0-4907 GCA_964634175.1 uncultured Vicinamibacteraceae bacterium
CTTGTCGCAACTGGTCGATTTACTGAATTGTTCATACCCGCCCTGCAAGGAAAAGAACTTGCATTGATTTTGGAAACTCGTCCCGAAGTTGAAAATCTACCAATACGACAGCGCAACAGTCTGCGGATTGGCGTTCGACATCTGGTGCGCGCGGCCTACTTACTTGACTGGTACGGCGACCTCGGAAACAAACAACAGGTCAGTGGTGCATACGATGTGTTTCGGGGAGCTGTTAATCAAATAACAGAAGCTTTCAGTCCTACGCCGTGAACCAAGTGCTGAACATCTGGCCCAGGGTATAGGGTCACTTAGGAGTAGCAGAATGCGAAGACAGATCTGGCTCTCAAGTATTGCGATATTCATGTTCATGTTTTTCATGGCATCAATCCCTAGCGGCCACACGCCGATAGCGTCGCGATGGAACTTCAACGAACATCTCTACCCTGTTTTTAAAGAACGCTGTGGAAGTTGTCACGTTGAGGGAGGCGTCGCACCAATGTCACTCGTCGACTACCGGTCTGCCTTCCCATGGACTCAGTCGATTCGGGAGGAGATTCTTGGGCTTCGGATGCCTCCCTGGCAAGCGGAAGACGGCTTCGGTGATTTTCGCAATGGTCATGCTCTAAATGCGACCGAGATGAACATGATCCTTGAATGGTCGGCCGGTGGGTATCCAGAAGGACCTCGCGATCAAACACCAGATTCAACTGCTTCGGATCCGGAGTGGACGTTTGGTGAACCAACCCTTGTCTTGGAAATACCTCAACCGTTTGCAGTCGAGGCCGCCACCAGCGAGTTGGTTCGATATTTTGTTCTCTCGACAGATATTCGGGAATCAAAATCTATTCTTGGGGCCGAAATAAGACCAGGGGCCCGTGCCGTCGTTCGGGGAGCCGCCGTCTTCGTCGACACTACAGGCATCGCTCGGTCATTAGCTGACGAAGACGAAGCTCCTGGCTTTTCGGAAGACCCTGACCAACGCTTTCCTTTTGCACCACCTGTAGCCGTCTGGACACCAGGACAGGATTCCATCATCAATGAGGCGGCGGGTTACCTCCTGCCAGAGGGCGCAGACATCGTCGTGCGAATTCACTATAAGAAGACCTGGATAACCGAAGGGATGACCTTCTCGGACCAGAGCCAGATTGGTCTCTATCTTTCAGATAGTGCTACGCGCCCCATCGAATCACTGCTTGTAACATCATCTGATTCTGTCAGCGGACTTGAGACAAGTTTTTCACACGAGATTGCCGATGACATTACGGTTTTAGCATTGTTGCCAGAAGTTGATATTGAGTCATCTGAACTACAGGTCGAGGCCATTACGCCAACCGGTGACCGTATTCCGATGTTATGGCTTCGAGAACCCGATGAAGGCTGGACGACACGTTTCTGGTTCGATGTTCCTGTGAGTCTCCCAGCCGGTAGTCGAATCGAAGTGACAACATTACTGGAGCCTGCCCCCGAGCGGAGGCTCAAACCCACACTGATCGGGGATGGAACCGCACCGATTCGGTTCGCGATCGACTATGTCACTGGTTCGTTACCTGCGAATTAGGCAATCCGGCCAAACTCGCTACAAGGGTACGGCCTGAATTCAACGAGAAGCACTAGAGGCGATCAATCCGTCCTTATGCATCAATTCTGCATTCAAGATGGCAGCACCAGCCGCGCCGCGGACTGTGTTGTGGCCCAACACCACGAACTTATAATCAAGTAGGCGACACCGCCGCAGTCTTCCAGCCGTAACGGTCATTCCTGCTCCTCTATCTACGTCGAGAATGGGCTGAGGTCGGTCGACACCACCCAAATATTCAAGCGGACGCAACGGAGCGGACGGAAGTTGCTCGTGTTGCGGCCGACCGGCAAACTCTCGGAAAGCTTGAATAATGTCATCCTCGGATGGTTGCGTCTTAAACCCGACCGACAACATTTCGGTATGTCCGTTAATGACAGGAACCCGCGTTGTGTGGGCACTGACGACGACTGGGTAATCCTCAACGCGTCCGTCTCTAAGCGTGCCAAGAATCTTCTTCGTCTCCGTTTCCATTTTCTCCTCTTCGCCAGCTATATACGGAATGACGTTTCCCAATATATCTAGCGACGAAACACCGGGATAGCCAGCACCAGACACGGCCTGCAGCGTGGTGACATTAACCGCTTCTAATCCAAATGGACGCAGGGGCGCTAGCGCCAGTGCCAACATTATCGTCGAGCAGTTCGGATTCGTTACAATCCTTCCCGTCCAGGCTCGAACTGACGCCTGTCTCTCCAAAAGACCAAGATGATCCGAATTAATCTCTGGAATCAAGAGTGGCACGTCTTCGGCCATGCGATGGTTTTTAGCATTGCTGACGACCAGATGCCCGTCCTTCGCGAAGCTCTCTTCAACGTCTCCGGCAACGGTCGAATCAAGCCCTGAAAAGACCAACTCCGGCGCTCCGTCGGCCTTTACGGAGTTCACTTTCATCTTCGCCACAGAATCCGGACACGCAACGGGCAACCGCCAAGTCGTTGCCTCGTTGAAACGACGGCCTGCCGACCGTTCACTTGCTGCTATCCAAGTCAAACGAAACCACGGATGGCGTGATAATTGAGAGATAAACTCCTGGCCCACAGCCCCGGTTGCGCCAAGAACGCCAACATCAATCGTAGGCTCTGCCATCACTGTGCCACCGTCGACGCACTCTTGGTCTCTGAAAAAAATTCATCGTGAACCGCTCTAACCGCTTCGTCTAATCGGTCCGCAGCGATCACGCAAGCAATCTTCATCTCTGACGAGCTAATACAATCTATGTTGACACCCTGTTTCGCTAAAACCGAAAACATTCGAGCTGCTAACCCTGGAGTAGACGCCAACCTCGACCCTACAATTGAGATCTTGGCCACATCGCGCTCGATGATCGCGTCACCGCAAAGCCCAGTCGACTTCCATTTAGCTCCTAAGGCCTCAGCTCTTGGAACATACAATTCATCCAATACAAATGTGATCCGTCCAAGGCCCTCGGAACTCGAACTTTGAATGATGAGCCGAACACTAATGTCCTCTGAAGCCAAATTCTCAAAGACGCCAGCAGCTAAACCAGGACGATCAGGAACATTTACCAAGGTGACCTTTGCGACCTTCTTGTCGCTACTAACGCCGACGACCGCTGCTTGCTCCATAACCATGTCACTGACTCCTCGAATCAAGGTTCCGTCTCCGTTTGCGAAGCTCGAGCGAACATGAATTGGCACATCAAACGCCATACAAACCTCCGCCGCTCGCGGATGTAATACCTTGGCCCCACTTGATGCCATCTCGATAGCTACCTCGTAGCTAATTTCGCCCCACAATTGTGCGTTCGGAACAATAGTCGGATCCGCCGAATACACTCCAGCCACGTCGGTATAAATCTCACACACCTTGGCACCCAATGCGACGGCGAGGGCTGCGCCCGTGATGTCACTGCCACCGCGCCCAAGAGTGGTTATTTCATCTTCGCGGCTCAATCCTTGAAATCCCGTCACAATGACTACCCTACCAGCATTCATCTCACGCAGAATGCGGTCAGTCTCTATCGACTCAATTCTCGCAATGTTGAAGGCACTGTCCGTGCGGATACCGCATTGTGACGCAGTCAACGAGATCGCTTGAATGCCGCGGTCCTGCAATGCTAGTCCCAACAGCGATACAGACACTTGTTCTCCTGATGAAAGCAACAGATCCATCTCTCTGCCTCGCGGATTGGTTGCCACCTGATTGGCCAATCCGACCAATTCATCCGTCGTCTTGCCCATCGCCGACAATACAACGACTAAGCGTGACGACTCGTTCAGCGAAGACGCAATCCGATCGGCTATCGTGCAGATTCTGGATGTACTTCCAACCGAGGTGCCCCCGTATTTCTGGACCACAACTGGCGTTGTAGTTGACTGCTCTTCCGACACCATTCTTAACTCTCTTTACTAGAATCGTCTTCAGCCAGTTGCGTCGAAAGCTGGTGCAAAAACAGTCCCACGTCTGTCACTATTCCGACCGTTTGAGATGAACCACGATCGCCTAGTTTCGTTACAACCGACGGATTAATGTCCACGCAGACCACTCTGACATGCGAGGGCAACATGTTGCCGACACCGATACTATGAAGCATCGTCGACAGCATGATTACCATACTGACACCATCTAGTGCGTCTGCATAACAATCTTGGGCCTCAATCAAATCCATCACTGTGTCAGGCAATGGACCGTCATCTCGAATACTGCCGGCCAGAACGTAACCTACGTCGTGCGTAATTGCCTCATACATAATTCCCGATTTCAAGACCCCTGACGCCACCGCCTCTCGGCATCCTCCGGCCCTACGAATCACATTGATCGCTCGCATATGGTTCTGGTGTCCTTCGTCAACCGACACACCCGCGTCGAGGTCGATACCCAGCGACGTACCAAACAAAGAGTGTTCGATGTCATGAACCGCTAGAGCGTTACCTGCCAGCAGAACGTCAACATAACCTTGGCGCAACAGGTTGCAAAAATATTCAACGCCGCCACTGTGAACTACGACGGGGCCTGCCACGAATGCTATGCGTCCTCGATTCTCCTTGACATCGCGCATCATCGCTACGACCTTGGCAGCACTCACTTCAACGCGCCGTTCGGTTGACACATCATTAGTCATAAACGCGAAACCAAGTCGATCGCGTTCGGCAAATTCTGGAGACACTCTGATACCGTCAACCCCCGACACCACAAGATCACCTCTCCGGACATCTCGAAGCTTTTTACATGCGGCAGCACTGCCCCTGACAACAATCACGCCATCCATTCGCTGTTTGCTAACCGACAACCATTGCCCGTCCATGCGTACTTCCGTGTGGTGATTGGTCGTTGAATAGAACCCTTCTGAGACTACTCCGTCTACTTC
>CAZWIL010000172.1:0-4898 GCA_964634175.1 uncultured Vicinamibacteraceae bacterium
CAAGATGCCTTAGGAGAGGCCGCGACGGCTGAGTGGCACGATCAGGAACCATTGAGCTACACGACCCTGATTGATGTGACCCATCGTGTGAGCTCGCTCTACAACTTGGTCAACGTGCCTTCTGGTGTCTGGGTGGACGAAGAAGGCAGAATTCGTCGTATCAATGAGAATACCTACTCTCAGATAATTTCTTTGAGGCCGGGTTCTTCGGGTTTCGGGACGGACGATTATCGACCTGCTGTCTTTGATTGGGTTAGGAATGGTGATAACAGTGAGTACGTGTGGTCGCGTGACCGGGTTGTTTCAAAGATTCGCCAGCGGACTTCAGACGAAACGCTAGGCGAGCCGACGTTTAAGCTGGGGGTGTATTTTTACAATCGTGGTGATGAGGCGCTGGGTCGAAACTATTGGGAAGAGGCGCAACGGTTGTCTCCGGATAGCTGGAATTTTCACCGACAGGACTGGAATCTAACCGAAGGTCTGGCCGGTCCAAAATATCGGGAAAAACGTGCGGGGTTAGGAGATCAGCCTTATCATCCGTCGTTAGATCTTCCGGAACGGCCGTAGATTCGACGGTTGGCGGCTAGTCGATGATTCTCGGAGCGTTAGGCTGCGAACGATGAAACGAAACGTGCACTTACTTTTTGTCGCTATGGTAGTAACGGTATTGAGTTCTGCGGTGATTGCCCAAGAACGGCAAGCGATAGACATCGCAGCGTTGGGACCTCAAGTTGGGGATGAGGTTCCCGACTTTAGCCTCCCTGACCAGTTTGGTGAAATACAAACACTCCAGTCGATTATGGGTGAGCAGGGTGCGATGATTGTGTTTCACCGGTCGGCAAACTGGTGACCATACTGCAAAGCGCAACTCGTGGAGTTGCAAGAGCGGCATGAGGAACTTCGAGAGCAGGGTTTGGGCGTCGTAGCTATTAGCTACGACAGCGAGGAAGTTCTGGCGGCCTTCGCTGAGAGAAAATCGATCGCCACGTTGCCTCTTCTGTCGGACGACGATTCGAGTGTTATTCGCAGATTTGGTATCTACAATACTGTCGCCGAAGAAGGTGTTGGCCCAAACGCTGACAATGCCGACGTCAAGGCAGATGTCGAGAAGTATGTGTCGGTTTTTGGCGCCGGTCAGGCCATTGTTGGGACACCCTATCCAGGAACATTCATCGTCGACCGTCAGGGACGGGTCACGGCGCGATTTTTTGAAGAGTTTTATCGGGAACGGAACACGGCTGCGAATATCATGTTAAAGCTGGGTAGTCCGGTGTCACCAATTTCCGGTATGCGTGGAGACACTCCGCATCTTTCAATTGGCGCTTATCAAAGTAACTCAATAATCACCGTGGGCAGTCGTTTTCATCTGGGCATTGAGATCGAGCCTAAAACGGACATTCATGTATATGCACCGGGGGCTCAGGAACTCGGGTATCGGGTGATTGAATTGAGTCTAGAGGCACCTGATTTTATTCAGACTCTGCCAATTGTGTACCCATCGTCTGAGATTTATCATTTCGAACCACTCGATGAACACGTCCCCGTTTACCTGAAGCCCTTTAACCTTGTGCAAGAGGTGGTTGTCGGCGGTTCGCCGGCCGCAAGTGAGACCTTGGCAGGTCTGGATGTTGTGACTCTGACTGGGCGTTTAGACTATCAAGCGTGCGACGACGAAGTGTGTTTTAATCCAACGTCGATTCCGCTGACGTGGACGCTGACTGTGGACCCACTTGATAGGCAGCGGGTGGCAACTCCCGAGTAGTAGACATGACTGCCGTCTGAAAAATAGGCGACGGATTGTTGCTCAGAGAGTAGGTGACCAGTTCCGCGACTCCCTTGGGTCATCAGAATGCCTGGTGGTCTGCATCGCGAACTCTTTAGCCAGATTGGTTTCAGTACACCATAATTAGGTTGTGTCAGGACGTCTAAGCCTCGCCTTTCTTGGATGCGGATTTATCACAAGCGTCCATAGCCGCCACCTGCGGCGCTGTCGTGACGTGATTATTCCGAGTTACGCCAGTCGCGACGAGCTGAAGGCGAAAACATTCGCTGCTCGTTATGGTGGCCGGCAGAGTTACCACGGCTATCAATCGGCTCTCGCTGATCCGGCGATCGATGCTGTCGTCATTGCTGTGCCGCCAAAGTTTCATTTGGACCTCACTTTAGAGGCATTGAAAGCGGGGAAACACGTGCTGGTCGAGAAACCGGCATTTATAACATCCCGAGACTACGAAACGGTTCAGGCTGCTCGTGATCGCGCGAATCGGGTCGTGCTTGTTGGTGAGAATGATCACTACAAGCCACTTGCCGTCTGTCTGCGACGTCTATTGCGCGAGGACACCATTGGGGAGATGGTTTTTGCCAATTTTACGACCCTGGTGAAGCGTCTTAAGACGGTCAACGATTGGCGAAATAATCCAGCGATGGCCGGCGGCGATGCATTTTTTGAGGAAGGCATACACTGGCTTCACTTAGCCAACAGCCTTGGTCCCAACATTACGTCTGCATGTGGATATCGACCGAAGCTGTCTCAGGCTGGTCAGGATGTGAGACCAAAAAGCATGATGATTAGTTTTCGCTACGACAACAACGCGGTTGGTGCACTATTTTATTCGCGCGAAATACCATCCCTGTTTCGAGGATTGCGAATCTCAAAACTGTTTGGCCGCGACGGCATTATCAGTTTCGAATCCAATGGAGCCTTCGTGTTGGTACGGGGGCGTGGTTTGCCAGAGCTCTATTTTCCTGGGTTTCGCGACATTCGAGGGTATCAGGCTATGTATCGTGATTTCGCGGCTGCGATACGTAATGAGTGTGAACCTGAGATGAATCTTGAAAGAGCTCTCCTGGACCAGCGCCTGATCGAAGAGATTTACAGCTCCGATGAAGCCATCGATGAATAGGAATTACGATGTCATCATAGTTGGCAGTGGCGCGGGTGGCGGGACTCTCGCACACGCACTAACCTCGTCCGGTGCGCGGATCCTTATCCTCGAACGTGGCGATTTTATACCTCGCGAACCTGAAAATTGGGATCCGGAAGCCGTGTGGAAGCGTCTGCGTTATCGAACCAACGAACGATGGTTGGATTGGCAGGGTCGAGAATTCTTGCCGTATACCCACTATTGCGTAGGTGGGAATACCAAGTTCTGGGGCAGCGTTCTCTATCGATTTCGGAAAGAGGATTTTTTGGCCCGCGAGCATCTCGACGGTGTGTCGCCGGCGTGGCCGATTGATTACGAAACGCTTGAACCCTATTACGACAGAGCGGAGCGCCTCTACGAAGTACATGGTGATAGTGGAGATGATCCGACGGAACCTCCTCGTAGTTCGTTTCCCTTCCCGTCAATACCTCATTCCGACGAAATCGCCAATGCGATCGTGCAATTGCGGGAACAAGGGCTTCATCCATCGGCTCTGCCGCTGGGGCTACGCCGGCCAGGTGAGCAAGATGGTTGTATCTTGTGCGACACCTGTAATTCGTTTCCTTGTCAGCGCCATGCCAAGAGTGAAGCTGAGAGTTGCTGCGTGGGTCCAGTGTTAAACGAAGACAATGTCACGCTTTGGACCAACGCGTTTGCCGAACGGTTGATCACGGGACCTGATGGTCGGAAATGTGAAGCGGTGGAGGTGCGAGTCAACGACGAGGTGATTCGGGTAACGGCACCGCTGGTCATAGTCTCGTGTGGGGCGGTGAATTCGGCCGCTCTGCTACTGCGGTCGGCGAATGACCAGCATCCGAATGGGTTGGCAAATTCGTCGGGGCTGGTGGGTACGCGGTATATGGCTCATCTCGCAACTATGATGCAGGGCTTCCATCCGTTTAGAAAGAATTACTCAGTCTTTCAAAAAACGGTGGCAATTAATGATTTTTACCTGCGTGGTCCGGACACGGACTACCCGTTGGGTCAAATCCAGTCACAGGGGCGGACGCATGGTGTAATGGCACAGACTGTCGTGCCATGGATTCCTTTGTGGGCATACAAGGCGTGGGTGGCTCGCGGGGTTGATTGGTTGGTTCTGACAGAAGACCTACCCCGGTCGGATAATCGCGTTACCGTCGAACAGAATGGACAACTTCGTCTTCACTATCGCCCAAATAATCTTGGGGCACACGCTCGACTAGTTACAGAGATGCGGCGCATTCTCCGCCGTTTGGGGTTCTGGAAAGTTATGGTTCATTCGCACAAACACCGGAATACCACCCATCAATGTGGGACCTTGTGTTTTGGTACTGATCCCATGGAATCGGTACTGGACCCGTATTGTCGCTCGCACGATGTGGAGAACTTGTTTGTCGTTGATGCGTCGTTTTTTCCTTCTGCGGCTGCAGTGAATCCAGGATTGACCATTGCCGCCCAAGCATTGCGAGTGGCGGATCACATCATTGAGAACGATCTAAAGGAGTGCTAGGTGAGAGTGCGATCTTTTAGTCATGTTGGTATTACGGTGTCTGATTTCAATGCGGCGGTAAAGTTTTACTGGGAGATCTTCAAGTGTCCGCTAGTCGGCGTGTCTGATACACCTACAGATCGAGTGCGGGAGTTCTTCGGTGTCGACGATGATGCACCGACGTGCAAGATCGGATGGATTCGAGTGCCAGGGGGCTCAGTGCTTGAGATCTTCGAATTTCAACCATATGAGAACGCTGTGAAGGTTCCTTGGAATCGGATTGGGTTGACTCACATTTGTTTTAACGTGCGGGGTACGCAGCGCTGGTATGACTATCTCGAAGAGAAGGGTGTGGAGTGCATAAGTAAACCTGAAAAGTCTCCGCGTGGGCACACGTTCTTTTTTGTCAAGGATCCTGACGGAAATCTAATCGAGATTACTGACCTTGGGCATATGTATTATGTTTTGGGCTGGCTTGGTGCTTTGGGTGGGTTCTTATTCAGACG
>CAZWIL010000173.1:0-4891 GCA_964634175.1 uncultured Vicinamibacteraceae bacterium
TATGTTCTTCCCGGCAAAGGACTAGACCTCCCCTCGGACCACGAAGTGTTTTGTGAGTTGTCGAGGTCACAAAATCTGAATGAGGAACAGGACTAGGGTGAATACCGGCTGCCACTAGACCTGCAATGTGGGCCATGTCCGTCATCATCGCTGCCCCAACCTCATTGGCCACGTCACGAATTCGTTCAAAATCAATTAATCGGGGATAGGCACTTGCCCCAACTACGATAAGCTTCGGGCGACATTTCCGCGCTAGGCGATCTAACTCTTCATAGTCAATTCTTTCATCCTCTTGACGGACACCGTACGGCACAATCTCGTAGAGTTGACCAGAAAAATTGAGTGGATGTCCGTGGGTGAGATGCCCGCCGTGCGCTAGGTTCATGCCCAACACGGTGTCTCCAGGTTTGAGGTGGGCGAAATAGACCGCCATGTTTGCTTGGGCACCCGAATGCGGTTGAACGTTGGCGTGCTCAGCTTGAAACAGATTCTTAGCGCGCTCGATCGCAAGCTCTTCGGCGACATCGACATTCTCGCACCCGCCGTAATAGCGACGTCCCGGGTACCCTTCAGCGTATTTGTTTGTTAGCACCGACCCCATGACTTTAAGAACGGCCGCACTCACAAAATTTTCCGAGGCTATTAGTTCGAGGCCATTATTCTGACGGTCGACTTCTTTTTGAACGACCCGAGCAATTTCTTGGTCGATATCGGAAATGTCACGCATTAAATTATCTGAGAATTTTGTGTCAACCGTGCTCATCATATGAGTCATTCCTGAAGGTTATATCCTAGATTAAGAGGCGTGGCCGGAGTCGTCTGACGGAGATACCTCACCTTGTTCGAGTGCCATGATTTTGTCTACTCGGCGCTGGTGTCGGCCTCCACTAAACGATGTCTCCAAAAACACGTTCACTATTTTCAGTGCCTGAACAACAGAAGTGGTACGAGCTCCCAGCGTGAGTACATTGGCGTCATTATGCTCACGACTGAGCCGAGCGCCATCACTGTCGGTAACTTGTGCAGCCCTGACACCTGGTACCTTATTGGCGGCAATGGCCATACCCACGCCCGTCCCGCAGACCAGAATGCCTCTGTCGAATTGCCCGGAAGAGACGCTTTCGGCCACACGAGCAGCGTAATCAGGGTAGTCCACTGGAGAATCAGTAGAGGGCCCAAAGTCGTGATAATCGAATTCGCGATTATCGAGTTCCTGCATGATCAGCGCTTTAAGTTCAACACCAGCGTGATCCGAGCCGAGCGCGATACGCATGTGTCAATTTTACTATAGAGAATCCCTTGACTTCGTTCTAACCCTTTGGCGGCGCGAAGTATCGAACGACCATGATATATTTCGTCAAGAGAAGGTGATAAATAGCAATGGCTAGTCCTATATCGACAACTTCAACTCATATATCGGATTACGGCGAAGCGTATCCGAAATCTCAGAAAACTTACCAAGGCAACGGTCGCGTCCGCGTGCCAATGCGTGAGGTGACGCTGTCGGGCGGCGAACCATCTGTGCGTCTCTACGACACAAGTGGGCCGCGCGGTATTGACCCAAGACTGGGATTACCGCCGGTTCGCCGAAAGTGGATTGACGAACGGGGTGACGTAGAGGAACTTCGGGATGTTTCTACTCAACTTGAGGGTGTGCCGGAGACCCTTCAGCGGCCGGTGTTACGGGGCACAGGGCCGGTGTCCCAATTGCACTACGCTCGAAAGGGAATAATCACTTCGGAGATGGAGTATGTCGCTATTCGAGAGGGTTGCGATCCCGAGTTTGTTCGGTCAGAGGTGTCGAGCGGAAGGGCAATTATTCCGGCAAACATTAATCATTCAGAGCTTGAACCGATGGCCATTGGGCGAAAGTTTCTTGTCAAGATCAATGCGAACATCGGAAATTCTGCTGTTACTTCATCCATTGAAGAGGAAGTTGAAAAGCTTCGATGGGCGACGCTATGGGGAGCTGACACGGCGATGGACCTATCGACTGGTGATGATATCCATCTCACCCGTGAGTGGGTAATCAGAAATTCACCGGTACCAATTGGAACCGTCCCGATCTATCAAGCGCTCGAGAAAGTCGGAGGTCGACCGGAGGAACTGACGTGGGAAATCTACCGAGATACCCTTATTGAACAGGCTGAGCAGGGCGTTGATTATTTCACCGTGCACGCTGGGGTTCTCTTGCGTTATATCCCGCTGACTGCGAAACGAGTCACCGGTATCGTTTCTCGTGGCGGTTCTATCATTGCGAAGTGGTGCCTAGCGCACCATGAGGAAAACTTTACTTACACCCATTTTCGTGAGATCTGCGAGATTATGCAGGCTTACGACGTCTCATTTTCTTTGGGTGACGGTCTTCGGCCAGGATCCTTAGCCGACGCGAATGATGAAAGTCAGTTTGCGGAGCTTAAAACCCAAGGTGAACTCACGAAGATCGCTTGGGAATACGACGTTCAGGTAATGAACGAGGGACCGGGACATGTGCCGATGCACATGATTAAAGAGAATATGGACAAACAGCTGGAATGGTGTCAGGAGGCTCCGTTCTACACGTTAGGTCCTCTGACAACCGATGTGGCACCTGGTTATGACCACATAACTTCAGCGATCGGTGCTGCAATGATCGGTTGGTACGGAACTGCGATGTTGTGCTACGTGACGCCCAAAGAGCACCTCGGACTACCCAACCGAGATGATGTAAAGGCGGGCGTCATTGCTTACAAGATTGCTGCGCATGCGGCGGATCTTGCAAAAGGTCACCCGAGAGCTCAAGAATGGGATGACGCTCTTTCAAAGGCGCGATTTGAATTTCGGTGGGATGATCAATTCAACTTATCGATGGATCCTGTAACGGCGCAGCTGTACCACGATCAGACGTTGCCTAAAGATGGTGCCAAGGTTGCCCATTTCTGTTCTATGTGTGGTCCTAAGTTCTGCAGCATGGAGCTTACCCAACAACTTCGAGACTTTGCGGTCGAACGAGGTCTAACACCGACGGATGCTGTCGAGGCTGGACTGGATGAGAAGTCACGAGAGTTTGTTGAACACCGGAAATTGTATGTGCCGACGGAGTGACCGGGCCGTTTCTAGCGCGATGTTGGGTCTGTAGGGGCCGGAACGATCTGAATGACCGTCCGATATCTTTGATCTCCGTTGGGTTTTGGGTCTAGATACCCTTCAGAGCCGTTCCAGCTGTAGTCCTTGATGGTGACACTCGGTTGAAAGGCCATACTCTCTTCCCGAAAGCGCCCGGTTTCAAAGATGTGAACAGGAGGGGCTGTGAAAACAGAATCACCTCGCTCGTCTAATACAACGGTGTAATAGCGAACCATTTCCTCGAAGGCTGAATTTGTTCCGAAAAGGTGGTACGTCTGATCCTGTCCGGCGTCATAACTGGTTAGATACACCGCATTGGGAAAGATTGGAACGCCCAGCGTTTCTTCGGTCGGTGGCTCAACGGGAATATTTGTTGCTGCCGAAATCTGGACTTGTGCCGATAGCGTCATCGCCTTTGCATTGACAGTCGTCGCTGGGCGAGGAAGTTTCGGTGAAGTGGCCATGAGAGACGCACTGAAGAAAAGCGCTGCTGTAACGGTCAGGTGACCATGAGTCATATGTCAATTATGAGGAGCCAGCGGTGCCTTCGCAAGTTGGAAAACCTAGTGTTATGACATTCAATTTGAACCAAGCCCTTCAGTTTTGTGTGTCAGAGCGGTCTTGGCTCATTGACACTACGGTTTCGTTGGCTCGATTGGAATCGCCCACGCTGGACAAAGTGGCAGTCGACAGATGCGGAGTTGAACTCGTCAGCCTTTTTGAAAGTATTGGCGCCGATGTTGATCAGATTGCTCAAGATTCAGCCGGTAATCATATCCGAGCCACTTTTGGAAATGGTTCGCCACAAGTTTTGCTACTTGGTCACTTCGACACCGTGTGGCCCACTGGCCAAACTGAGCGGATGCCGGTCTATAAACAACAAGGACGCCTCTATGGACCTGGGGTATATGACATGAAGGCGGGCATCGCGATTGCGATCCTCGCGATTCGCGCGCTTAAAGCGCAGGATGCTCTGTTTGGACAACGAGTCGTTGTATTGCTGACTTCCGATGAGGAGCGCGGTAGCGTGACATCTAGGGAGCTTATTGAGATGGAGGCGGGTCGCAGCAATGCAGTTCTAGTTTTGGAACCATCACTGCCTGGAGGAGCTGCGAAGACCGCACGAAAGGGTGTTGGCGAGTTTGAACTAAAGGTAGAAGGTGTTTCAGCGCATGCCGGTATTGAACCGCAGAATGGTGCAAGTGCCATTCATGAGTTGGCTCGTCAGGTTGTTGCTTTGGAACCACTGCGTGAAGCTGGCATTTCGGTCAATGTGGGCTTGGTGGAGGGCGGAAGCGGTCCAAACGTAGTAGCTGAACAGGCCCGTTGTGTCATTGATGTTCGCGTTGAGTCTACTGAGGATTGCCTAACTGTTCAGAAGGCGCTCAATGGTCTTAAACCTTCGATTCCTGGTACATCGGTTCAGTTGACTGGTGGCTTTTCGCGTCCTCCATTCGAACGAACGGAGGACGTATTAGCGCTCTACGAATTGGCGAAAGCTGTGGCGGCGGAACTTGGTTATGAATTAGGTGAGGGACCTACCGGAGGAGCCTCGGACGGAAATTTAACTGCTTCGCTTGGTATTCCGACGCTCGACGGTCTCGGGGCTGTCGGAGCCGGGGCTCACGCACTTCACGAGCATGTTGAAATAGCTGAACTTCCATGGCGTGCCGCGATGGTAGCCGGATTAGTAGATCGAGTGCGAGAGATGAAGTGAGGGGGCTGATACAATACCCATCCGCCAACTAAGCAGCGGATTGAGCGGTTATTGGGATCGACTTAGGCA
>CAZWIL010000174.1:0-4880 GCA_964634175.1 uncultured Vicinamibacteraceae bacterium
CTGGAATAGTGACGTCATGTTCGATTCTAAACGGCTCCTTCAGAAAATCGTAGGTCCGCGTGTGCACCAGATTGAACTGATCGCTATTCTCGAATTCAATATTGAAACGCCCCTCTGGTTCACGAGTCTCCACAATCCCATCAGCATCCGTGATGTAGTTATATGACCCCTCCCACGTAAACTTACGCACCGATGTCAGTCCACGTGGCCTTGGACTAAACCGAAACGAACCAAAGCTCTTACGCATGTCGTCACGACGTACAAAACCGGCCTCCGGAGAAAATTGCTTATCAATAAAGAGGTGCTCGGCTGCGACACCATAGCGGTCGCCGTTGTATCGAAGGTCAGCGCTATAACTTGTATCTTCGCCATCAACACCGGTGGTCTCCGTCTTCGCCCAATACCCATTAATCCCCAGGTTGTCGTAAAAGGCCAACGCTGTATCAAGTCCAACCACCAAATTCGATCCGAGCACGGGCGAAGTTGTCGATACCGAGCGGTGAGTTAAGATTGCACCAATACTGCTGCGCCGTAGAAAATCTCGTCTCACCCGCATCACCGAAAAATTCGTCGACCGCGCTCCGGCCGCGGGTTCTTCACCGGTCTGGATATTTAGCATCCCAATTGTGTACGCCCCTGCGCGTCCCGTTAATCTTCCACCGGCCCTCAGCGGAACCTCCAACCCCTGACTTAAACCGATTCGTCGACTGTAGAACAGAATCGGCGCGTCTGGAGAACCGCCGGATCGGCTCCGCCGGCCGCCGCTGCCGAATGTGAAGGCGCCTTGGTTCTCGATAAAGAAGTCGCGTTTCTCCGGAAAAAACAGGCTAAAACGTGTCAGATTGACCTGTTGTTCATCAGCTTCAACCTGAGCAAAATCAGTGTTAAACGTAAAATCGGCCGTAAGATTCTCCGTGAGGCCGTACTTCACCACATCGAGACCGGCGGCACCGCCTGTCTGAGTTGAACCAATCTGCGATAGAGAAAAGTCAGAATTGACGTCACCGATTACATACGGCTTGATCTCTAGCAGATTACCGGACTCTGGAGCCTCCAACCCAACCATGGCCGGCCAGGCTGATGCCTGAAGAAGTCCCCCGCGACCAAGCCCAGGGTCGAGCGGAATGAGATACGACATCTCGTTCTTCCACATGACATCTCGCCGCATTACAAAGCCCCACACCTGCGTCGAACCCTGACGATACCGTAGCGACTTAAATGGGATGCTGGCCTCAAACGACCACCCGCCCTCGAATCGGCCCGTACGAAAATCCCATATAGGGTTCCACTCCCTGCTATACGACCCGTCATTATTGACCTGGCCGTCCATCCGCCCTCCGATTGGCGTCACATCAAACACCACCGAACTGCGTCTGTCGTAAAAGGTGTCAAATGAGAATCCAATTCCGTCGTTCTGTAAAACGTAGGAACTGTCACGGCGCATCTCGTTCAGAAGCCAGTTCGATTCTGGAGTCGAATCCCATGCGCGGGCGGCGACGTAAACGTTTTCTTCGTCAAAAAAAACCCACGCCTCAGTCTCCTCAGTAGCTGGCTCCCCCGCATTTGGTTCCATCTGCACGAAGCCGCTCATCGATGGAACAGTCCCATAGATAGGATCAGTGAGATCGCCATCTAAACTAAAGTCTCCGGTCAGCCGTACCGCGCGAACCGTGGCTTGACCACTCTCATTTCGAGTAATAACCTCAGGCGCCACTGGCGCTGGCGGGGCTCCCGGTGGAAGTGCAAAAACACCACCAGTACTCAACTCGCCAATTGTTGCCGTTTCCGTCACATTCGAGTTCGAATCAACCGGCGAGTCCGCTCGAACTGGTGCAACCCCCTGGCGACGACGCTCGCTCAAAGCCAGAGCCACGCGATCCTGTAGATCAAAGAACTCGGCAGCCATTCCATCGACCGTAGCACTCCTCACGACCAACCCTTCTTCTAGCGAAACAACTCGAGCCGTCACACGCAATCGGTTGCCGAGGCGTTGGTAGCTTCCAGTCACCAGCAAGTCAGTGCCGAGCTCTCGCCAAACATCGATGGCCATTTCACTGCCGCCAATATCAATGCCCGCTCGCTCAAACGCCACACGAACGCGACCAAGATCTAAGACACGAAGGTTTTCAGAACGAGACAGGTCTCCAGCGACGGATTCAGCAATTCCAATGCCCATCCACTCATCTTGCGCGGCACCGGAAATATTTACAAAGGGAACAATTGCAATTGTCCGATGTACTCCGTCATCAGCACTTAATTCAAATTGCGCCAACGTCACTGTTGCACTTAGACAAGCGAATGCGACGCCGAGAATCAGGTATCGTCCTACCGCTGCAATTGAGGCGGCCAATCCTTCTGTCGCGAACACTCTAAGACGAAGCAGAATCATCACAGGCCTCATCGGGTGTACAATCACTCGCTTCGACGCCGACCGGATTTCACACAGATTTCTTTCAACTATCAGAGGAGAATCGGTACCGTCAGGTAAGTGCCTCAAAACGCGATATAGAACAGATGAGGGCACCCACCCCATACCCACCGCAGGCACCCCTCAGAATCGAAACAATCGGTTCAACTTAATTATAAACGCGCGATTATCGAGTCCTGTGAACCGATTTGGAACGAGCGTATCACGCTGTTCGTTATAAACCACGAAAAGCTCGCTACCAGGTCCATATTCCCAACGCAATCGAATATTCAGGCTTAATGCTGATTGATCTGAATTGTATTGGGCCAATGCACTCACAAACGTCAGTGGCGTCATGGTATAGGTCGCTCGTGTTGTCACCAACGTCGTCGTGAATTGCCCCTGAGGCACATCGACCCAATTAAGAGACATCCCGGGTTCCAGTGACAGTTTCGGGCTAATTTCAATCCGCCCGCCGCCAAAGGGACCTCTTCCGCTGCCCCCTATGGAGACCGTAGTCTTTGTCCCACCGTAAAAAGTACCCCGCTCGAAACCTATGTTGCCTGAAAGTCGCCGTTGCGAACCGAAACCATAATCCACCCGTGTATTCTGGAAGTCATAAGGTCCGCTCGGAATAAGAATGTCTTCGGCGATACCAAACGGAGTCTTAAGAAAGTCATACGTTCGAGTAAACGTTAGGTCAAACTGATCGCTATTCTCAAACTCGATCCCAAAACGACCATGTGGCTCACGAGTTTCGACAAAACCATCGGCGTCGGTGATGTAGTTATATGACCCCTCCCATGTAAACTTTCTTACTGACGCTAGCCCACGTGGCCTCGGACTAAAACGGACGGACCCATAACTTTTACGCATATCGTCGCGGCGAACAAAACCCAACTCTGGGGAAAATCGTTTATCGATAAATAAGTGTTCGACAGTCACCCCGTATCGATCACCGGCATACCGGAGGTCCCCGGTATAACTAGTGTCAGCCCCGTCAAGTCCGGCCGTGTCGGTTTTCGCCCAATAGGCGTTCATTGATAGGTTGTCGTAGAAGGCCAACGCAGCATCAAAACCAATCACCAGATTGTCCCCTTGAACCGGCGACACAACCGACATCGATCGATTCGTCAGGATTGTTCCAATACTGCTCCGCCGAAGAATATCTCGCCGAATTCGAACGACTGAATAATTTGTACTCTGCGCCTCGGCGGCAGAATCCTCGCCCGTCTGGATACTAAGTAGACCAATCGTGTACGGACCCGCCCGACCTGTCAGTCGACCACCGACTCGAATCGGTACTTCGAGTCCACGATTCAAACCTATTCGCCGACTGTAGAACAGAATTGGTGCGTCTCGTGAACCTCCAGAACGCGACCGACGACCACCAGTCCCAAAAGCGAATACTCCTTGATTCTCCAAAAAGAACTCGCGTTTCTCAGGAAAGAACAGACTAAAACGCGTCAGGTTCACCTGTTGTTCATCAGCTTCGACCTGAGCAAAGTCGGTATTCAGCGTGAAATCAGCGGTTAAGTTCTCAGTAACACCATATTTCAAAACGTCAATCCCGACGTTACCTCCAACCTGATTCGATAGCACCGGCAAAGCCGTAAAATCAGAACTCAGGTCACCGATTACAAAGGGTTTAATTTCAAGCAAATTACCGAGTTCCGGCGCCTCCAAACCAACCAACGAGGGATGAAGTGACGCCTCAAGCAATCCACCTCGACCAAGTCCAGCATCGATAGGGACGATATGCGACATCTCGTTCTTCCACATCACATCCCGCCGCATCTGAAATCCCCAAATCTGAATTCGTCCTGGCCGATAACGCAATGACTTAAACGGAATACTGGCCTCAAACGACCAGCCACCCTCAAAGCGACTAGTCTGAAGCTGCCAGATCGGATTCCAATCTGGGCTGTAGGACCCCTCACTATTGACTTGACCATCCATTCGCCCAGCGAGTGGAGTAACGTTAAACACAATTGAACTACGACGATCGTAGAACGTGTCGAAAGAGAAACCGATCCCTTCGTTCTGTAACAGATTGAAGCTATCGCGTCTCATTTCATTCATGATCCAGTTAGCTTCCGGCGCAGAATCCCAGGCACGGGCCGAAACATATACATTTGACTCATCAAAAAAGATCCACGCCTCAGTCTGCTCGGTAGCTAAGACTCCAGCGTTTGGTTCAACCTGAACAAAATCTGTTATTGAGGGCACGTCATCGTAGATGCGCTCATCAAGATCGCCATCGAGATCGAACGTCCCGTTAAGACGAACAGCGCGAAGCGTCGCCCGTCCAGAGTCACTTCGCACGATCACATCAGGCGCGACAGGTGGCGGAGGGGCCCCGGTCACCAGTTCGACCGTCTCAGTATCTCGTAGCGTCCCAGCTACTTGTTCAAGTCGCTCGTCAGCCGAATTCGGCAGCAGCAGCAACTGCCCTGCCTGCCGTTCGCCTTCA
>CAZWIL010000175.1:0-4785 GCA_964634175.1 uncultured Vicinamibacteraceae bacterium
TTCTTTCGATCGCTTTGACCCTGCGGTCGCTTAGTCCACTATCTCCACGAAGTTTGTTGTCCGGAATACTCACAGAGAATACGTTTTCAGGAAATCCTGGCTCTCGGTCACGTCTTGTTACTCTTGCGGTGGGCTTGTCTTGTCTCGGGATTGGTTTGATTGTGGCTTCGACTGTGGACTTGTTGACCTCGACAGTCGGCTTTTTCGGCGGAGGAATATCGTTACTGTGTAGTTTGCTTGTCACCACGTCGGTCTTGCTCCGCGGCGGCTATCGTCGCCAGGCTGGAAGGCCGTGGTCGATTGTCCAAGTTGGGTTCAGGAATGCAAGTGCCCGTCCTGGACGAAGTGTGTTGTGTATCGCCCTTATCGCATCGGCAGCATTCATCATTGTCGCAGTTGATGCTTTCCACCGCGAAGGTGCTGAGAACGAATTAAACCCACAATCTGGAACTGGAGGCTACCCACTTCTCGCTGACACATTACTGCCGATTGCTCACGATCTGTCGATGGCGGCTGGTCAAGATGCGCTCAACTTGTTTGATTTTTATGAATCGGGTGGGATTCTTGAAGGCGTAACGTTCACGCGGTTTCGCCTGAGACCCGGCGAAGATGCCAGTTGCCTTAATTTGTATCAAGCCAAGGATCCGAGAGTCTTGGCGGCGACTGAAACGTTTTTGTCGGAGGGGCGATTTTCATTTACTGGGAGTCTGGCCGAAACTGAAGTTGAGAAGGAGAACCCGTGGCAACTCTTGCACCGGACGTTTGAGGATGGAGCGATTCCCGCGATTGCGGATGCGACCTCGTTGACCTACGCGTTGCATCTCAAAGTAGGTGATGATTTCGTTTTGAATCGCGATACAGACAATCCAATCCGTTTACGCATTGTTGCCGCACTGTCTGACAGCATTTTTCAGCGAGAACTGGTGGTTTCAGAAGAGCACTTCGATCGGTTCTTTCCGCAGTACGACGGGTACCGATTTTTCTTGATCGATGTGCCGCTGAACCGGACGGATGCAGTGACTGCTGCATTAGAGGGGCGATTGGCAGACTATGGATTCGATGTGGTTTCGACCGCTGAGCGACTAGCTGGATTCCATCGCGTGGAGAATACTTATCTGGCCACTTTTCAGGCATTAGGTGGTCTCGGTTTGGTGCTCGGTACGTTCGGGCTTGGAGCGGTGTTACTTCGGAATGTATTTGAGCGACGACGAGAGTTGGCGCTTTTACGTGCCGTGGGTTTTAATTCACGGCAACTATCGTTACTGGTCCTGTCCGAAAACGCTTTTCTGTTACTTGTTGGTTTGTTTACCGGTACGGTCTCGGCGGTGGTGGCTATTGCCCCTGCCTGGGTTTCTCGGGGAGGTAGTCTTCCATTCTTGTCGCTTGGGTCGTTATTGGTCATCGTTCTCGTTGCTGGGTTTTCTGCGTCCATTTTTGCGACGTTATCTGCGGTCCGAGCTCCGCTTCTTTCTTCGCTTCGTTCTGAGTGATTTTATTTATGCCACCGCCGATTCTAGAGAAGCGCCCCCATCACCTTGAACTCAATGGTGATGTTCGAGTGGATGAATATTATTGGTTGAGAGAACGATCGAATCCTGAGGTTACGGCATATTTAACTGCTGAGAACCAGTATGTTGACGAGTGCTTGGGGCACACACGGGAACGTCAGGAGACTTTATTTGAGGAGATCAAGGGGCGGATCAAACAGACTGACGTTTCGGTGCCATACCGCGACGGTAAGCATCTGTATTACTGGCGTTACGAGGATGGGCGAGAGTATCGAATTTATTGCCGACAATTAGAAATAGGCGCCGCTGAGGAAGTGATACTTGACGTTAACAAGATTGCTGAAGGACATAGCTACTGCGATGTTGGAGGACTCAAGGTCAGCCCGGATGAGCGACTGCTTGGGTATGCGGTCGATACAGTCGGCCGGCGGCGATATGACATTTGTTTTCAAGACGTTAACAAGGGAGTTGCAGTTAGTGATGTGATTAAAGAGGTCACAGGAAATTTCGTATGGGCCAACGACAATGCGACTATTTTTTACACCCGCCAGCATGATTCGACGCTGCGGGCCTATCAGGTCTATCGCCATCGCCTCGGTCAGGATGTGTCAACAGATGAATTGGTCTATGAAGAAACTGACGAGACTTTTGGATGCGGTGTTGGTAAAAGTCGGTCCCAGCGACACATTCTGATTGGTTGCTACCAAACGCTCACGACGGAGTACCACGTTCTTGATGCGGACCATCCAGAGAATCCTCCGCGCGCATTTGTTCGCCGAAAAAATGGACACGAGTATCACATCGACCACTATAACGATAGATTCTTTGTCCGGAGTAATGAGGGAGCCAAGAATTATCGTCTTTTAGAAACAAGCGATGAGCCGAGCCGGTGGAGTGAGGAACACTGGCAGGAACTCGTTCCCCATAGAGATGGAGTGTTGCTGGAAACATTTGAATTATTTGCACAGTTTCTAGTGCTGCAAGAACGAGTTGATGGTCTTGTGAGGCTTTGCGTTCGACCGTGGAATGGAGATGGTGCACACGAAGTTACCTTCCCTGAACCTGCCTACGACGCGTATATCGATGCGCATAACAAAGTAGTAGATACGACAGTGCTTCGTTTCGGATATAGCTCTCTAAGTACGCCAGCATCTGAATACGATTACGACATGGTCACGCGTGAGAGAACTCTGTTGAAATGTGAGGAAGTCCTCGGTGGTTTTCAATCTGAGAATTATCGAACACGGCGACTTCTGGCCAAGACTGCCGATGGTGTTGAGGTTCCGATCTCACTAGTGTCCCGTTGTGACACGCCGGTGGATGGGTCTAGCCCACTGTTGTTGTACGGATATGGGTCGTATGGGATCAGCATGGATGCTGATTTTCGATCAACTCGACTCAGTTTGTTGGATCGAGGGTTTGTCTTTGCAATCGCTCATGTTCGGGGTGGTGAGGAACTCGGTCGTGAGTGGTATGACGCGGGGAAACTACTAAATAAAAAAAATACATTTACGGATTTCGTGTCGTGCGCTGAGCATCTCATCGCCGAGCGTTACACATCTGCAGACCGGCTATTTGCGATGGGAGGGAGTGCTGGCGGTTTGTTGATGGGGGCGGTCTGCAATATGCGACCTGATTTGTTTCACGCCGTTGTTGCCCAGGTGCCCTTTGTCGATGTTGTGACGACGATGTCAGACCACACGATTCCGTTGACGACTGGCGAGTTTGACGAATGGGGAGACCCGCAGGATGCAATTTACTACGACTATATAAAATCGTACTCGCCTTATGACAACGTCACTCCGCAGGCATACCCGCATCTGTTGGTAATGGCCGGGCTTCATGATTCGCAGGTGCAGTACTGGGAGCCAGCCAAATGGGTTGCCAAACTTCGCACGGTCAAGACCGACGATAATCTTCTACTCCTCAAAACGAATATGGATGCAGGGCATAGTGGATCTTCAGGGCGCTATCGCCGATACCGTGAGGTTGCACTCCAGTATGCTTTCTTGCTTGATCTGGCGCCGCCTGGGACTACTTCAAACACGCTCTCTTGACGGCGTAAGGGTGGTGTGTCGTAATTTCTGATCTACGATTAGTAGACCGTTTCAGGAAGTGGGGGGCACGTGAGACAAAAAGTTCGAGTCGGATATCGAGAGATGGTTTCGATCTCGTTGCGGTACAACGCGATCGGGCAGTTGTTACGCTTAACGAGTCCGCTGGTCCTTTTACTTGTCCTGGCTTCGCAGGTGCCAATTTTTGCCAACAATTGGCCAAATTGGCGAGGGCCGACGAGAAACGGTGTATCCACAGAAGCTGTACCGGTTGAGTGGGACGCGGACAAGAATGTCGTCTGGAAGCTTGAGATGCCAGACTGGACCGGTTCAACTCCAGCGATCTGGGAAGAATCGATTTTCCTTAATGTTGCAGCCGGTGACAATTTGGAATTGTGGTGTCTGGACCGCAATACGGGACAACCGGTCTGGAAGCGCTTTCTAAGTGACGGCAATCATCGCCAGCGGAAACAGAACATGTCGTCGCCATCGCCGGTCACTGATGGCGAGTATGTGTGGGTGATAACGGGTACGGGCGTATTGAGGGCATTCAACTTTGATGGCGATGAAATCTGGATGCGAGACATTCAGGCGGATTACGGTCCATTTGGGTTGAACTGGGGGTACGCCTCATCGCCGCTGCTTTATGGCAATGCGTTGTATGTGCAGGTGCTTCACGGTATGAAGACCGACGATCCTTCATATGTTTTACGAATCGATGCAGCTAATGGCGAGACTGTTTGGAGGCAAGAACGTCCAACGGAAGCTTTACGTGAGTCACCCGATTCCTATACGACCCCCGCTTTACTGACCTACGATGGCATGACAGAGATAGTCATTACTGGTGGTGACGCCGTTACCGGGCATGATCCTGAAAGCGGCCAAGAACTGTGGCGAGCCGACGGGTTGAATCCCACCAGAAACGGCGCTTATCGGATCGTGGCTTCACCGGTGATTGAGGCTGGTCTGATCATTGCTCCGACTCGTGTGAGGCCGCTATTGGTTCTTGAAGCAGGGGGCCGGGGTGACGTGCTCGCTTCTCATGTGGTGTGGGAGGCCGAAGATGGACCGGATGTCCCGACACCAGTTACTGACGGGGACTACCTATATATCGTTAACGACCAGGGAATTGTCTATGTGCATGAACTGAGGACCGGCACTTTGGTTTATGGACGTCAGCGGTTACGGCCAGGGACATACAGTGCATCACCGGTGATTGCGGA
>CAZWIL010000176.1:0-4766 GCA_964634175.1 uncultured Vicinamibacteraceae bacterium
ACCCGGTTGTCTACAACATCGAAAGCGCGCCTTCCGGTGAAGTGATAGCGGCTGTCGCGTTGAACCGTAAGGACCAAGAATTCGACATAGTGCTGCTATCCGCACACACGGGTGAAATCATAGACAACCTCACCAGTGGGTTCGATCAATCGCTGGGATTCGAATACATCCCACTACCCGGTCAGCGGTTTAATACTGTCTCGTGGATCAGTTGGTCTCCCCAAGGAGACCGTGTGGCGTACTTCGTTCGGAAGGGCAAATACAAGTCTCTGGTAATTCAAAATGTTCTCACTAAAGATGTGGAACGTCGGATTGATCTCGACATGGTCGACGAACCAGAATCACCAGATTTTTCTCCCGACGGCACTGCTGTCGTTTTTTCAGCCTTGAGTTCCGGTATCGGAGACATCTTTGAACTTGACCTCCGCACTGAAGAGGTAACCAATCTAACCAACGATGAGTTTGCCGATTATGCGCCCTTGTATTCTCATGATGGATCAGCAGTCCTCCACCTCGCCCGAGTGTCAGGAAACAACAAATACTTCTCAATTAATCTCTCAGACGGGTCTCGCACCCAATTAACGTTCGGCACCCACGATGATGCCGGCGGCCAACTGATCGACAACGACACCCTAGTATTTTCGTCCACGGCCATAGATCCAGCACAACCGGTCTCCCCTGACGTAGCTCGGGACGGAGAAATCTTCAACATTTGGACGCTCGGTCTCGCCACTGGTGAACTCCGGCAATACACGGACACTTCGACAGGAAACGTCAATCCGATCGTAATAACGGGCGATGAAGATGAACCCGGTACGCGCGTGGCCTTCATTACCTACTACGAAGGTGAGTACGGACTTCATTCGATTGCTCACGAGGACCCTCTTTACACAGCACAAACAGAGGACTTTGGATCCCCAGGACCAATCATCGATTTCCAAGCTCCACTTGCGCACACCCTAATTCGTGACAACAGCCGCCAAAAAGGTGCCTTCGAGAATATGTTCCTTGAAGGCCGTCCACCATTAAACCTGGGTGTGACCAGTAACGGCGACGTACTTGGTGGCACCTCGATCTCGTTTACCGATGTGTTAGGCGACCAACAATTTTCACTCAGTGCGTACTCTATTCAGCAGTATCGAACATATAGCGGGTCGTACATTAACCTGTCTGGCCGCATGCAATACGCGGTGCAAGGATTCTCTCAGGAACAGTTCTTCTATGGCTTTGTCCCAGGCACATTTTTCGATCCCAGTTTGGCGTTCCTGAGCCGTGATGATGCTATAGCCGTTCGATCAACCCGCGGGGGCAGCGTCTTTTCGATTTATCCCATTGATCGATTCCGACGCGTAGAGTTATCCGTCGGGCTTTTCGACACGACAGAAAAATTCGACAATCCAGCCCTCGCTGAACAGTCTGAGCAATATCAGCAGCAACAATTTGGAACCAGCATTTTTCGGAGTGGCAGATACCTTCCACTCGGCCTGGCCTTGATTCAAGAAACGACTGTCTTTCGAGAATATGGTCCGTTATCAGGTAGCACCTTCAGGCTTAGCTATGAGTTTGCACCACCCGGAGGCGACGCTTTTCTTTCTCGTCAGACCATTGATCTCGACGCCCGTAAGTATTGGCGAATTAGCGAAAATGGTGTCTTGGCCCTTCGGGGTCGTGGATTTAAGAGTTGGGGAGATTTCCCGGATTTCACCTTCTTTGGCGGTAATTCAGACATGCGGGGGTACGACTACCTGGAGTTCCTTGGTCACAAGGCGCTCTTCGGCAATGCTGAACTTCGCTTTCCGGTGATAGAAGCGATGGCAACGCCAATCGGTATCCTTGGTGGCGTCAGGGGCGCTTTCTTCTTCAATTTCGGTGTGGCTGGGTTCGAGGGACAACCTCTCAACGCTTGGTCGTTTGAACCTGGAATCTTTCGAGGCGTCGAATCGATTCGCTTTAACCCAGATTTACAGAACTATCAGGAAGTTTTTGGTGACGTGACGTCAGTAGAGGGCTTCAGACTGGTCAACGCACGAGCCTCCTACGGACTCAGCCTATCGACGTTAGCCCTTGGGTTTCCAGTTCACTTTGATTGGGCATGGCGCACACTCTTTAACAAAGCGTGGGAGGACGTGTTCTTCGCCCAAGTGGGTGGAAGTGAAGGGTTCAGACGGGTCAAGTTTTCACTGTGGATCGGGTACGACTTCTAACTAACTCGCTAATCGTTAAACCAGTCCCGCCCCATTTCAATACCGGGTCAGTCTCAATGCCGACCGTGCTAAATCCATTGAGACGCGGTAGTCACTGAGAAAATCATGCCCAATGATTCCTCCAATGTGAAAACCGACCAAAGCACTCGGCCTGTGCAAGTTGAGAACGACAACCGAAAAGTTATCGTACTCGATATCGCGAAACGCCAAATTAACACCAGGTAGCAGGAACGCGTCCTGGTCCCATCCCGATGTCCCAAACACACGTAACGGAATATGCCGAGGCGGCGCCATTCGTAGGGCCGCAGCGGTCCCCAAGCTAATCGATATAACCTCACCGCCCGTATCAACCACAAAGCTCTTGGCGTGTTCCTGATTGACCACACCGCGAACTACGGCCAGCCGCTGTACACGCATGGGTAGCTCAATCTCGGCGGGTTCCTCGGGCAATAACTGAGCCAAGGCAAGCTCACGACGACGATAATCAATCACTGCTGACAAACCCAACGCAATCGGCGAAATACTGTCTGGCACTCGCCGCCGAGGTATTCCAGCCAGCGTCAGTGGAGGATTCTTGATGATAGCTGGAACATTCCGAATCTCAAGAGACCCAAGACTCAGCGAATCAACACGCCCAACTTCGAGCCCTCGCATCCCTACCTCACCAACACCCGCACTGACGGCACTGGAAATTCCCTCAACTCCGACACGTTCTGCCAGCTCCTGAGAGAGAACCATCTGTTCAGCACCGGTGTCCACCACAAGTTCGACAGGATCACTTCCATTGACCCGTCCTCGAATTACAATCTTGTCGTTCAGAAGGTCGAACGGCAGAGTAACTATCTCGTCCTCATCAAGAGACATCTCAAACGGCACCCGACTACCAAAAGATCGCAGAAAACTTACCTCGGCGCGAGCCCACTCAAGTTGGTCGGTATCACGAACTTTGGGCACGACCGCAACGTACTCTTCAAAAGCCTGAGCGGCCGCCTCGTAGCGTCGCAATCCTCGAAGAATCATTCCGTGTGTGTGATGAAGAATTGGATCGGTCGGACTAAGTCCTATAGCAGCTTGGATTTCCGTAAGAGCTTCAGTGTGTCGATTCTTCGCAGCGAGACTACGAGCTAAGCCATGAAGTGCACGCGGATGTGACGGCACTTCTGCCAAAACTTCATCGTAAATCCTGTCCGCTTCTTCGAAGAGACCGTACCCCCAAAACCCATCGGCTGACAGTGTACGAAGTTCGGGATTCGCTCGATGATCAAGGGACTCAAAAAACAGTGCCTCTTGATATGCACGATTAAATTCAGCCGCCAATAACAGCGACCGCAACAACCCGGCTGAAGCTCGAACCAGTTGGTCCGGCTCAGCACCTTCTTTAGCGAGGAGGTAGGCTGATATAGCCTCTCCATACCGTTCATCGGCAAACAGCAGGTCTCCCAACTCTAGTTGAATTTCACTGCGTGTAGAGGCTGGGATAGCAGCGGCACTAGCAATGACGCCTAGTGCGATCGCAACAGAAATTACTGGGCACAGAAGACGAATAGCTTTACGCATGAACCCACCCGACAAAATTTAACAATCGCTACATTCAAACTATGACTGATTAACTGAGCCATTGGCAAGACACTGGGGAAAGGATTGCTTCTAGCTGTCGAAAGAACGGCAAGGTCAGCTATCTGGGAAGGGTGCTATCGAGTGTAACGCTCAATCGGAACCCCGTCGTACATTTCATCCACTCTCAGAATCTGAGCATTCCGACTGTAAGATCCAAGCTCATAATCCTCACTCATAATGAGCGCCTTTACAGGTTTCGTCGGACAGACCTCCGCGCACAAACCGCAAAAACTACAGCGTGACAAATTGAAATCAAAATAATCGAGCACCTTGATCTTATGTCCAGGTTCACGATGTCCACCTAAATCTATGAGTTCGTCAGGACAAACTTTGGCGCACTGGTCACATACTATGCAGGTCTGAGCCCCCGTCTCTGGTTCCACTTGCAGGCGAAGCACTCCCCGAAACCGCGGAGCCACCGGTCGCCGTTCTTCAGGATACTGAAACGTAAACGCAGGTTGCGGTGTGTACTTGAGAGTGACCCACATTCCTTTTAGAAGGTCAACTAAGAAAACAGTCTTGAATAATTTGGCAAGAAACAGCATCCTAGGCCCGGTCCTCTACGATAATTGGCTCATCCTGACCTGCCAAGATGACCCGTTCCTTCGTGAGAACGGTGTTCTCTTTTCTAATCTTATCTTGCAATCTCATCAGACCGTATAGAAGTGCCTCCGGTCGGGGTGGACAACCCGACACGTACACATCTACAGGTACAATCTTATCAACGCCCTGCAACACACTATAGGTCGGAAACGGACCACCAGCGTTTGAACAACTGCCCATCGAAATTACCCACTTCGGCTCGGGCATTTGGTCATAAAGGCGGCGCAATACCGGCGCCATTTTCTTCGTCACGGTACCGGCGACTATCATGAGATCAGATTGTCTGGGAGACGCTCTGAATACCTCGGCGCCGAAGCGAGCAATGTCGTACCGCGATGTCGA
>CAZWIL010000177.1:0-4751 GCA_964634175.1 uncultured Vicinamibacteraceae bacterium
CCTGAAGGGCTGTAACCATTGACGATTCCGTCAAGGCTTTTCCACCAAGTCCTCCTGAGCCGAGGCGTACCATCTCTTTTTCCCGGTCGATAACTTCAAATGAACGGTCCGGACGAATTTGAACCACGATCATGTGAATTGAATTGGTTCCAATGTCGATAGCGGCAATTCGCATGGTTATTCTTGGATTTTTGACTTTAAAATAGATCGGCTGAAAACTGTTAAGCGGCACCATCCTAACATGGAGATTTCACAACCCCTTCGGCAACCGTTTGAACGGTTGATACGCGCAATGAGCAAGTATCTTCCTGAAGCCCTCGCGGGAGAAGTTGAACCATTGCATCAAGTCCGCGTAACAACCCGTCGACTCCGTGAAATCCTGCCATTGTGCGCCTGTGAGATTCCGCGTGATCTTGCGAATCGTTCCCGGCGTCGCGTGCGCCGTGTAGGCAGGTTACTAGGGCGCGTGCGAGAAATTGATGTGTCGATTGAGGTGGTCCGAGAACTTATCAAAACTGAATTTGTCGGTCGCTTTTCTGGTCAGCGCTTAGAACAATGTCTTCTGGATGAAAGGGAGGAATGTCGAGAACGTATGCTCGACCGGTTGTCATCCGTCAATACGAGAAAACTTGAGCGAGATCTTGCCGATATCGCTAAGGTTCTGGGGATGCGTCAAGAGACTGATATTTGGGCCCGGATGCTGGCGGTTCGCATAGAAAGGCGTTCAGAGGATTTGTGTCAGGCAGTAGTTGAAGCTGGAGCACTGTACATCTCTGATCGTGTGCACTGTGTTCGGATCGCTGCGAAGAAACTTCGATATGCCCTTGAGTTGAGTCAAGACACGGGTGAAGCACGTATTCGGCGTAGTGTACGGGAACTCAAGGAGGTCCAGAAATTACTGGGGGACCTCCATGATCTTGAGGTTCTTGGAACCATTATCCAAGATCTTACGATGCCAAGTGCTGATGGAATTGGCGACTCGACTAACAATGAACTTGAGGCTTTACGCCTGGCTCTTGATGGCAAGTGTAGGGAACTGCACGGTCAGTATGTTGCGAGGCGAGACTCGTTGCTGCAACTGTGTCAGTCTACCGTCAAAGTTGCTGCTCGCATTTGGATAGATCGTGGTGGTGAGGTATTGGCGAAAGATACAAAATTTGAGAATGGTCGTGTACTCAGAATGACTATTCCAGTGGTGAAACAGGTAAATCTAACGAACGTAGATCGGTCTTAAGTTCGGTTCATGTTTATCTGAGGTCGCTGTTGGTCCAGTTCGATATTGCTCGTCGCGTGTCCCTATTATCATCCAATGCTCTCTCGGAATACCCAGCCGAGAATGGCTCCGAGAACGATCAACCAAGTTGAGTTTGGGTGCCAGACTGCGAGTATTACCCCTGATCCGGCCAAGAATAGCGCGGTCGGTACATCCACGATTGCCGCTTGGCCGAGTTGCCAAGTAACAGCAACCATCAGGCCGAGTGATGCCGCTGCGACTCCATCGACAATACCGTTTGTGATACTGGACCTACGCAAACGTTTGATTAGCGGGTGTGTGATTGCAACGAATACGAATCCTGGAGCGAAGATCGCAATCGTGGCGAGAATTGCCCCCGGCCATCCTTTTAATAGAAAGCCGATAAAGGTAGCAGTTGTAAACACGGGTCCAGGTGTTAATTGACCTATTGTGACAGCGTCAATGAGTTGCTGCTCGGTGAGCCACGACCAACGTTCCGTCAGATCCGCCCGCAAAAATGCGAGTAATACATATCCACTGCCGAACAAGACAGATCCGACCTTGAGAAAGAAGAGAGTGAGACGTGTCAGGGTTACAGGAATTGCCTCTGTTGCCGTTATTCCAACTGCTCCAATAGTTGTTGTGGTCAGAAGCATTGTGATTATGCTGTTAAAAGAAATATTGCGAATGAAGCGAGCCGCGACTGCGAAGAAGCCACCGCCGGCAAGCAGCACTAGTTCGTTAACACCACTGATTGCCAGACTGGTCGCTATTAAACCGATTACTAAAGTTGTGGAGCCGCGACTGACAGTGCGGGCGAGCTTCCACACTGCTTGTAGGATGATGGCGATAGTGATTGGCCTGATGCCATAAGTCAGCCATTCGACTTGCGGTGTTTCCCCATACCTCGTGTAACCCCAAGCAATTATCATCACGACAACGCACGCGGGAAAAATGAAGCAGCTTCCGGCGACGATTAATCCAAGCAAGCCGGCTCGTTTGTAGCCGATGTGGAGGGCCATTTCTGTTGAGTTCGGCCCGGGAATTAGATTGGTAGCAGCCAGTAGGTCGAGAAATTCTGAATCCGTCATCCAACGGCGTTGTTCTACTACTTCGTCTCGCATCATCGCGATATGCGCAGCGGGACCACCAAAAGCTGTGATCCCGAGTCGAAGGAAGAGAGAGATAAGTTCTTGCAGGGGAGATCTCCGATGCCGATGATTAGTTATGAGCAGTATTCAGTGGTCCAGAATAGCTTGAAGTTCTCTCTAGAGTTCTTTTACGCCATGACTGCTGCTGAGGAAGTAGATTGCGACGCTTGCTAGCAGCACTCCGTTGAAAGCGATGACCGTTTGCTCAGACAAGAGCGTAATCAAGTATCCGCTGACAAGACTCCCAAGTGGCATGCCGCCTCGGAATGCCATCATATAAATACTTAGCACACGTCCCCGCAATGCGTCCGGAACAGTGAGTTGCACCAAGGAATTTGTCAGAGAAAACACGATTAAGAGTGTTGTACCAATAAAAAATAAAATGACATAACTGGCGCTCGTAATCGGCAGTGTCGCAAACAGTGCAACTAGTCCTCCGAAAAAAAGTTGCACGATAAGAAGGGTTTTGCCCATTTTTTTGAATTGGCCTAGCCACGCTACGGTCAGAGCTCCCACGACGGCACCGGCACCGAGCACAGCCATCATTTGACTTAGCTGTGCAGCGTCATTGGCAAATACCGGTAGGAACGCACGTACTGGCACTCCGAGAGTGGTGGTTGCCATTGCTAGTACCGTCAATGCCAATAGTGCACGTTGGTGCCGCACGAAGGATAAGCCACTCTTAAGGTCAGTCGTGAGTCGTGTGTTTGAATCAGTTTGTGGTGCTGGAAGATGCATGAGGCTCAAAACGACAATGACAGCAAGAAATGACGCACTGTTGATTCCGAAGCAAACCACTATTCCAAAAGCTACGAGTAGTCCACCCCCGATGAGCGGTCCGACCATTTGGGCAAGATTGAATTGCACTGAGCTGAGTGCAATGGCATTAGGTAGGCTCGCTCGTGTCACTAAAGAGGGGAGCATCGATTGGAATGCTGGGCCACCGAAGGCTTGTGCTAGTCCAGTCATAAAAGACAGACCCAAAATGTAGTAGATGTGAACAACGTCAAAAAAAACTAGTCCAGTTAGTGTCAGGGCACAGAACATTTGAATGGTTTGCGAGGCGATCAAAAGCTTTCGCCGGTCATAACGGTCGGCGACAACGCCTCCGAGTAGTGTGAAGAGTAGAAGAGGGAGCTCACCGATAAATGCGTCAAGTCCGAGAAAGAACGCAGAGCCAGTTAAGCTAAGGATTAACCACTGCTGAGCGAATCGCTGCATCCAAGTTCCTACCGCTGACGTAAAAGCAGCCAGCCATAGATTGCGGAAGTTAGGAAATGCGAACGCAGCCGTGAGGCGTTTTATGATTCGCACTCCAGTTGGGATTGTGGTGGTCTGTATATCTGGTGAGGCGGTAGAGGTGTCCTGCTGGTTGTTTATTGGTTCGGCCAAGGAATGTACAGCCCTTCTCCATAAAAGATGATGCTAGTCCAGAGTCCTTTCGACAGCCGATGGAATGCAAGTGGACTGAGTGCTGTAACAGGTGTCCAGATCCAGAGCTGTTGCGGCATCGAGAGTGAGGTGAAAATCTGAGTTGCCGTAAATCCGATCACTGGTAGTGCCAGTGTGAGTAAAAGATTGATATAGATAGCCCCGAACCACTGGCCAGGTTCGCGTTCAAACCGTTCGTTGCACGCTTGGCATTGAACATTAAGTCGAAATGTTGTCTTAAATAGGTGTCCATGCCCGCAACAGGGGCATCGCAGTTTGAACCCGCGTAACAGGATATCAACGAGTTCCAAAAACATAGTCTTCTCCTGTCTATTCTAGCAGTGTGTACCGGTCCGTAGCGGAGGTTGACCTAGGGGGGCAGGCTCGATATAGTAGGCGAATAAAAAGCGAAATGAGTGTTAATCTTTCTACCCTTGAAGCATTACTACAGTCAAAAAAACTAGGTAATTCGCTTGTATCGCCTCAAACACTTACCGGCGAACATGTGGTTTCAACAGGTGTAAGCGATTTGGATACGGCGCTTGGAGGTGGGGTTGCACGAGGACACCTGTCCGAAATTGTTGGTCCACGGTCGTCAGGAAGAACGAGTGTATTAATCGCGATGCTAGCAGCGGCTACCAGCAGAGGTGAGACGGTCGCGCTTATCGATGCGTTTGATGCTTTCGATCCTGTGTTTAGCCAGGCTGCTGGGATTCACTTGCCTCGGTTACTGTGGATTCGAGGGCGGCAAATTAGTTCACGAATGGTTCCCTACAGAATTGACCAAGTTCTTAAGGCCGCAATGCTTGTTATGCAGGCTGGATGTTTTGGTGTCGTTGCGGTGGATCTCACAGAGGCACCGGTATCTGCTATCCGGCGATTACCGTTCACAACCTGGTTGCGATTGTCTCGTGCGATAGAGGCTAAGGAAACAG
>CAZWIL010000178.1:0-4673 GCA_964634175.1 uncultured Vicinamibacteraceae bacterium
TTTTGTTTTAGGTGCCACATTGCTTTTGGCGACGAGGGCTTATGAACTTTCCACTAATTTTTCTATGACGCCATCCCAGGTGATCTGGCGGGCGATTTCGTAGCCAGCAGCTCCTAGAGAGGCTGCATGTTCACGTTTGCCGGCTAGAGTATTGATTGCATCGGCGATGGCTTCTTCGGCGGGGTCACAAATCTTACCGTTCACGCCATCTTTAACGAATTCTAGGGTGCCGCCGCAATCCGTCGCGGTAATAACTGGCTTGTGGGAGAGAAAAGCTTCAAGCGTGACATAACCGTAGTCCTCGTCATATGGTGTGTAGGCGACGGCTAGACTATCGGCGTAGAGTCGGATTAGGTGTTCGTCTTGCACCCGACCGAGAAATTCAACACGATCAAGGACATCAAATTTAGCCGCGAGTGTTTCTAGTGGGTCACGTTGAGAGCCCTCACCAACGATCAATAGTTTTGTAGGTTTATCAACGAAGGCCATTGCTCGAATGAGCAAGTCAACACGCTTAACGGGTTCCAGTCGACCGACTGAGAGCACGTAGTTTCCCTGAAGGCCAGATTGAAGACGGTCGGCTAAGCGCGGAGGGTGGTAAAGCAGTTCTGAATTCAACCCGTTGAATCGTTTAAGTCGACTGGCCGTGTTCTTGGCTATAGTAAACAGGCGTCGGCATTCGCCTAACATCCTTGTATCGAGGTCGATTATTGATTCGCGAAGACCGACGTCCTCTTCAGTGTGCTGAAAATCACTGTAAGGGGTTCCACATAACTCGTAGGCTGCACGGTGTTGGTGAAGTAACCAACTGATTTTGTTGGGATGACGCACGAAATACGTTGGAAACTTTGTGGTGATGGCGAGGTCGATTGGGACCCCATTGCTCTCGCTGAGATCGATTAGACGCCAGGTTGCCGCGTGGCTGAGAATTTCTCCTTTGGGTCCACACTGAAATGGGATGCTGATTAACTCGGTGAGGTAGCCCCTTCCACGCAATTGTGCCACGAGTTCGCGAGAAAGCGACTCGGCCCCACCACTAACGAACGGTACCTGTGCTTCACATACGACAATGGTACGTACTGACATAAGAAAAGTTGAGAAAGCCTTCCTGTTTTTTTGTCGACCGGTTCGCATGGTAGCAGAAACACTCAGGACTTGACTTCTGGTGATCAATCACTCGTTGACTTACCACCGACGCGGCGATAGCATCGACGAGTACAGGGGAAGTTGGTCAAGTTGGTAGAGGACCTTGCTTGACGGGGTTCACTGGGTTCTTTAGGGGACTTGATTGTTTACGGGGTTCGCCCCGTATTTTTTAGCAGTTGGCTTGAGAAATAATTCACAATCTGGCGTTCTGTTGCGATGAGCTTACATAAATTCCGAAAAGGAATTTCTTTGCCGATTGGAGGCAAGCCTTCTCAAGAAATTGAGCAGGCAGGTCCTTGCCAACAGGTCGCGGTGCTTGCAACGGATTCGGTTGGGCTTCGACCTAAGATGCACGTTTCGGTTGGAGACGATGTCCGACGGGGGCAACTCCTATTTGAAGATAAGAGCACTCCTGGTGTGCGATATACAGCGCCAGCCGCAGGGACCGTTGTAGACATTCATCGCGGTGATCGCCGGGCGTTACAGTCTCTTGTTATTAAATTGAGCCGTGCAGAACGTGAGGGTCGTGGACCAGACGAAGTCTCGTTTCGCGCCTTCACCGGTCGCCACCCTAGCGGCCTATCATCTGATGATGTAAGAGATCTTCTTGTCGAGTCTGGCATGTGGGTATCGCTACGAGCGCGGCCATTTGGCCGCGTGGCGCATCCGGAGACCCGCCCACACTCTATTTTTGTAACGGCGATTGACACGCAACCGTTAGCACCTTCATTTGATCGTGTGGTTACCGACATCGATGCATTTGAACGAGGATTGGCGGCGTTGTGCCGTTTGACTGATGGTCCGGTTTATGTGTGTACCGCGCCGGAAACAGATATCCGAATTTCCGTGTCCGATCAATTGAGGCATGAGCAATTTTCTGGTCCGCATCCGGCCGGCACCGTGGGTCTGCATATACACACCCTCGACCCAGTTAATCGTCACAAGATGACGTGGAACATCGGCGCACAAGACGTCACGGCAATCGGCAAACTTTTTCAGTCCGGGGGGCTCGAGGTCACCCGCGTCATTTCGCTAGGCGGACCACCGGTGCGGCGACCGAGATTACTCCAGACTCGTCTCGGCGTGTCATTGGATGACTTGGTGCGTGACGAGTTCGAGATGGACGATACCCGTGTCGTTTCTGGATCGGTCTTTTCTGGCCGTACAGCTTCCGGGCCGGTACATGGGTATCTCGGACGATACCATCAGCAGGTTTCCGTAATTGCTGAAGACCGAGAGCGGGAATTCTTTGGTTGGTTAATGCCGGGGTTGAGAAAATTCTCGACCATCAGAACTTTTGCCTCGGCGTGGTTGCCAGGCAAGGAGTTTTCCTTAACCACTTCGACTAATGGTTCGAAACGGGCCATTGTGCCAATTGGGATGTACGAACGGGTGATGCCATTCGATCTGATGGCGACGCCTCTATTGCGAGCACTTCTAATGGGTGATGTTGAACGGGCGGAGACATTAGGGTGTCTTGAACTCGATGAAGAAGATTTGGCTCTTTGTACGTTTGTTTGTCCTGGAAAGAATGACTACGGAACGTATTTACGGGATGTATTGAACATTATTGAGCAGGAGGGATAGCGGAGCTCTTTAAGCCTTGGGCCTCGTGACAAGATGAAGTTTCTGCGGCGTTTGCTGGACCGGCAAGCGCATCACTTCGAATCAGGTGGAAAGCTGGAGCGGCTGGGTACGTTATGGGAAGCTCAGGATACGCTGCTGTACACACCTGGCCATGTTACTGAAGGGCCGTCGCATCTCCGCGACGGTATCGACGTAAAGCGCCTGATGGTGACCGTTGTTATTGCGTTATCCGGTTGTGTGTACATGGCTTTGTACAACACTGGGTATCAAGCCAACCGAGCAATTGAGGCTGGGGCAGTCCCCCTTGTGAATTGGCAGAGCCAAATTATTGAGGCGTTGGGCATCGGATTCTCATCGACCGATGTTCTGGCTTGTCTGATACACGGAGGGTTGTATTACCTGCCTGTACTCGTCGTGACGTTTGTGTGTGGTGGGTTATGGGAAGCTATTTTTGCGACCGTCCGTGGCCACGAGATCAACGAAGGATTTCTGGTAACAGGAATGTTATTTCCATTGATTGTGCCGGCCACGATTCCTCTTTGGCAGGTTGCGCTGGGAGTGTCGTTTGGTGTTGTGGTGGGGAAAGAGATTTTTGGTGGCACGGGAATGAACATCCTGAATCCCGCCCTGACGGCGCGCGCTTTTGTATTTTTTGCTTATCCGGCCGAGTTGTCAGGTGATGCGGTTTGGATCGCAGCCCAAACTTCTCCCGACGGTGTGAGTGGTGCGACTGCACTTGCGCAGGCCACCTTGGGCGGCAGTGCATCGCTTACGGAAAGTTTTGGTTGGTGGGACGCTTTTATCGGACTCATTCCAGGTTCGATGGGAGAAACCTCTGTTCTCGCATGTCTTGTCGGTGCTGTGATCTTGGTAAGTAGCGGTGTGGGGTCATGGAGAATTATGATCAGTGTTGTCGGGGGCACATTGCTCATGGCATTGTTGCTTAATAGCGTCGACTCCATGACGAATCTGTTTTTTAATGTACCACCTGTGTGGCACTTCGTAGTCGGAGGGTGGGCATTCGGCACTGTGTTTATGGCGACAGACCCGGTGTCATCACCGTCAACGCTAAAAGGACACTACTATTACGGTTTTCTCATTGGTGTTCTAGTGGTTTTGATTCGTGTGATAAATCCCGCTTACCCAGAAGGGATGATGCTCGCCATTCTGTTTATGAATCTTTTCGCACCACTGATCGACTATTTCGTCGTGCAAGCCAATGTTCGACGGAGAAAGGTTCGGTATGAACGCTAGCGCTGCATACAATCTTGCGTTTGCTGCTGCGGTCTGCGTAGTGTGTGCGCTTGTTGTTAGCTCATCCAATGTTTCGCTCAAAGACCTTCAAGAGGCGAATGAGGCATTGGAAAAGCAGCGGAACGTATTAGTTGCGGCAGGATTGGCTACCACTGACGAACGGCTGTCTCCCGCTGAGGTTGACGTTCGTTTTGGAGCGATTCGTCCGGTGGTGGTCGACCTAGAGAGTGGGCAAACAGCTACTGACATTGATCCAGACCTATTTGACCAAGATGCCGCGACCGCCGATATAGAAACAAGTAATGTGGCGCCTGAGAATGCGGCTCAGGTAAGACGAGTGCCTCATCATGTATTGGTCTACGAGTTGCGGAGCACGGATGATGATCTTGAACTCGTGATTCTTCCCATTAGTGGAATGGGGCTGTGGGCAACCCTATATGGGTTTGTTGCTCTTGATGCAGACATGGAGACAGTTAGAGGGCTTACGTATTATGACCATGGAGAGACACCGGGATTAGGAGGTGAAGTTGATAACCCTAGATGGAAGTCACTATGGCCCGGGCGCCGCGTATTTGATACTGACGGTGAAGTGCGGATCGAAGTCATCCGCGGTAGAGCGGGGGCGCCAGAGACTGATCCATTTCGAGTCGATGGTCTGGCCGGTGCCACAATGACCAGTCGAGGTG
>CAZWIL010000179.1:0-4650 GCA_964634175.1 uncultured Vicinamibacteraceae bacterium
GGATCCGTTTGCGTTACGTTAACTGAAACATTGAGCCTGCGGGTTACGAGATCGACAGAATTGAGAAGGAGAGCGTCATGTGGAACTGGATTAAAGGTTCGATGGTAGGTGTGGTTGTTGTGACCGCGGTTGTGAGTACTGTTATTGCGGTGACTGTGACTCGTACGGCCGGTCAGGCGCCGGAGACACGACCCGCCAGAACGGTAGATGACAAGCCAAATTTCAGTGGAATTTGGCAGTCCAACAACGAAGCGCATTGGGATTTGGAGGCGCACGCCGCCCGTGCAGGTGCGGTGATGCAAGACGGTGTCTATCCGTACGACTTCGCCCAGGTGCCAGCGGCACCAGTTTTGGCTTTGGGTGCAGCAGCGGGAGTTCCCGGGTCGATTGGGGTGGTCGAGGGCGATGGTCAGATTCCCTACACACCGGAGGCCGCTGCGATTAAACAGGAGAACGGCGAAAACTGGATCGACCGCGACCCTGAACTCAAGTGTTACTTGCCCGGTATTCCGCGGGCGATGTATATGCCCTATCCGTTTCAGATCGTACAAAGTACAAACAAGATTCACATGGCGTACGCCTTTTCGAGTACGGCGCGTACGATTCATTTGGATGAGGTTGCCGGACCCCCTGACTATACCTATATGGGGCACTCGGTCGGCCGCTGGGAAGGGGACACGTTGGTCGTGGACGTGACGGACTTTAATGGCAAGAATTGGTTTGATCGCGCGGGAAACTTTCACAGCGAAGCCCTACGTCTTGAAGAACGCTTTACACCGATTTCTCCGGATGCCATTCAATACGAAGTCACGATAGAGGACCCGAATGTCTTTACCAGACCGTGGCGGATCTCAATGCCGATCTATCGGCGACTCGAGTCGAACATGCAACTGCTTGAGTATCGTTGTATTGAGTTTGCGGAGGAGTTTCTCTATGGACATCTTCGCACGGAACCGCTGGTAACACGATGGGAAGGCGAGACAATCATCGTCGACATTACGCGGAAGATTCCCCAAGGCGACGCGCTTTACGACTGGTACCGAAAATAGTCTGTTGTTAAGTAGGTAGGTACGCAGAAGTGCAGGGTGTATAGGTCGTAACGACAAGTGTGGTCGGAATGCTGCAGTGAATAGACTCGGTGGCTGTATCTTTCTCCTCTTGGCTGGATTGAATGCTCAACCTGCGGCGCAGCTTGCCGCGCCGAATGAGGCAGGTGTTGCTATGGGACATCTGCACTATTACGTCCGCGACATTGAAGCCAACACGCGTTTCTGGACGGCTCTCGGTGGCGAAGTGCGCAGTCGGGGCGCAGCGACACTCATTGAGTTTCCCGACGTCCTGGTGGTTCTCAGTGCCGGCGAGTCATCAAAGGGAACCGAAGGTTCGGTGCTCAATCATATGGCCTTCAGGGTGCGGTCCTTGGATGACATTGCGGCTGCTGGGTTCGAGTTTGAGCACTCGGGATCAGGCGTGACCAACATATTTTCACCGGAAGGTGAGCGGATTGAGTTATTTGACGAGACGGCCACGAATTTGACGTTCACTGCCGACGACGGTCGGACAGGGCCGGTTGTCGAACGGCACAATGAGCCTCTGCGCGTGCCGGTCATTGCCCACCATCTCCATTTATATCTGACCGAAGATGTCGTGGAGGAGGCACAGGACTGGTACGTGTCGACCTTCGGTGGGGTCTCCGGGACGCGGTGGCGTTATGACGCGGTGGACCTTCCTGGCATCAATTTAAACTTTTCCTACAACCCAGAGGCCGGGGGTGCATCTACCCGTGGGCGCATGCTGGATCACATCGGCTTTGAAGTGGTGAATCTTGAAAGATTCTGTCGAGACCTTGAGGCGGACGGTGTCGTGTTTGACGTGCCCTACACCACGACGTCGTCGGGTGTTGGCGTTGCTTTCTTGACCGATCCGTGGGGCACGTATATTGAGTTGACCGAAGGGCTTCGGAATCCTTCCTAAAAAAAGAAAGCCTGGGTGAAACCCCGCAAGCGAGGTTTCGCCCAGGCTAATGAACACTACTAGAAAAATTCTAGAAGTCGATCTGCCCGCCGATCTCGAAAATCCTTGGGTCCATAATTGAAGTCGGGTTACCCCAGCGTGAACCATATGTGCCGTTGACCGACCGGACCGACGCTGAGTTCAACGCATTGTAGGCGTCAAAGTTGATCTGGAACCTGAAGCGGTTGTAGTTAATGATTTTGCTCAGGCGGAAATCGAGCCGCCGAATCCGATCATCAAACAGTGTTTGCGGTGCGACGAGAGGCACGACCGCTGTGCGTCGTCCTCCAGCTAAAGGTCGACCCAGTGACGGTTCAATAGCCGCAGTCGTGTACGCGTAATTCGCATCGTATGCCGGTCCGGACAGATCCTGATACGTCGCACTGGCGACCACATCGCCAGGTAGTGGCACCGACCCGAACAACTTGAACTGTGTTTGCGCCTTGAACGGCGTGGTGATTTTGCAATTCAGTAGCTGTTGTGGCGAATCCACAACGAAGCACTGGTCTTGCACGGAGCGGCCGGTGTCAAATCCTCCGCCGACCTGGATACCGTTCTGAAGTCGCCCATCAAGACTGACATTAAAGAAGTGGTGGCCCAGGCCGAATTCACCGAAGTTCGAGACTGGGCTGATGACGCTCTCCACCTGACCAAACTTGGCTGGATCGATGTCATAGAGGCCGCAGATCTGGTAGCCACCACCGTCCGGTAGTCGTGGATCGGTTGGTGCGGTGACACAGTATTCTGAAAAGTCGTTTTGGCCCACCAGCACGTTGTCGGTTAGTCGAATCTTGCTGGCGCCCAAATTGCCGTAGCCCGATCCGCTCGAGAAATAGCCGCCGGTGTTGAAGAAGTAACCAGCACTGACGGACAGGCCCGACGTGATCTCTTGCTGTAACTCTAGCGAGAAATCCCAGTTGTAGTCCCGTTGGCCAAATCCTGACAACAGTGATTGGTCCCACGTGATGGCGTTCGGGTTCTGTTTGCCGAAGAACTGATTGCTGATACCTCCGCACTCGCCATTGGCACTGAAGTTACCCAGATCGCAGTCTGGCACGTAGTTGCCGTTCGCGTCGTTCCACGAGCGATTCGCCGACAGGATCGAGGTGTTGATAGGGTTGTTGGCCGCGGTCATGTTGGTACTGGATTTTCCGACATATCGACCCAGTGATGTCTTGATCGCCGTACGACCGTCGCCGAACACATCGTATGCTAAACCGACGCGAGGACTGATGTCTTTCCAGTTGGGTAGTCCGGACCGTGCTGCATAGTTCGTGGCGGGGAGCCAACTGTTACCAAATGTGACGCCCTGCCAGGTGCCGGAGTCTTGGGTGCCTGGAAAGTCCTGCGCCGGCACATGCCCAACCATCATGTCGAGGCGCACACCCAGGTTGAGTGTCAACCGGTCGATGGTCCACTGGTCCTGGGCGTAGATCCCCGTTTCATTCACTCGGTTCTTCTCAAGTGCTGGAGTGGCAAACAGGGTAATGCGATTCGGCACGCCGTTCCGGAACCGGTAGGTAGCGTTGGTGCTTCTGAAAAAGAAGTTGTCCCGCGTCAGATGTTCAAGGAGGAATCCAGCTTTAAAGTTGTGTGTGCCTGTGACGTAGGAGACAGAGCCACGTGCCGAATAACGGTCCGTGTTGTTTGGGTCGCCGCGGTAGACGGAACTGGCACCGTAGTCGATCCCAAGTCCTTGGTCTTGGATTCGAACCATGCTCGGTGTGACGCCAGGCATGAAGAATTGATTCCACTGAGAAATTGCAACTGTACCACCCGCTTCGATCAACAGGCGACTCGTCTGGGTGGATGTCCAAGTGGCTTGCATTAAGCGATTGGGATCGAAACGATAGCCAGGGTTGCGCTCTTGCATGCGGTTTGCCCTGGTCGAGCCACAGTTACACGCCCGCTGCTCGTCATGGGTGAAGTTGAATTTGTTGGCGTCTGATGCTTGCCACGTGATTCTGGTGAGATAGGAGTCGTACCATTCAAGCCGTCCAATAAAGCGATCATTGGGACGATCTGTCCATGGAATAAAGTTCACAACCTCACGTTCTGCTCCGGGCGGTGAGAGGAAGACTGGTTGTCCGGTCGGTGGAGCGCCCGGTGCTGTACTTTGATTCCAGTAGACGCCAGCGTGTTTCCGTGAGAAACCCCAACTGCGTGCGGCAAAGAAGAACCAGAGTTTGTCTTGCTTGATGGGGCCACCGAGGCTAAACGCCTCATCCCATAGTTTCAGGGTCTGGTTCGATGTTTTGAGCCCACGTGCTTGGAGTGCAGGAGTGAGGTTGGTACCTTCCATACTGTCATTGGCGAGGAAGCCGGACAGAATCCCACTGAACGTGTTACCGCCCTCCTTGGGAATAATATTGACTACGGGACCGTCGGCGTTTGTGTCAGCTGAAATCCCGCTGGTCTGGAGTACCATCTCTTGCACGGCTGCTGCATTAATTTGATAGCTACTGTTTCCGGAGGTGTTCTCGACACCCATACCGTCGAAGGCCACTTTGGTGCCCCGCTTGCCGTGGTACGAGCCGCCCACCTGCGAACTGTAATTACCGCCGACATCAGCTAAGCCCGTGAATCCAGGCGTCAGCGTGACAAGATTGTTGACGTGCTTGGTGCTCATCGGGAGCG
>CAZWIL010000180.1:0-4614 GCA_964634175.1 uncultured Vicinamibacteraceae bacterium
GGCGGTATCGTCTAGGGGTTAGGATACGTGGTTCTCATCCACGAGACCGGGGTTCGATTCCCCGTACCGCTACCAAATACAGTTATTCTGGGAATTTTATTCTGGGAATTTTATTCTGGGAATTTTATTCTGGGAATTTTCTTGGCAATACGAACTTTATTACTTCGAACGATATTTTTCTTGAGCTTGGGTCTGTTGGCGGCGTTGGTCGTTTTCGCTGGACCAGTGTTTGCCCAGAGCGGTGGTACGGTCGCTGGAGTGGTCTCAGATGAAACTGGCGGTGTGCTTCCGGGTGTGACGGTTGAACTGTTACGCGCGGGAGTGGAGGAGGTGGCTACCACCGACGAACGGGGCTTCTATCGTTTTGAGGGAGTAGACAGAGGAACAGTAGAGTTGGTGTTCCGATTGATTAACTTCTCCACGTTTCGGCGTGAGATCGAGGTCGGTGACGAAGAACAGACCGCTAATGTGGTTTTGAGCCTTGGCCTTACCGCCGATGTTGTGGTCACGGGTAGTCGGACCTTTCGGAACATTGCTGATCTTGACGACCCTCGTGAGAACTTGGTTGGCATCGCAACTTCGGCGAGTGTCGGAGCTGTGACCTCCGATCAGTTAGAGGCGAGACCAATTATGCGCCCGGGAGAGGTGCTCGAGGCAGTTCCTGGATTTATCACCAGCCAACATAGCGGTGAGGGAAAGGCGAACCAATACTATCTGCGGGGGTTTAATCTGGATCACGGGTCCGATTTCGCGACGACATTGGCCGGTGTCCCAATGAATGAATCATCAGGGGCGCACGCCCATGGCTACAGCGACGTCAATCTGTTGATTCCGGAGTTGGTCAGTGGGGTGCAGTACACGAAAGGGCCGTATTTTGCTGAACACGGTGATTTTTCCGCAGCGGGGTCAGCCAATATTAGTTATACCAACAAGCTCGACCGCCCCGTGTTGAGTCTAAGTACTGGCGGGTTTGGGTGGTCTCGTCTGTTTGGTGCTGTGTCTCCTGAGGTTGCAGGAGGGAATATGTTGTTTGGTCTTGAGTTAAGCAAGAACGACGGCCCATGGGAACTGGCTGACGACATGCGGAAGGTAAACAGTGTCTTACGTTACAGCCAAGGAGATGCTCGCAACGGGTTTTCCATTACGGGTATGGCCTATGCTGCCCGGTGGAACGCAACGGACCAAATACCCCTTCGAGCAACAAAAAGCGGTTTGATATCACGCTACGGCAACATCGATGCGACGGATGCCGGTCGTACGACTCGCTACAGTGTCGCAGGCGACTGGCTTCGGTCAGGGACTAACCAATCAACACGGATTACCGCGTATGCACTCAGGGGTGGGCTGAACCTGTTTCAGAACTTTACGTATTTTCTCGTGGACCCGGTTAATGGCGACCAGGTGGAACAAGAAAGTCGACGCTGGGTGACGGGTGGGAAGGTTACACATCGACGGATGGGCAATTGGCTTGGCCGCCATATTGAATCGGCTGTTGGCGTCAATGTGCGGAACGACGCGGTGGGGACCGTTGGACTGTATGCGACACGAGGGCGCCAGTTTCTTGATGCGATTCGTCGCGATACGGTCGGCCAGACAGCACTGGGATTGTTCGGCCAGAGCGAGGTTGAATGGAGTTCGGTGTTTCGCACCACGCTGGGTCTTCGGGGAGATGTCTATCGCTACAGCGTGAATGCGTTGAGACCACTCAATACTGGGACCGGTGTGACGGGGTTGGTCAGTCCGAAAGTCACAGCAGTGTTAGGTCCGTGGAAGGCAACCGAAGTCTACCTAAATTACGGTCATGGATATCACAGTAACGATGCTAGGGCGGCGACAACAGTCGTGGACCCAATTAGTGGTGAACCAGTGGAGTCAGAAAATCCACTGGTGCCGGCCCGCGGCGGGGAATTTGGGTTGCGTAGTGTGGCTGTGCCCGGCCTGCAGACAACGATGGCACTCTGGTACCTGGCCTTTGATTCAGAACTGATCTTTGTTGGTGACGCGGGTATCGCTGAAGCCAGTCGTCCGAGTCAACGCTACGGGCTCGAATGGACGAATTATCTCAAGCTGACTGACTGGCTGGTTGGTGAGCTAGATGTCAGCGTGTCTCGTGCCGAATTTTCAGACGATGACCCGGCTGGCTCTTTGATTCCTGGTGCTCTCGACCGTGTGATCTCTGGTGCGCTCAGTGTTTTGCCAAGCCAGCGGTTCTATGGGAGCGTGCGGTTGCGGCATTTCGGTCCCCGGCCACTTGTCGAAGACGGGAGTCAGATGTCGGCGTCAACGACGATCTGGAATGGCGAGTTCAGCGCGAGAATCAACGAACGTCTGACGGTGGTGGTGGAGGGATTTAATCTTCTTAACAGTTCGGTATCAGACATCGATTACTTCTACACATCACGCTTACCTGGTGAACCACTGGACGGCGTGGATGATATCCATTTCCATCCCTCTATTCCCCGTACAGCACGGGTCAAGTTGGATATAAGCTTTTAGCGGTGATACTGATGGCGACCGTTTAGGCCAGTTGTGTCGCCGCTGCTGTGGTTCCTAATCGGATCAATTACGAGAATTTGCTGGTGGCAGATGGACGAGGTAGTTCGTACCATCTCGGTTCAGCCACACACGGACGTAATCACGTTCCTTTAAGACTACTACTTGTGCCTCGTTTCTGAGCGTTCCGCTTTCGGATACTTCGCCGATGTCTCCGTCCGGTATCACGACGGCTAATCCTCGTCCTGCTACGGTTTCCCCGTCAAGGAACTCGACCCAGCGTCCACGAGGGGCCGCGGTGTTTGTCGTCGGACCGTCCGCAGCCAAGTTAAGCTGGTAAGTGCCGGCGGAGAGTTCTTGTCCGTCGGCCAGCACCGTTGAAGGAATGGTGACATCGCCTCGCGCCCGCCGGGCTGCTTCTTCTTCGCGAGCTTGTTCCAATTCAGCCACAAGTGTGGTGATTGCTCGGTTGATCGCGTTGGCCGAAGCGAGTGCAGATTCAGCCTCAGCGCGCGCTCCAATGAGTTGCTCTCCGGCTAAGAGTCGAGCCGTCTCTGCCAGCGACGATTCCACAGTTGCAAGATCTTCATCCCAAGTTGTCGCCTGTTCTTCCTCGAGATCGTTAGTTGGAATAGCCGCGATCGACGCTCGGGCGGTCGTGACGGCCCCTTCGGTATCGCCAACTAGCCGCTCGGTCTCGGTCCGCAATCTTGATTTCTCGGCCTCGATGGCATTCTCCACCGCATCGACCGCCGTTTCAACTGAACCGATTAGTTCGAGGGCGCGCTCGTACGAGCGAAACAGAACAAAACTGGCCGCCTGCGTGTCAAGTTCAGCATCAAGTGCTGTAGCAGCAGCTTCAGCGCTCCTGTATGCGTCGGCTGCGTAAGTATTTGCGTCGCCTGCGACGGCTGCTAATCGTGCCTTTGCGGCATCGACTCCCGCAGTCGGCGGCTCCGCACAGCCGACGAGGCAAATAGCGAGCGATAGTGTCAACAGCGTCAGTAGATTTCGGTTCTTCACTTGAGTCTCCGTGAAATGGGTCTCGCCGACCCGTCTAGCTTAGCGCGCTCAGGCGGGTGGTTCAATGTGGAAGTGCTACTGCTGTTTTGAGACTGGACCCATACGTTTGAGGTAGGCTGCGTTGTTCATGAACATATTACTGAAAACGATTGATGCGCACGTGGCGGGTCAACCCTTGCGATTGATTGCCGAGGGGTTTCCGAACCCTGTCGGCCCAACGATGCTTACCAAGCAACGGTGGCTTACTAAGCATCATGACGGACTTCGACGTTTACTCATGCTGGAACCTCGTGGTCACACGGATATGTGCGGTGCTGTCTTGACCGAGCCTGTAGAGACAGGGTCTCACGCTGGTGTGCTCTTCATGCACACTCAGGGGTTTGGATTAGTGTCAATTGACGGCGTGATTGGTGTTGTCACCGTCGCGCTTGAAAAGGGACTGTTGCAGGTGGCGGATGAGACAGACATTCGCTTGGATACACCCGTGGGAACCGTTCGTGCGATCGCAACCCGTGAGGGTGGTCGGGTGAAGCAAGTGTCGGTCGTGGCCGTCCCTTCCTTCGTGTCCGTTCCTCGCCTCGACGTCAAACTTGGCGCCCGTGACGTCAGTCTCGACGTCGCGTTTGGTGGGGGTTTCTACGTCATTATTGACAGCGAAACTGCCGGGGTACCGATTTTGCCGAGTTATGTGCCTGCCCTCAGAGCACTAGGGATGGAGATCGCGGACGTCGTTGAATCTCGGATTAACGTCAGCCACCCTGAACTGTCTCATCTCAGGGGACTCCATGGAACCATCTTTACTGGCTTGCCTCACGCCGCCGACGCCGATTTGAGAAGTGTGACGGTTTCTGTGAATGGACAGGTAGACCGGTCGCCAGGTGGGAATGGAACCGCCGCAGTGATGTCTGTACTTGATGCGATGAACCTGCTTCCAGTTGACCGACCCTTTGTGCACGAGAGCATCATCGGCACATCATTCGAAGGCAGGATTGAACAACGCATCTTGGTTGGTGAAACTTCGGCGATAGTGCCTTGTGTTACAGGAGCTGCGTGGATCACGGGAGACCATGCATTTGTTCTTGACGCTAGAGACCCAGT
>CAZWIL010000181.1:0-4614 GCA_964634175.1 uncultured Vicinamibacteraceae bacterium
TTCGAGCACTACCGTTTCGGCGGCGGTTTCGTTTTGGCTTAGTAATGGCACCCTACGGGATGCTTCAGTCGTTACTCAGTGATCGAGATTTGCGTTTAACTTTGCGATCGGTGGCAGCGGTAGTACCACGAGGCGGCTTCTTTGCCGTAGATCTCGTTCCGGACTTACCAAGGTGGCAAGAATACAAACGTCGGGTCAGCCTTCAAGGTCGACGCTCGAGCGGCCGGCATCTAACTTTAATTGAGACAGTTCGTCAGGACTACGATCGGCACATGACAATTTTTGACCAAGAATATGTCGAGCGCATCGGACGACGTCGAGAGTCGCATCGATTTTCAATAGCTTTCCGTACGCTCACTGTAGCTCAAATGTCGGGCCGCCTTGAACGTGCGGGATTTCACGTGCACAGCGTGTTAGGGGACTATCGAGGCCTGGCTTGGTCACCTGACTCGACTGTCTGGGTCATTGTCGCGCGCCGAAGATAGTATTTGCTAATTTTCTCGCCTGACTTCTAGCTTGGTGTTTTGAGATAATTGTGGTTCTCGTGGGGTCTAACTCATTCCCCTGTTCTTGGGAGTAGCGTGATATGTCTGGTCATTCAAAGTGGGCTTCTATCAAGCATAAGAAGGGAGCTGCTGACGCTAAACGGGGCAAGTTGTTCACCCGAATTATCAAAGAGTTGACCGTTGCGGCTCGCGACGGCGGTGGAGACCCAGATAGTAATCCTCGTCTTCGAACTGTTATCGCCGATGCGAAGGCTGGGAACATGCCTCAGGACAATATCAAGCGTGCGATTCGCCGAGGGACGGGAGAAGAACCTGGTGTGTCGTATGAAGAGGTAACTTACGAGGCCTACGGACCTGGTGGGGTGGCGTTGCTGATTGAAGTCTTGACCGATAACACCAACCGTGCCGTTGGAGAGATTCGCCATCTACTCTCTAAACACGGTGGTAACCTTGGGACTTCTAATAGTGTCGCTTGGATGTTTGACAAACAGGGTTACATCGTCGTGGAGAAGACAGGAGTAGACGAAGAAACTCTAATGAGTGCGGCAATTGACGCGGGAGCAGACGATTTCCAAGAAGAAGGTGACACATGGGAAGTTGTGAGTGCGCCTGAGGTTTATCACCAAGTGTTGGAAGCGGTTAAGACGGCTGGGGTGGTTCCGGTTAGTGCTCAATTGGCGATGTTACCCAAGAACCACATCAAAATAGAAGGTAAGACAGCCCAGCAGTTACTCAAGCTGATGGACCTCCTTGAAGACCAAGACGATGTGCAGCATGTTTGGTCTAATTTTGACATTGACGTAAAGGAGATTGAGGCCTCGCTCGCGTGAGAATTTTCGGTGTTGACCCGGGTTCAGCTTGCACAGGTTACGGTTGCATTGAGACCTCTGGCAGTCATCATCGTATTGTTGTTTGCGGAGCATTGTCCGTTCAGGCACGTCTTCCGTTTTCCGAAAAGCTCATGTCGTTACATGGCCGCTTGGCCGAGCTAATTTCTCGACATAAGCCGGACGCTGTGGCGGTTGAAGATCTCTTCCATGCCAAGAACGCGAGAAGTGCTCTTAAACTTGGCCACGTTCGTGGAATAGTCTTACTGGCGGCTGCACAGGCGGGCGTACCCGTAGCTGAGTACACGCCGACACAGGTGAAACGTGCCGTTGTTGGATACGGAAGAGCGGGGAAGCACCAAGTGCAAGAGATGGTGACGTTGTTACTTGGTCTGGAAAAGCGGCCCTCACCACTTGACGTATCTGACGCACTTGCCGTGGCGGTCTGCCATGCTCATTTACAAGGTGCTGTTCAAAATGAAATTGTTGAAAATGATTCGTCCTCGCCGAAGATACGGAGTTGGCGTCAGTATCGTCCAGAGGGGCCAGGCGAATCATGATTGGTTTACTAAGAGGTCAATTGGCAGAGAAAGAACCAGGTCGTGTGATTGTTGACGTAGGGGGCGTGGGTTACGCAGTTCAGGTGCCGCTATCCACTTTCTACGGATTGGGAGAAATTGGGTCGCCGGTGTCTCTACGGGTGCACACCCACGTGCGGGAGGACGCCCTTGCTTTGTTTGGATTTACGACAGCCTTGGAATTAAACGTATTCGAATATCTAATTTCCATCAGTGGGGTTGGTCCACGACTCGCTTTAGCTGTTTTGTCTGGAATTGAGACACCAGATCTTGTCCGCGCTGTTCGGGCTGGTGATGTGGGTCGACTGACTAAGATCCCAGGCGTTGGAAAGAAGACTGCTGAGCGTATTGGCCTTGAACTCAGGGACCGTTTGCCTGCCGAATTAGAGAGCGACCAGGGCGAAGGTGATACTGGTGCCACCGCGATTCGCGATGATGTAATGTCTGCCCTTCTAAATCTTGGGTACCATCGTCCACTGACCGAGCGTGCCGTCGATCGGGTACTTCAGACAATATCTGGAACAGAAGAGTTTGAGACGATTTTACGTTTAGTTCTCAGAGAACTAGCCAAATAACCAGGGGCTATGCCTACAGACAGAATTGTCAGTTCGGCGCGGACGGAAGATGAAGTTCACTACGAGGCTGGTCTACGACCACAGACTCTAAGTGATTACATCGGTCAAGCTCGTGTACGGGAGAACCTTACGATCTCGATTACTGCTGCTCGCAACAGGAACGACGCGCTTGACCATGTCTTACTTTATGGGCCGCCTGGGTTAGGGAAGACAACTCTTGCCTACGTTATTGCACAGGAACTTGGCGTCCAAGCCCGTGCTACAGCAGGACCCGTGCTGGAGAAGCCTGGTGACCTTGCTGCTATGCTGACCAATCTTAAAGAGCGTGAGGTTCTTTTTATCGATGAGATCCATCGAATGAGTCCAGTAATCGAAGAAATCCTCTATCCCGCGATGGAAGACTACGAACTCGATATCATGATTGGACAAGGCCCTGGTGCTCGGTCTGTAAAGGTGCCTCTCCAGCGTTTTACGTTAGTTGGTGCAACTACTCGGGCCGGGCTTCTCACCGCGCCGCTACGTGCCAGATTTGGCATTGTTCACAGGCTCGATTTTTATTCCGGTGATGATTTGCAAGAGATCGTTCGGCGATCTGCTCGCATTTTGAAGGTTCCGATTGATCAACCGGCGACAAGGGAAATTGCGGGTCGTTCCCGAGGAACTCCGCGGGTCGCCAATCGTTTGCTGCGAAGAGTTAGAGATTTTGCTGAAGTCCGAGCCGATGGTGCTATTGATCTGAAGGTTGCCGAGCAGGCACTAGCTATGCTTGAGGTCGACGACCATGGCTTAGATGATGCCGACCGAAGACTCTTGAGGGCCATTATCGACAAGTTTGGCGGTGGTCCGGTTGGATTGAACAGTTTGGCTGCCGCAATCAGTGAGGAAAAAGAGGCCATTGAGGACATCTACGAGCCGTTTTTGATTCAGGCTGGCCTGCTCGATCGTACTCCGCGAGGGCGCGTCGTGACCCCGAGAGCCTACGAGTATTTCGGTCTTTCAGTTCCTACGCAAGACTCTCGGCTATGGTGAGTCGGGTTATCATCGGGATTTGAGCACACTTACAACTAGTCTGATTGAAAGACGGAGGCGGCACCAGTGACATTGGTTCGGCAGGGTGGACGGTTGGCAGGAAAGGGAACTTTCCGATTGGCGGAGATTGCATCGCTGGCTACCTACGTTCCTCCGCGGGTTCTCACTAATGCCGATCTTGAAGAAATGGTTGAGACTTCAGACGAATGGATTCTGAAGCGCACCGGTATCCGCAAACGGCATATCGTTGAATCCGGGACTGCGACGTCAGACTTGGCCAGCGAGGCGGCTTTGTCGGCAATCGACCAGGCTGGTCTTAAGCCCTTAGATATAGGTTTTATAGTTGTAGCGACGACCACGCCGGACATGTTTTTTCCAAGTACTGCCTGTCTTGTTCAAGCCAAGATTGGGGCAGTTAACGCTTGGGGTTTCGACTTGGGTGCGGCCTGTTCGGGTTTTACTTATGCACTAACGACAGCGACACAGATGGTGGTAACTGGCGCCCACGACCACGTGTTAGTGATTGGCGCTGACGTGATGTCCTCGATCGTAGACTATCGAGACCGAGCTACCTGTATTTTGTTTGGTGACGGTGCCGGTGCTGCCGTTGTGTCGGCAGCAACACAGGACCAATTGGGAATTTTGGATTTTGAACACGAAGTCGATGGTCATGGAGGTCCTGCTCTTTGCATGCCGGCCGGCGGTAGCTTGCGTCCTGCATCACACGAGACGGTTGAACAACGTTTGCACTATGTTCACCAGGATGGAGCTGCCGTATTCAAGTTCGCCGTTCGAAAGACGGAGGAAATCTGTGGTCGGATACTTACGCAGAATAGCATTACTCCTGATGACGTTGATCTCTTTGTGTCACACCAAGCTAACCGGCGTATCATCGAAGGCGCCGCAGATCGTCTCGGGCTTGACCGTAACAAGATCGTAATTAACATTGAAGAGTTCGGGAATACGACGGCGGCGACTATACCTTTGGCACTTTCAGACGCCATTTCGTCAGGGCGTTTAAAGAAGGGCGACCTGGTGCTTCTGACATCGGTTGGGGCAGGTTTCACTGTAGGAGCAGTGCTTCTTCGATGGGCATATT
>CAZWIL010000182.1:0-4589 GCA_964634175.1 uncultured Vicinamibacteraceae bacterium
TCATCAGCAGTGAGGACGACCTCAAAACGGCTTCGTGACGACCATATAGACAGCTAGGAATACTGCAACCACTGTCAAGAGCACCAGTGGCCGTCTCTGTCCCTCAGAGCGTCGATACGCTAGACTCGTCACCGCGGTAAAGCCCAACCAACACGCCAATTTTACGAAGACCCAGCCTTGCACCATTGAAAGCCCGAGACGCGCCAACATGCCAAACCCGCTAACTAGAGCAAGCAGCGCAAGAATGCCTGAAAACATCATCACCCGGCGCCGATTTTCAGGCTGCGGTGATGCTAGTGCCCAGAACGTAACAGCGGTCAAGATGATGACCGAAAAAAAATGGATGATTTGGTAAAATTCAATACTCATCGTATCTCCGACGCTTCCGTTAAAGGGTTACACGAACCCCGTAGCTCAGCTCTGAATTACTCGTTGACATAAATCAATCCGTTAAACTACAACGCATCACTACTGTATCACCCTAGATTCAGAATCACTGGGATGCGACACCCTTAACCCGAAGCGATCGTTACTCCTCCATCGATCACGATTGTCTGCCCCGTCACGAAACTACCTGCCTGCGAAGCCAAGAACACCGCGGCTCCGGCGATATCTTCTGGTGCTCCGATCCGTCCGAGTGGATGCGAGGCAACGGTCCGACGCAGAGTTTCTGTGTCCTGCCAAAGCGCCTTGGAAAACTGAGTCCGCACCAACCCTGGGGCTAAACAGTTAACGCGGATATTGTCACGTCCCCACTCTACCGCCAAATTACGCGCCAGTTGCATTTCGGCAGCCTTCGACAGCGCATACACGCCCAGTTTATCGAACCCGCGGAACCCGGCAATACTGGACACGATAATGACGGCTCCATCCTTTCTGGCGGCCATTTGCGGAATGACGCGATGGCAGAGTCCCGCAACATATTTGACATTCGTATCCATGACCTTGTCGAACACGGCACCTGATGCCTCAGCCATCGGACCGTAATGGGGATTCACCGCAGCGTTACAGACCAAAATATCGATACGTTGCCACTCGTCCATGGTGCGTTGAACAAGCACGTCCAGTTCAGCCTCATGCGACACATTGCACGGAATCGCCACTGCCTCTCCACCACCATGGCGAATAACCTCCGCAACGTCACTACACGTCGATGCCGTGCGGCTCGAAATAACAACTTTGGCTCCGCAACTCGCCAGGGCTTCTGCAATGGCTTTACCAATACCTCTCGTAGAGCCCGTCACAACCGCCACCTTGTCGGTCAGACTGAAGAGATTAGGCAGCATGTGCACCCCCGGATGCCGACCCAGCGCGTACGTTCCCTTCGTCAACCCTAAGTAACAGAATTCCCCCCACAACAAAAAACAGCAACACGCTGGCAACACCGACCCGCTGGGAATATACGTCGCTCAAGATTCCGAGAAACAATGGTCCGGCAAACGCCGTAATTTTTCCAGAAAACGCAAAGAAGCCAAAAAACTCAGATTCGTGCTTTTTCGGAACAAACCGCCCCATCAAAGACCGGCTCGCGGACTGATTCGGACCCAGAAAAAATCCAACTCCAATACCAGCAACCCAGAGCCACAGACGGTTCGGTGCGATCGCAGCCAGCAGCGTTGACAGCGCCAAGAACACCAAGCTCAACATAATCGTCTTCTTCCCACCCAACCAGTCGTCAACAAATCCAAATAGAAAGGCGCCAAGCCCCGCGACAATGTTCAAAACGATCCCAAACACGATCACCTCGGAAATCGTGAAACCAAATGTACCAGCTGCGTAGATCCCGCCAAACGCAAAGATAGTGACCAAGCCGTCGTTATAGACGAGGCGTGCGACGAGAAATCGCATCGTTTGACGATAACGGCGAAGATCCTGGAACGTCCGCTTAAGCTTAGTAATCGCCGCACCGAGGTCAACTCCTGAGCGGGGAGCATCCGATTTACCGACGAATAGAAAACTCGGAATGCTAAACACCAGAAACCAGGCCGCCACAAGAAGGTTTGTCGCTCGGACATTAAACCCGTCAACAGTACTGACACCGAAAGGCGGAGGATCACCCGTCGCAAATGGGAGTGCCAACACGAGACAGACAAGTCCGCCAGCGTAACCCAATCCCCATCCATATCCGGATACCCGGCCGATTCGCTTCTTAGAGACAAGATCCGGCAGGAATGCGTTATAAAAGATTAGGCCGAGTTCATACGAAACGTTTGCAATGACAAAAACGAACATCGCAACAAGAACGGCGTTGTCAGCACTTGGCCGGATAAAAGCCAAGATGACTGTCATCGCACAGCAGAGAACCGTACACCCAATGAAATAGCGCCGGCGGTAACCTTGGTCAGCGAGCGCACCGACCAGCGGCGCACATACCGCAATCAACAACGCGCTTACTGTGACCCCGCGTGACCAGAGCAAGGTGCCTCGACCAGGGTCATCGGCAAATGTCTGTGCAAAATAGGTCGAATACACAAACGTCACGACGAGAGTGGTAAACGCCGAATTGGCCCAGTCGTAGAGGCACCAAGACCAAATCACCTTACGGTCGGCGGACGGCGCAAGATCGACCATGAAGCAATAATCCTGACATACAATGCATATTGAGGCTCAGAACACGAATGCTTTGGCTTTACACCTGCAAGATTTATCAGGAGAACGCCGAACGTATTTTTTCGTTGTAGGCTTTCACCCAGCCTAAAATTTCTTTTTTGGAGAATCAGATTATGCCGCTATACACGTTGATCGCTAAAGACCGGAAGAAGGGATTGGACCAACGCATGGCTCACCGACCCGCACACCTCGAACATATGGCACGACTCGACGCTGCTGGGCGCATTCAATACGGTGGACCGGTCTTGGACGATGACGGCAACATGGCTGGCAGCTTAATCATCATTGAGGCCGATGACCTTGAATCGGCTCGGGCGACGTTCGGGGAAGACCCTTATATGATCCACGGTGTCTTCGAACATTATGACGTCGTCGAAACCAAAAAGGTCTTTCCCCGAGGAAATTGATGACGAAAAATGTAGAACGCCTCAGTCTCGCAGTGGTGATCTCTTGTCTCGGGCTCAGCATCGCCTGCGGTGGCGGCGCAACAGACCCAACCGGCGCTAGTGATGACGGCACGACTGGCGCCACCATCTCCGTAACGGGTGGCATGATCAGCGGGACCATCTCAGACATCGAGCCTGCGGTAGCCGTCTATCGGGGCATCCCTTATGCTGCGGCTCCAACCGGCCAGCTGCGGTGGCGTCCACCACAAGCCGTTGAGCCGTGGGAAGGCATCCAGGCAGCCGACGACTATGCACCAGGGTGTATGCAGACGCTCCGTCCCGCCGACCATCTGTACGGCGCCGGTGCTGACTCCATTGACGAGGACTGTCTTTACCTGAACGTCTGGACCGCAGCCGAAAACGCTGACTCGCAACTTCCGGTAATGGTGTGGATCCACGGTGGTGGCCTCAGCGGTGGCACGGGAGCTCTCGCTGGATATCGGGGTGACCGATTGGCCACGCGAGGTGTTGTCGTCGTTTCAATCAACTACCGACTGGGTCCCTTCGGCTATCTTTCCCATCCGCTGTTGACCGCAGAAAGCGAACATGATTCGTCAGGAAACTACGGCACTCTCGACCAAATAGCAGCGCTGGAATGGGTACGGGACAACATAGCCGCCTTTGGCGGGACACCAGACCGAGTAACAATTTTTGGAGAGTCCGCTGGTTCCTGGAGCGTTAACACCCTGCAAGCGTCGCCGCTGGCACGCGATCTTTTCCACGGAGCGATCGGGCAAAGTGGTGGTCGGTTTGAGGGCACTCCGCGCCTGCACGACGCCTCCGTCATGGGACCGTCAACAGAAACTATCGGGGCTTCATTTATCGAGGACATGCTCGCCAACAATCAACGGCTCACCATGGAACTCGGCGAGGATGTTCCAGTCGAACTGGAATTTATGCGGCGCGCCACAGCCGACGAAATTCTAGATTTCATGGCCAGCAGCGACCAACGCTTCCGCCCTTCAGAAAACGTTGATGGGTGGGTACTCGAGCAAAGTATTTACGACACGTTCGTGGCAGGGAACCAACACGACATCCCTGTGATGGTTGGAGCAAATGCAGACGAAATGTCGTCACTCGGAGCAGGCAGCCGCCCGGTGGACCTAGCGAGTCATCAAACGGAGATTCAAGATACCTTCGGAGTCCTCGCCGACCAACATTTTGAAGTCTACCCTGCCACCGATGACGATTCGGCCCGTAAGGCCAGTATCGACAGCGCGTCGGACGTGAGGTTTAACTGGGAAATGCGAATGTGGGCCCGGATGATGACAACCGTTTCATCAGACGCTTACCTCTATTTCTTTAACCGACTGACCCCGGGGCCACAAAGTCAACTCGGCGCATTCCACGGTGCCGAAACAGTTTACGCCTTCGATAACCTTGGGCTTACGCCCTGGCCACCAAATATCGACCGAGAGTTTGATGACATCGACCACCAATTGGCCGATCGAATGGCGACCGCGTGGACCAACTTCGCAAAAACCGGAGACCCGAACGGATCTGACAGCGCGACCTGGTCAACCTATGACGCTT
>CAZWIL010000183.1:0-4576 GCA_964634175.1 uncultured Vicinamibacteraceae bacterium
ACACCACCAACACATAACCAACTATTTCCGCAGTCACGACAAGGAATCGCTCGGTAGCGCCAAACACACCTAGGCGTGACGCCGCAATGATCACCAACGGTGCAAAATACAGAATCCCATTCCAGCGTCCGATAACACTCATTCGTAATTGTTTGTCCTGGTGCCACCAATAGGAATCCATTACATATTGAACGAAAGCAACAATGACCAACGCGGGCAGAACGGCAGGTATCGGTCCAACGATCGCCAAACCAGTCAACCCAGCGGAGACAAAAACACAATCCGTACTGTGGTCAAACAACTGACCCGCCGGTGAGGCCACTCCCATTCTCCTGGCAACGCGACCATCGTAATAGTCGGTCCCAATCGCAACGCAGAGCAGGACCAGCAGAAAAGTCGGGTTTACAAGCTCCGGCCTGGCAAAGGCACCAGCCACTGGCGCGGCCAACAGCAACCGAACTGCAGTGAGCGCGTTTGCCACTATTTCCCGAATAGTTCACGCTGGGTCCTGGACCAAAACACCACACCGATCAGCGCATTAAAGAAAATAAAAAAATTGTGCTGTACAAAACCGAAGGCGGCCATCTGACCTTCGTTCTCAGGAAACAAGATCACCCAGAACGTAATCGCTGCGGCACGCATTGGCGTTGGAACAGCTGCAGAGAAAAAGATCACGGGTAGATAGCCGAGTAACGTTAGAAAAGATGCCTCGACACCAAAAAATCTCAGCGACAGCGTATACACAAACACCGCAGCCAACAGCGCCGGGGACCGGAGCAAAAAAAACAATCCATAATGCTTGACCGTCGCCAACTTGAAGGCATGGGCGATTTCCCGGCTTCGAAATTGGTTGTGTGGAAGAATCACGCCGCGGAAATAAAGTATCCAGACAACAAAGACCACACCGCCGCCCAGTGCAAAAAAGGGAATGAGCATAAATGCCTCAGGCAGCGACTCGCTACTAAATAGAAACCCCACGGTCGCCCAGATCAGTAAGTAAAAGACTTCGCAGAACATCACAAACAGCATGACCGACGCGACTTCCCAACCCGGAACCTGGTCCCGTTTGTTGAGGTAATACGCCATCGCGCCCTTGCCGATCTGCTCGTTAAAGATGGAGATGATGTACGCGCTCGCGCGAATCGGCAAAATGTCACGGTAGCGAATTGACTTAACGAACCAATTTAAGGCTCGAGTAACCACGAGCGTATCGATCAAGAAGTAGAAACTGGAATACCCCATCATCAATAACAACCACGGGACCCAGCGTACATTTGCGAATACACGAACCATGTATTCGATCAGTGACAAACCTTCACGCATCGCCGCAGCATTCAAACGGAAATACAAATAGGCAAAACAGCCAGCGGTCACAGCCAAGAAGAGAACTCGTCCCACCTTGCCGGAGTGCTTCGGTTCGACCGATTCAGTCTTACTTTGTGTCACTGGCCACCAATTTCCGAGGACTGAAGCTTCTCCAACGTCGCACCGAGCGGAGTAAGTGTCACTCCAAGGTCCACGGCGGCGTTCCGACCTACCGTTTCATTCGCCGTGATCACATCGATGACTGTTGGTGTCATACCTCCACGCCTGAACATCCCTATCACCGTGGCTCCCAATCTCGCCACCCACACCGGCACTGTCCCCACCGCCACAACATGCCCCATTCTCTGCCCAACCGCTGCCAGCAAATCGCGCTGCGTCACGGGCTCCGGTCCGACAAGTTCATGAATCGCTTCGCGGTCTGGACGCACCAAACAGCAGTTCATCACGGCCTTATTGAGGTCATCTACATCCAGCGGGCGAAGAGTATGCTGTCCGCCACCAAGCACCCTGATTGACTTTCGTGACGCCATACCAACGAGGGACTTCGCCCCGGCCGTACCTGGGCCTAACAGGATGGGTGTCCGAATAATGGTCGCAAAGACACTCGACTGTACCGCGATCTCTTCGGCGACCCCCTTTGAACGATAATAGCTATTAGAGGACTCACCGTCAGCGCCAACGGCACTCACTAATACAATATGGCCGACCGCGGTCGACTCGCACGCCTCCACCACCGCCCTGGCCACCTGAACATTCGCCGTCTCATAACTTGACCACTTACTCTCTATTAAAATCCCGGCAAGATGAACCACACAGTTGACACCTTCCAGGAAGGACTGCAAACTGTCGCGGTCACTGTAATTGATCACGTATGGCGTCACCGCGCGACCGGCGGGTAACGTGGTAACCGCTTGTTGGGTTCGGACACCAGCACGAACTTCTAGATCGTCGATTTGCTGAGTCAGAACGTGTGAGAGCAGGGCTTTGCCAACGCTGCTGTTCGCTCCTGTGATCGCAATGCGCATCAATCTATACAATTATCCTACGTCATGGAGCACGAAACCTATTCGCGGCCGACCAAAGACGAAGCGCTAGGCCTTCTGGATACACCGAACCTGTCGGCGCTCATGGAACGGGCAACCATTCTCAGAGATGCAGGTTTCGGAAATGTCGTCACTTATTCGCGGAAGGTCTTCATTCCCCTCACACAGTTATGCCGTGATGTGTGTCACTACTGTACATTCGCACAGCCTCCCAAGCCGAACGAACGAGCGTATCTAACAATCGACGAAATGATCGACGTCGCTCGTCAGGGAGCCACCGCCGGCTGCAACGAGGCCCTCTTCACTCTCGGCGACAAGCCGGAACTGAGATACCCACAGGCGAGAGAAGAATTAAATCAGCTGGGCTATGCAACGACTATCGACTATCTCGTTGCTGCTACGAAAGCGGTGTTGGACGCTACGGGCCTCCTCCCCCATGCCAATCCTGGCGTGTTGACCCGAGATGAACTCCTAGCACTGAAAGCACACTGCCCTTCTCAGGGCCTGATGCTCGAAAACGTGTCACCGCGTCTACTTGAACGAGGACAAGTGCACTTCGGTTCTCCTGACAAACACCCGGAGGCGAGACTCAACACCATTAGATGTGCCGGCGAACTTAAGATTCCATTCACCTCCGGCATCCTTATTGGCATCGGCGAAACACGTAGGGAGCGCATTGACTCCCTGCTGGCCTTGCGCGATCTCAACGACGCCTATGGACATATCCAAGAAATCATCGTTCAAAATTTCCGAGCCAAGCCCGGGACAGCGATGGCTGACTGTGCGGAGCCCTCGCTTGACGACCTCCTGTGGACAATCGCTAGTGCCCGGGTCATCTTTGGTCCTGATATGGCGATTCAGGCGCCTCCCAATCTAACTCCAGAAACATTTGGAACTTTGATACACGCCGGCATTAATGACTGGGGTGGCGTCTCGCCGATCACACCCGACCATGTCAATCCAGAAGCGCCGTGGCCTCATCTTGATCGCCTCGCAACAGAAACAGAAGCTGCGGGGAAGGTGCTCGTTGAACGACTGACGGCATATCCACAGTATGTGCAAGAAGCAGACACGTGGGTCAACGAGGCGCTGAGAACCCCCTTGATTCGAGTGTCCGACGCGGAAGGATTGGCCAGGGCGGATACTTGGTCTCCTGGTGATAGCGACCTTCATTTACCGAAACATTTGCTGCAAGCCATCAATAGACCTACACCTGCTCAACCTGCAACTCGAATATTGAACCTCTGTGCAAAGGCGTCGAACGGTCAAAGCTTGTCCGTATCGGAAATCGAAGAACTCTTCATCGTCCGCGGCAACGATCTGACTTTTGTTCTTCAGGCAGCAAACGAACTACGTCAACACGTCAATGGTGATGAGGTCACATACGTCGTCAACCGGAATATCAATTACACCAACGTCTGTTATTTTCGATGTCAATTTTGCGCCTTTTCGAAAGGCAAACTCAGTGAAAATCTTCGTGGGGCGCCCTACGACCTAGACCTAAGTGAAATTAGCCGTCGAAGTCGTGAGGCATGGGACCGTGGCGGCACAGAAGTCTGTATGCAGGGCGGTATCCATCCCGAGTACACGGGCGAAACCTATCTTCAGATCTGCCGAACCGTTAAGGAAGCGGTCCCACACTTGCACGTACACGCCTTCTCGCCGTTAGAAGTGTGGCAAGGGGCTGAAACGTTAAATCTAGAACCTCGAGAATTCCTGCTGCAATTAAAACAGGCAGGCTTGGGCACATTACCCGGAACCGCCGCGGAAGTGTTAGATGACGAGGTGCGAGCAGAGTTATGTCCGGACAAGATCACCACGGCTCAATGGCTACAAGTCATGGAAGCCGCACATGATGTCGGATTCAAGACCACGGCGACCATCATGTATGGTCATCTCGACCGCCCCATACACTGGGCCAGACACCTAAGCCGGATTCGGGACCTTCAACTCGAGACTGGTGGTTTTACGGAATTTGTTCCTCTCCCGTTTGTCCATATGGAAGCGCCACTCTATTTAAAGGGCCGTGCGCGTAAAGGACCGACATTCCGAGAATCGCTGTTAATGCATGCTGTGGCCCGATTGGCATTGCATCCAGTTATTCCGAACATTCAAGCATCGTGGGTCAAAATGGGTCCACGTGGAATAGCAGCCTGCCTGAATGCGGGAGCAAATGATCTCGGCGGGACACTGATGAACGAGAGTAT
>CAZWIL010000184.1:0-4574 GCA_964634175.1 uncultured Vicinamibacteraceae bacterium
CGAGTAGCGTTGTGAAAAAGATTCGTATTCTAGCCCTCATGCACGACTACATGGTACCGCCGACCGATGTGTCGAGTGTTGATCTGGCCACCGTCGAATGGAAAACCGAATTCGATGTCACAAGCACTCTGACCGACATGGGACACGACGTTCGAACGCTCGGCGTTAAAGATGACCTTGGAGCAATCAGACAAGCGGTTGATGAATTTCGACCGCACATAGCCTTCAATCTGATGGAGGCATTTCACGAAGTTGGCGCTTTCGACATGAATGTTGTTAGTTATCTTGAGCTCCTTCGCCTGCCGTACACCGGATGCAACCCGCGCGGGATGGTGCTCTCCCGAGACAAAGCACTTTCGAAACAACTGATGGCGTACCATCGCATACCAGTCCCTGAATTCAGCGTATTTCGACGTGGGCTCGCAATCAGACCTCCCCGCCATTTAAAGTTTCCGGTGATCGTCAAATCACTAACACAGGAAGCCTCGATTGGTATCGCCCAAGCTTCAGTTGTCGAAGAAGAAGCCAAACTACGCGACCGAGTCAAGTTCGTCCACGAGTCCATCGGAACCGACGCCATCGTCGAGCGCTATATTGATGGTCGCGAACTCTATGTAGGCGTAATTGGAAACGAACGCCTTCAAGTGTTTCCAGTATGGGAAATGGAATTCGGTCAGATGCCAGATGGCGTCCACCGTATCGCTACGGACCGGGTTAAATGGAGCGTGAAGTATCAGCGAAAGCACGGAATCAACACCAGCGAAGCGACTCTTCCTGAGATAACCTCTGAAGCAATAAAACGAGTCGCGAAGCGAGTCTATCGGACCCTTAATATGAGTGGTTATGCGCGAATGGATCTTCGCATGGATGCCGCTGGTAGGTTCTTTGTCCTTGAAGCGAATGCAAACCCACAACTAGCGTTCGGCGAAGACTTCGCTGAATCGGCTGAACGAGCTGGACTCCGATACGATGAATTGCTTCAGCGGATTATCAATGTAGGTTTACGTTGGCGACCGGACCAAGCCGGATAACTTCATCGCCTAACAATTAGCAGCGGTTTCACTGCAGTAAAAAATCCACTTCCGTCGTCGCACCGCCTTCAACCGTAATGGTCTGGGAAGCGCCACTGAATCGCTCATGCCAGATCGTCAACTCGTAAGTGCCTGGTTGAATATCACTAATTTCGAAGCGTCCATCTGACTGACTAACCACTGCAATATCGTCAGTTACGTAGACCCATCCCCTCATCCAGGCGTGAGAGTCACACTCCACACGGACAACACCAGGGCGACGTAACGGGCGCTCTATCGATAGGCCGGGTATCGGCAGTGCTATGTTGAACATAGTCCGAGCACGGTCGTCGTAGGCATGAGTCGTGTGAAGTGTCTCATCCTCGCTCGTCACGGTTGCCACACTACGAGTCTTTGCAACCTGGACACGCGGCTCGAAATAACAGGCTCGGTTGTTAATCGCAGGCTTCGGCGGGTCTACCGTCCAAGCGGCACCGGTGACAACGATCACAGCATTGGCGACACCGCCAGATGAGTCGACCACCGTCGTTTGGTCCTCGACCTCAAGACCACACACAGCTTGGTCGGTATCAACCGTAATAGAAACAGCATCTGGAATATTTTGAATCTTGACGACCCCTGTAACCGTTCCTGATCCTTGTGCTCCACTCATGTCGACGCCGAACAAAAGACACGACACCGCCAAGGATACGAAGACTACGACGAGCACTTGGGACTTCATGCCGGAATCTCCATAATCGATTGCCCATTGTAACTTCCGTCTACCAACGTGTCTGCCCCACCAACTTCGAGGATACGAAAACACTCCCATCGAAACATTGCCGCCACATATCTTCTCAAATCGATTCAAACGTGATCGGATCAAACCGAACTCCTTACAGTGGGAAGATCCGGGGTAAAGTCTTCGCCAGGATTAACAAACTGATCCTGCTCAAACCGGTATTGCTTATCGTAAAGTTGCTTATACCGACCTCCCAGTCCCAGCAAATCTTTGTGGGTCCCCCGCTCTACGATTTTCCCGTCCTCAAGAACTAGAATCTGGTCGGCACTTTGAATGGTAGACAGCCGGTGAGCGATCACGAACGTCGTGCGGCCGCGGCGAAGTGCACGAAGCCCGTCTTGAACCAACGATTCACTCTCACTGTCCAAACTAGACGTTGCTTCATCAAGTACCAGAATCCGAGGAGAAGCAAGTATCGCCCGCGCAATAGCAACACGCTGACGTTGTCCACCTGACAGTTTCACCCCACGTTCCCCAACAATGGTTTCATAACCGTCTGGAAACGACTCGATGAATTCGTCGCAATGAGCAAGCCGGCTTACCTTTCTGATTTCCTCGACCGTAGCATGCGGTTTTGAAAAACTTAAGTTCGATCCAATGGTCCCGTCAAAGAGAAAATTGTCTTGGAGGACTACGCCCAATAATGACCGGTAATCGCTCAGGCGGATCGACTGCAGGTCAAGTCCATCCAACGTTACGACACCGGATTGGGGTCGATTGAAGGCCATCACAAGACTTATGAGCGTGCTCTTTCCGGAACCACTTGACCCCACAAGAGCTGTAGTCGTACCCGCCGGCGCCAACAAGGAAACGTCTCGCAGGACTGGCACTCCAAGTTCGTATTCAAAAGACACATGGTCAAGACGAATTTCTCCGCTGACATTTGTCAGAGGCTGCCGGCTCTTATCTTCCTCGGATTCCGTCACCATTGATCGGATTTCTCGAATGCGATCAAGACCAGCAAAGGCTTCCGTTATCTGCGTGCCAATCGATGACATTTGAACGACAGGTGCGATCACAAGTCCTGTGAAGAGGATATATTGGACCAATGCACCAGTGGTCCAGCTGCCATCAATGAGTGCCTGACCACCCAACAGAATCATCAAAGCTCCGATCGAACCCATTACCAGAGTCGCTACTGAAGCAACCGCCGACACTCCAGTTACCGACGAAGCCACGTTCCTAAACAGTCGATGCGCCCCTTTCGCAAAAACCAACTGCTCTCGCTTCTCGACTGCATAGGCCTTGACAATACGGATCCCACTTAATGTTTCACCTAGTCGACCTGTCACATCGGCATTAATCTTGCCTCGCTCACGAAAAATCGGCCGCAACTTCGAGAACGCAATCGACATACATGCGCCAAACACAACAAGGATCGTCAAGGTCACGGTAGTCAGTTGCCAATTGAGGTAAAAAAGCACCGCTAACGACACCGAAGCTGTCACTACGCCGCCGAGCAGCTGTGCCACACCCGTACCGACAAGATTGCGAATCCCCTCTGCATCGGTCATGACGCGAGAAATAAGAATTCCTGTTTGTGTTGAGTCGAAGTATCGAATCGGCAACCTCGACACGTGGGCCATAACACTCTTCCGCATCTCTGTGATCGCCCTTTGGGCGGCAACACCCAAAACCTGCGACAGGGCGAACCCCGTAATTGCTTGCACTATAGTCGCGATCAACCCAACACCAGCAAGTAGCAGTAGTTGGTCACCGCGACCATTTGGGATAACCTCATCAATCACGAATCTTGACATCGCTGGCAGCGCTAACCCTGCGCCGCGACTGATCAGCATCATGATTAACCCCAGAAGAAGACGATATCGGTAACGCCATAAAAGCTGGCGAGCCTCAAGCCAAGCACCCGCGGTCAGATGTCTCTTCTTGTCTGAGTCAGTCATTGGAACTTCTTCAGTTTAGTACACTTCAGTGGTGGTTTCACAGTCTAGGCGGATCCTCCACATCGACATGGATGCGTTCTACGCCTCGGTTGAACAACGTGACGCACCAGAACTGCGTGGTCAACCAGTCGCGGTGGGTGGCCGACCGGAAGGTCGTGGCGTCGTTGCAGCTGCTAGCTACGAAGCTCGTGCTTTTGGTGTGCGTTCGGCAATGTCAATGAGTAAAGCGTTGCGACTATGCCCTGACCTCACCATCGTTCGACCAAGCTTCAAGAAATACCGGTCCGTCTCCCAACAAGTATTTAGCTTGTTTCGAGCCGTTACCCCCCTTGTCGAACCGCTCTCATTAGACGAAGCGTATCTAGATGTGACGAAAAATAACTGGGGAGAACAGTTCGCCACTCCCATAGCACGACGACTGAAACAGCAGATCGTCGCCCAAACAGGATTGACGGCTTCAGCTGGTGTGGCGCCAAACAAGTTCTTAGCAAAAATCGCCTCTGGGTGGAGAAAACCCGATGGCTTGACAGTTGTGCCTCACCAAAAAATTGAAGCGTTTCTCAATAAATTACCCGTCACTGCGCTCTGGGGTGTCGGTCCAGTTACTGCCAGAAGATTGCAGGGAATTGGCATTCAAAAACTAGTTGACCTTCGAGTCACCGATGACGCAGTGCTGAAGCAACTTCTCGGCAAACAAGCAGCCGTCTTAAAGCGCCTATGCTATGGGGAGGACGACCGCCCCGTCACACCGTTTAGAAAAGTGAAGTCGTCCAGTTCTGAGCGAACGTATCCAGAAGATCTTCTTGACCTCGATATAATTCGCGCTGAACTAGATCGAATGGCAAGACATGCTGGAAG
>CAZWIL010000185.1:0-4477 GCA_964634175.1 uncultured Vicinamibacteraceae bacterium
AGTGACTCTTTGCGGGCGATCTCGTCAATCACAAGCATGCTCCGAACTGTCGCCGTCGCTGGTTCACGTTGTTCCTTTCTGAATGTATCCCAATCTATATTCGCCTGCCTAGGGTCAACACGTTGTGAGATCAGGTGCTCGACAAATCGTTGAACCCGTCTGTCAATTTCTTGATCAATAAGGGCTTCTGGTACCTCTCCCGAGATCGAGTTGGCCAATTTACGCAAAAGTTCACTTCGCACCTGTCCATCCGCATCTAACTCAGCTTGGCTTTCCAAGTCCGCCTTCACTTGAGTGGTCAGGGACTCCAGTGAGTCGAATTCACCCAAGTCGCGCGCGAAGTCATCGTTTAGCTCTGGCAATGTCTTCTTCCGGATCAATTTGAGCTTTATCTTGTATTTGACTTGGGTTCCAGCGAGCCCCTTGGACTCATGATCGTCGGGGTAGCTCAGAACGAATGTTCTGGTTTCTTCTAAAGCCATTCCTATGATTTCTTCGTCGAAACCAGGTGGGTTCGAGGAACCGCCTATCTCGATCTCAATGTCATTATGCGATTCTGGACCATTATGTTTTGACGAGTCTTGTGCCGAGGTTTTAATCACATGACGTTCTAGGTCGATTGTGACAGTATCGCCGTTCTTGATGTTTCTTTCTTCGACTGATTCGAGGTGTGCGGAATGTTCACGTAATCGCTGAACTGCTTCGGTCACTGACTCGTCTGTAACCTGAATAGGCGGACGTCGCAAGGTCAATCCCTTATATTCCCCTGGCTCCACTGGCGGCAATACCTCAAAAAGTGCCGTAAAGGTTAATGGTTGCCCTTCTTCGGTTTTCACGTCGCTAATTGTCGGGCTGGCAATAGGTTGCAAATCGTGGTCACGAAGAGCTTCATCCACAGCTCTTGGGATGAGTGCCTGTGCTACCTCGTGAAGAATCTGATCGTGTAGACGCGCTCGAACAAGTCTGACAGGTGCTTTCCCTGGCCGAAAGCCAGGAATTTTCAGCGTGCGTCGGTAGTCTTGTGATAATCGCGCTATCTCGTTATCGACCTGCTCAGATGGAACCTCGACCGCAAGGCTCTTACGAGTTTCACTAAGATCTTTAAGGTTCACTTTCATCTTGTTGTATCGGTCGCGAACTCACACAACAGTCGCTTTATTAGAGTAATCAATTATTGTTCCATTCGATCCGACTTTAGAAGCCGTCTATATTTGATCAACCTGCTAAGAGCAAGCGACGAACAGACAGCTCATCAAAAACTTCCACTGGTGCGAAAGGGGGGACTCGAACCCCCATGACCTTTCGGTCACCGGATCCTAAATCCGGCGCGTCTGCCAATTCCGCCACTTTCGCATTGAAGCTCAAGACGCGAGTAGAGACACTAGCATATCCACGCTTCCCGGTCTCAAATCTGGGTCCTCGCGCAGGCGTACCCGGAAACCAATAAGCCTCCGCTACAGTAGCGTTCGTCTGAAGCTTAACCCTAGTTACATGTGTATAGTGGCATAGTAATTTTGAACGGCGACGAAAGGTAAGCTTCTGTGAATGTTGGTGAAGTCATGGTTGTCAAGTTCTTCACATTTTGTTCGTAATAATTAGGTGACACATTAGATCGTCCCTTCGTTTTGACCAGAACGAGTCTGATAGTGTTGGGCCTCATATTTGGCGAATACGGTTTTGAGTAAATCAATGAACACGGAAGACCGTCGAAATTCTGACGCCGGCACTAGAGTTTTGGTTGGTGCCGCAAGTTTTGTGATCATCGTGGCGGGCCTTCGAGCTGCTCAGCAGTTGGCGGTACCTTTCCTACTGGCTGTATTTCTGGCAGTGGTGAGTGTCCCTTTTATGCGATGGCTGCAGAGCAAGCACGTTCCCAGGCTAGTGGCGATGTTTAGCACTGTCCTTGCGGCGGTTGGAGTGATCGCATTACTGGCGCTTGTACTCGGGCGGTCCGTTAATCAGTTTGCGGAAGTTGCACCTCAATATCAGCAACGACTTGAAGTTTTGATCGATGCATCTTTTGGTCTTCTTAACGGTTGGGGAATACCGACCGAAGAATGGCAGTCCTTGGACCTGTTGCCGATTGGCCTATTTGACGTTTTAGGTGGGGCTTTGAGTGCCTTGGCGTCGTTCGCATCCAACACTTTTCTTGTCTTACTAGCAGTCATTTTTATCCTCATGGAGGTTGCTGGATTTAATTCGAAGCTGCGAGTTGTCTTCGGAACGGACACTCAGTTTGGACCACTCGAAAGAATGACTCGCCAGGTACAGAATTACCTCGTTATTAAGACAGTGATAAGTGCTGTCACAGGCACAGTCGTGGGATGTTGGGTCGCGGCAATGGGATTGGATTTTGCGATACTGTGGGGGTTGGTTGCGTTTCTCCTTAACTTTATTCCGAGCCTTGGTTCGATTATTGCCGCAGTACCTGCCGTCTTTTTAGCTTTGATTCAACTGGGTCCTGGACGAGCAGCTGTTATTGCGGTTGGATATCTTGTAGTTAACATCCTGTTGGGAAATTTCATTGAGCCTATGTTGATGGGACGTCGACTGGGGTTGTCCACTCTAGTGGTCTTTCTGTCAGTCGTTTTCTGGGGATGGGTGTGGGGGCCGGTTGGTATGCTTCTTTCGGTTCCACTGACAATGGTGTTAAGGATCGCCCTTGAAAACACTGAAGACTTTCGATGGCTGGCGTTAATGATGGACGCTGATCCGTCAACCAGTGCTCCAACTTCAAAACAGATGTAATGGTGGCGTCGGATAAGTTATTGGCCGCTGCGCAGTTGTTTCACAGTTTCGAGATGCTCGCGGTAGGTCAGTCGAGCTTTGACAAAATCGTCGTGGCTGAGTCCAAGTTCTTTGGCAATTTGTCCTGCCTGACCTTCCTCAAGCACACTAATTGATTCGTCTGCCGCTGACACGGCAAAGATGCAGTCAAGTAGCTCCGTTCGCTGCTCTTGAGATGTCATATCTTTAAATCGTCTTGTAATCAGAAAGTTCTCGGTTCCGCCGAACAACTGCACCTGATTTTTTGCGATCTCAACGACTAGCACAGCTTGAGCTTCTGGAAGGTGTCCAAGATCCTGGACAATTTCTTGCATCTTGGAGGTTTCCGCCTCGCTGAATACCGAATCGGCGTGTGCGACCCGCCCGAGGATATAAGCAAAAGCGGCCACGTGATTCGCTCGATTTTTCGGCAACGTATCCAACTTGGCAGCTATGCGGCTCATCGTGTCAGCCTCAGTTGCGGTTGGAGTTGTGACCGTTTTACTCGTACTTGACTCTAAACCAAGATATCTAAGGAGGGACATAGCGGCCATAGAACCATGTTAGAAGCGAGACGCTTGAAGCCAGATGTCTGAGCGTTCCCAACTGGCTTCTAATTCTTTGTCGACTTCTAGTGATGATTTTCCTTGAGCTTCAAGCGCAGCTTTGAGTCCAAATAGCGACCATCCATTGTTCGGATGGTCCGCCAGTTCGTCACGGTAGACCTGCTCAGCTTCTCCGTATCTTTCAGTTTCAATTAGGAGAGCTCCCAGCCAGTGCCTCGCCGCAAAGGGTAGGGGCTCAGGTTCGTCGTAGACCAACTCGTCTTCGAGTGTGACGGCCTCTTCAAACGAAACTATTGCCGAATCGGTGTCACCTAGATCCCTATGTAGTTCACCCAAAAGAATGGCGCCGACGATTCCCAATAAATGTGATGCAGGGTGTCGTCGAAGTTCATCTTCAGAGGTCTCCGCACCATCCAGTACTCGCTGGAGATAGACTTCGGCAAAGTCTCGCTCGCCTGTCCGAAGATACGCGTAACCTTGCGCAAAATCCCACAAGCCGGCTGAGACTTCGTTGCGTTCCGAACGTCCATCTGTAAGCTGAAGGATTTCGTCGAATCGCCCGAATCGAAGCAAAGTAAGCGCATGATAGAGGCCATCGCGCGTGACTTTGGCGTAATCTTTTCCAGCTTGAATCGCAATCGCACCTTGACCGTCCATTGAGGCAGCGAATAAGAGCATATGAAGATTGTGTGATGGATAGATTGCGAAGCCCTTGCCGATCTCGGCTCTCTGATCGGAGTGCCACGCCATCAAATTAGACCGCACGCCATCCGCCCACCGTCCAATCTCATTCCACGTGTGCGAAGGCATGTGGTTGATATGACTGGCACCAGGAATCGCAAACCCAAGGTATTCAGCGCACTCAGCGGCTTTCTCTGGAGCAGTGGTTGACTCAGTGGCATGAATGTAGAGGTGGCAGGCGCCGGGGTGCTTGATGTCCTTAGCCAACACACTTTCTAAAACGGAGTGGAGTCGTTGCACTCTAGGATCGTTAAGATCTCTCGTGCCTCGCCTGGGTTCGAGTAAAAAGAGTGCATCTGCATAGAGGGTGATCGCATCAAGGTCGTCAGGATAACGTTCCGCGACAAGTCGCATCGCGTCGGCGTACGCCTCGTCTTGCTCGACTCGCTGATCCGGTTCGTAGT
>CAZWIL010000186.1:0-4455 GCA_964634175.1 uncultured Vicinamibacteraceae bacterium
TTTCAAGGACTGGCATCTTCATCGAACACAAACGGTACTAAGCCTTGAATAACAACGAAGCGCCCCACGTGCAGTTTGGTCTCGGAGACGTCGTTAGACACTTTCGTAAGCGGCGCAATCTGACTATCTATGAACTCGCTGATCAGTCCGGCACTTCAGCCACCATGATTACGAAGCTCGAAGACGGTGTGTCTGAGCCTCCGCTTGCCGATGTAGTTAAGGTGGTGAAAACACTCGGCTTTGATCTCTGGGAGGCCTACCAGCAACTTGAGGCGACTCATCAAGCGAAAAAACCTGAAAATCGTAAGGTTCATGCCTTTATCGATCCGTTAAATGACGTACCGACACAAGAAATCATCTTCGACCGGTTTGGGGTCATTACCGCAGTCAACGTGATTCGCCCTGAACTAAACATCGTCCCAGCCGATCGAATCAAAGCGCACGTTGGGTCTGATAAATGGCAGCAGCCGGAATTTTTTGCTCCTGCACTACGGGATCAGTATCTTCAAGCTATTGCTCAGGCGCTGGCAACTGGCGCGACCACCACCGTGAGCGGCTCTATTATCGTGCCGCAGTCAGGGGGCCGTGAATTTCCTCGGGAGGTTCGCTTCTCCAAACATGATGAAAACCACGTGCGAGCATTGACAGTAATAGTGCCATTACAGAATGCCCAACCTGCCACTGCTTTCAAATGCTGCGGAGCGACAAAGCACGCTGACTGCCTAGCCTGCTACCGGGCGGGAGATCATCCTTTTCTGAATACCAAGATTGGTTGAGCGTAAGTACCAAGAATTACAAAACGTGCTTCGTGGGGCCCGCCTTGACGAACAAACTCCGTAAGACACTGAGCGTTTTGTAGCGCTCGCCTTCAAGAACGTTACATACGGAGAACTGTTTATCGCATGTAAGCGCACAGTTCACCTAACATTTGGTCTAGGATAAGTATCGTCGAGCGTCCGGCTTGGGCGAGGGCCGTTCAACAAGATAGTCGCTACAAAATAGAAGATGTTAGTGCCTTCGACACCCCTGTCAGAACACTTGATAAACGGTTCACAATTCGTGTTGAGAAGGGACGCTATGACATTTTTCCCAAGTAAACCTTTCGTTCTGATCGCTACTATATCGTTGTTATTACAAGGGGCGGCCAGCCTTTCTTTGGCACAGGTCACTGACACGAACGACTACCTACTTTTGGCGACCAATAGGACATCTACTATGCAGAACGAAATGCAGGAAGCAGCTGCCCAAGGTTACGTCTTTATTGGATTGATGGGAGGGGAAACGTCTTTTGGTGGTAGTGAAGTTGTGGTCGTAATGAAGCGATTGTATACAGAGGAGACCGCGCGTTACGACTACCGCCTTATGGCAACAACAAAGACATCTACTATGCAAAAGGAACTGCAAGAAGCTGGTGATTCCGGATATGTCTACAAAGGACAGACCGTTTTTGAGACAACTTTTGGAGGCGACGAAGCCGTTGTAATCCTTGAACGAGACAAAGATCGAGTTGCTCTGCCTCGGTATGAGTATCGTCTCTTGGCAACCAAACGTACTGCGACGATGCAAAAGGAACTACGTGAAGCAGGTGCCGCAGGGTTTGAATTTGTCGGTGTAACTGTCTCTTCGACGACTTTTGGTGGTGATGAGATCGTTGCAATCATGAAGCGCCAAGTCGCTTCGAACTAAGTGTCTTTCCGAGACGTCCTATTCTCTGAAACCGCTTACCGCCCTATGTAAGTCGTTTTCGTTCCACGTGACGTGTATCGTGCAAATCATAGGGGGACAGCCTCCAGCATAATTACGGTATGCACCGGGCCGCCTTATTTGACGGATCCTCGACGGTGCCTCCTGGCTTATCGCGATAGGCTTCATGGCAGTTATAACAGGCGTCGGCAATTACATTAGTAACCTCGCTGACCGTCGCTTGGTCTCTGGTCTGCGCCGCACGGTAGGCAGCCTTTCCCGCCTCAATCATGTCTGCGGTGTACTGAATCCAGTCTTCTTGCTCGACAGGAACCGGCTGCCCGTTCTCGCACAAGCGCCCAGGCGTCAAAAACAGCGGGGACGCCTCGGCAAGCGCGATTGCTGCGTAATCCACAATCTGCCAACCGGAATAAATGCCTGCGCCCCACTCGACCCATGAAAAATTATTCGTCGCGTCGAACGTCTCGTGGGGAAGACCCGGGTCCTGGATCTGGGCGTTAAATAGCAAGTTCGAACTAGGAAACAAGATGCCACGCATGAGCTCAGCCAAGTTTCCAACTGGAGGAGCTGATGATGCCGTCAATAAACCTGACGGCTCCGGCTCACTAAGTCCGGCCGGCCAGTTGATCTGACTTAAGATCGCAACGTCCTCGCTGAGCTCAGCTGGGCCTTCCGGAAAACCATTCGTTTGAAGCACGTACGACACAAGGCGCGCCGTCTCCGTCGCTGTCAATTCTCCAGGCGCATCTTCAGGCATCGTGTTGCGAATCTTGCTCGCCAAGTCAGACAACGGCACCCTACTCCAACTGTTGACAAACGTCTCGCCTGACAATGGCGGTCCCAACCCGCCCGCTAATGACCGACCATGACAAACGGCACATTGAGCCATATACAACGCCTGACCTTGCTCGGCTTGTTCATTTGTATACACTCCATCAGACAGCACTCCTTGCGCCTCAGCAACCACCGGAAAAGTACAAAATACGGTGCAGAAAATCAGCGCGACTGCTGCCAAGTTCAAACAGAACTCTTTTCTACATGCCCCTGCCGACCAGACGGGATTAGTACATCGCATCAAATTCGACAACATCGGTGTTCTCCTCAGGATTCAAGCGCGCAGTATGCAACGCCCCGGGAACGCCTCACAATACCCTCAAAACTTCTCAAGTGGGAGACAAAACCGTGGAGGCTGCGATGGTCTCTTGAAACTTTCCACTACTGCCTGAGCACGGGTGGCAATAACAGCCCATGCATACCTGCTTGCTCAATAGAAACAAGGCCAAGAATAGCACTGGCAGCTGTAATTCAAATAGACAGAATCGGTCTAAAACAGTTCGACCACATTACCTTTGGAGGACTCTGTCAAACAACGTAAGAACTGTCTTGCTCTGGATCTCTAATTAGGAAACACTACTCAAGCGTCGTTCACGTCTCAGACGTCGACACCGCACTGGGGAGTGGAAAATGCCAACAACCATAGCCACAGCCGCCGGACGGATGACACTGCTGGTCTTTGTCTTCTCAATCCTGACTGGACCACCACTAAAGGCCCAGTCATACCCCTCAGCCGGCCACGGTGGGAACTACATGTTCAACTTCTACTTCCCCCCGGCGCCGAGCTCGACGCCATGGGCGCCGGACTGGTCCCCGGATGGGTCGTTGATCGCGGTGGGGATGAACGGATCAATCTGGACAATTGACCCACAGACCGGATATGCCGAAGAAGTGACCTATTCTTCCAAATACCATGCTTCGCCGGATTGGTCTCCTGACGGCCAGTGGATTATCTACACGGCCGACGATGGCGGGCAGACCATTCAGCTCGAGATTGTCAATATTGAATCAGGTGAGAGTCACCCTCTGACCAACGACGCCCTTATCTACACCGACCCGGTGTTCTCGCCGGACGGGACTCGTGTCGCCTACGTGGCAACCAAACCGAATGGCTATTTCAATATCTACATTCGTGCAATCGAGGATGGGCACTGGACGGGAGATGAAATTGCGGTCACGCAGAATCACGAGTATCGATCCTGTATCGACTGTCCCCCAAGCAATCGCCTCTACTTCGGGCCCTGGGACATGCACATCACCCCAGCGTGGTTTCCGAACGGCAACGAACTCCTAATCGTGTCGAATCGCGATGTGCCTCTAGGTTCAGGGAATGTATTGCGGGTCCCCGCGGAAGCAAATGGCATCACCCAAGCGCGCACGGCCTTGGCCGAACAAACATTGTACCGAGCACGCCCCGATGTTTCGATCGACGGCCAGCGATTTGTGTACTCATCAACCCGCGGGGCTGCCGACCAGTTCAACAACCTCTACGTGCAACCGACGATTGGTGGCGAACCGTATAAGCTCACATTTTTTCAGCATGACGCATTCCATCCGCGGTGGTCTCCAGATGGTGAATGGATTGCCTACATCACGAACAAAGATGGCCTGCCGCAACTGGCACTCCTCGAAACCTATGGCGGGGAACAACGGACAATTCATGTTACCGACCGCCGATGGAGTCGACCAATGGGCGTCCTCTCCGTGCACACTAGAAACAAACAGTCAGGATCAACGACTGGCACACGAATTCACCTGACAGCTGCCGACGGAAAGATGTACGCCCCTAGCGATGCCTATGCGCGCGTTAGTGCCGCTGGGGATCGAATCTTTCACACGGCAGGTAACTTTACTGTCGAAGTACCCGTCGGCCAAGTGGAGCTAACGGTCGTGAAGGGGTTCGAGTTTATGTTCCAG
>CAZWIL010000187.1:0-4429 GCA_964634175.1 uncultured Vicinamibacteraceae bacterium
GTCTCAGCATTGGCGCGAGCGATTCGACGTTCTCGCTCAGGGATTAAATCACCGGACAGGCCCGTTGGGAGTTTTGTGTTTCTTGGTCCGACCGGTGTCGGTAAGACAGAACTAGCGCGGGCTTTAACGAATTTTCTCTTCGGAAGTGACAAGGCGTTGATACGTTTTGACATGTCCGAATACATGGAAAAGCATTCAGTTTCGAAATTGATAGGTTCGCCACCGGGATATGTCGGGCATGAAGAAGGTGGTCAATTAACTGAAAAGGTGAAACGTCACCCATATTCTGTTGTATTACTTGATGAGGTCGAAAAAGCTCATCCTGATCTGTTTAATATCCTTCTCCAGGTGTTTGAAGACGGTCATTTGACCGATGGATTAGGTAACAGAATTGATTTTAAGAACACGATAGTTATCATGACCTCGAACATTGGCGCTCGATATATTCAAAAAAGAGCTGGTATGGGCTTTCAATCGGGAGACACTCAGGATGTTCAAAGGACTGTTTCGGAGATGGTGTTGGGGGAAGTGAAGCGAACGTTCAATCCCGAGTTTATAAATCGAATCGACGAGATTATCGTTTTTGAGGCATTGTCAGATGAGGACCTTCGTAAGATTACAAGAATGCTGGTTGTGCAACTTAACGAAAACTTGGCGAATCGAGGAATTCGGATTTCGATAGCCTCGGAAGTTGTCGATTGGATTGTGGGAATGACGTGCCAGGATCGCTCATATGGAGCGCGTCCCTTGCGCCGGGCCATCCAGCGTTATGTTGAGGATCCCTTGTCAGACGAGCTTATCCGTGGCAATCTCGAGAGTGGCGATATTGAGATCTATCTCGAAAATGGGACAGTCGCTTATCGGATGGTCGGAGAGACGGTTGAGGGGCATAAATTGGCTTGAGACGGCCAAGATTTCGTAGACTGAAACGTCGTGATGCTACTAAATGCGGGAATTGATGGAAGTATGAGGATAAGAATCGTTATTGGTTTTAGTTTGGTTGCGCTGACGCTAGCGTTTGGGATTCCAGTGTTTGCTGAAGAGCCGTCAGCTAACGAGCCACTGGTAGAGACGACTGAGCTGGGGCAGGCGGCCAATTTGCCACCTGACGATTCAGGCCCCTTAGTTCGAACGGTTGAGCTCAATTTTGATTCGCAGGGCGGGGCATCCAGCGTTGATCTTGAAACATACCTGTTCTACATGGAGATCACAAATCACATCAGTGCTCCAAGTCAGGGTCGATGGGTGCCGTATACAAATGAGGTTGAACAGGTCTTAGTTGAGGACTTTAGACGGCTTTGGGATACCGGTTTTCTCGACGACCTGGCGATTGATGTCTTTGATGAGCCGTATAGTAACGGTGTAATTGGGAAACACATTACTTTTCGTTTTGAGGAGCGTGCCCGCGTCAAACTCTATACGTTCGATGGATCTGAAGAGCTGGATCGAACTGATATCGATACGGCTATGACGGACAACGGGTTGTCTATTCGCCTTGACGCGTTCCTTGACCAGAGGATGATTCAACAAATCGAGGCGCTCCTTCGAACCATGTTCTCGGCCGAAGGTTATCCCTTTGCTGAAGTGAGCCACGAATTGGCTGAGCTTCCAGGTGGTCCCAAGGTGGTTCAACTCACTTTTAATATGAGTGAAGGCGCAAAGGTGCATATTGAGGAAATCGACTTTGTTGGAAACGAAGATTTGAGTGATGGTGAGTTAAAGAGTCAGATGGAACAGATCAAGGAGCGATGGTGGCTTTCTTGGATGACCGGGCGTGGCACTTATAAAGAAGCGTTATTTGAAGAAGATGCTGATCGTATCGTAGCCCACTATCTGGAGCGCGGTTACATTGATGCGAGGGTGGGGTCGCCTCAGACGGATTATCTCGACTTATCTGAAGACGGAAAGTCCCGTGGTATGCGCCTTCGAATTCCAGTCAATGAAGGTGAGCGGTATCGCATAGGGGATCTGCGCTTTGATGGCAACGAACTTCTGACTGATTTTGGCGTTAACCAAATTTTCGAAGAGGTAGAGCAGGGCGATTACTACAGCCAGAGAGAGGTCGTCGAAGCGATCGAGGCGGCACGGGAAGCTTACGGGAGTCGAGGCTATACAGAGTTCACAGCATTTCCTGATTTGCAACGACGGACATCGACAGAATACGCGGTGGGAGCTGATGTGGAGACCGTGTCGTCTGACTTAGATGAAGAAAGTGAAGCTGGTCAGGCGCCAACAGAGGACCCGTACGCGCATCTTCAGCGACCAACCCATTTGGACGGAGATCCGATTGTCGATGTGACGATGCGGATGGAGGAGGGAGAGCAGCAGTTCGTTAATCGCATCACATTTGTTGGTAATGAGAGCACCCACGATGAGGTGATTCGTCGGGAGGTTCAGTTGCTGGAGAACGGCGTCTTTAACACGTCAGCGCTCCAGAACAGTATCCGTCGCTTGAATCAGTTGGGATACTTTGAACCAGTGGACGAATCAGCGGTAGAAATCGTGAACGTAGACGGAGAGGAAAACGAGGTCGATCTAAACGTACAGCTTGTCGAAACCAACTTGAATCAATTGACCTTTGGTGCAGGCGTCTCACAGTTTGATGGTCTGTTTGCACAATTGTCGTTTTCTACGACCAACTTTCTAGGTCGAGGCGAGACGTTGTCGGTTGGGTTCCAGAATGGCTCACGACTTCGGAACATTAATCTCGGGTACAGCAAGCCGTACATGTTTGGCAAAAATATATCTGCTGGAGCCAACGTATTCTCCCGCAAAGTGGAATGGATTGGGGCGTATGCCGAGGATTCGTATGGGGGTAGTGTGACGTTGGGGAGGCCCCTCGCAATTTTCACCAGGGGGTTCTTGACGTATAGCTACGAAGCTACTTCCGTTGGCGATGTGAATCCAGCCTTAATGAAGGATCCAAACCTTTGGGCAATGAATCCGTTCTTTGCGGATAGCTTAATGTTGAGCACACAGGGACGTCGCGTAGTGAGTAAGATTGCGCCCTCACTTCGTCATAACACTGTGGACCACCCAATTTTTCCGTTTTCTGGGAACAGTTACACCGCGACAATGGAGTTCGCCGGGCTTGGTGGCAGCACGTCGTTCTATAAGCCGATTCTGGAAGGGGTTTGGTATCTCCCGCAATCGTCACGTACGATCATCGGGATTCGCACCCAATATCAGCATATCGTTTCAGGTGAACCGGATACGATTCCTATTTTTGAGCGGCTTTGGCTCGGTGGAGAGTTCTCCATGCGCGGCTTCGACATCAGGCGTGTCGGACCCACGGTCTCTGATATAGATCCTAGCGTCGATCCAGATAGCTATCAGGGCAAAATGATTATGGGGGGCAATAAGAGCCTACTGTTTAATGGTGAATTCCAGATCGTGGTTGCGCAACCGGTCAGGATTGTGTTTTTCTACGACGCGGGCCAAGTTCAAGATTTTGGTCGGAGTTTTGCGCTGGATGGTTTTAGAACCTCAACAGGAGCGGAACTTCGGTTCTTTATGCCGGTGCTCAATGTCCCTTTCCGATTGATTTATGCGTGGAACCCACAGCGAGAAGGCATTTATAACGATCGATTTGAGATTCAAGAGGAATCTGTGTTCCGTTTTGCGATAGGAACGACGTTTTAGTGGCTAGACAGCGAAGTATCGAAGTATCAAGGATCTGCAAAATAGTGATATTTTAAACGACAAACAAAGAGGTTAGCGCTCATGAAATTTGTGATAACCGCCACAATCGTTGGACTTGTGGCACTAGTTGGTGGCGTGGCTGTCGAGGCGGAAGCTGGACAGGCGGAGGATAGGCAGTATGCCTTTATTGACGTTCAGCGTGTTGCCTCTGAATCCAATGAGGGACAGGAAGCAAATACTAGGGTTGATGAGTTGAGTCAACAGAAACAGGGTGAGATTGAAGCTTTTTACACGGATGGACAGGCTGAGATAGACACTCTCAATCAGGATTTGGTGGAGGCGCAACAGAAACTGCAGCAGGGGCAAAATGTAATTAGCCAAGATGCAGCCGCTACACTCCAACGTCAGATTGCGCGATTACAGCGAGATGTTGAACGTGCGAGCGCTGATTTGCAGGCTGAGATCCAAAGGATGAGCCAGGATGGTGAGGCGGAAGTGCAGGAATTGCAACAGCAACTGCAACTGGACTTCGAAAGGCGTCTTCTTCCAGCTATTGACCAGATCGCTACAGAAAAAGGACTTGCTTTTATTTTAAGTGCCCAGCAGGGATTAGTATGGGCTGATCCGTCTTTGGATCTTTCGCAGGAATTGATTGATCTGCTGAATGCTCCAGAAACTCCGTAAAACCTGTGAGGTCCGACGGCGGCTTCGACTTGCAGAGCGTTTGCATAGCATACAAATGTATCGATAGTTCGAACGATGGTAACTCAAAATAACTTGCGTAAAT
>CAZWIL010000188.1:0-4405 GCA_964634175.1 uncultured Vicinamibacteraceae bacterium
GTTCCAATGTTTACGTGCGGCTTCGACCGATCAAATTTTTCTTTCGCCATTGTGCCAACCCTTCATTTCCCTTGGATACGCCCAATAACCTCTTCACTTACAGCTTGAGGCACCTGCTCGTACCTATCAAAATGCATGGAATAGGTTGCCCGTCCCTGAGTTCGGGATCGCAAGTCAGTGGCATAACCAAACATCTCAGCGAGCGGAACGCGTGCATTGACAATTTGCGTGCCTCCACGAGCATCCATTGATCGGACACGCCCGCGGCGTGAATTCAAATCAGAGATTATGTCTCCCATATACTCTTCCGGTACAACCACTTCAACCTTCATGACCGGTTCCAGAAGTTCCGCGCCACCCTTCCGAGCAGCCTCTCGGAATGCCATAGAACCCGCGACCTTAAACGCCATTTCTGACGAATCAACATCGTGATAAGACCCGTCATATAGAGAAACAATCACGTCCTCAATTGGATAACCCGCCAAGACCCCAGTCGTCATCGCATCGCGAATACCATCCTCGACAGACTTAATGTACTCACGAGGAATCGCCCCACCGCGTATGTCATTGACAAACTCGAATCCGTGACCCGGTTGAGCCGGCACAACACGAATTTTCACATGCCCGAACTGTCCGCGACCGCCGGACTGTTTAACATACCTGCCTTCACTTTCGGCCTGATGAGTCAGTGTCTCTTTGTAGGCAACCTGCGGCCGACCAACCGCCGCCGCTACACCAAATTCACGCTGGAGCCGGTCAACCAAAATCTCAAGATGCAACTCACCCATACCAGATATCACAACCTGTCCGGTCTGATCGTCAGTCTTTACCTGAAATGTCGGGTCTTCGACGGTCAATTTTGTAAGGCCCTGACCGAGTTTCTCCTGGTCGGCTTTAGTCTTTGGCTCAATAGCCAAACTAATCACTGGACTCGGAAAGTCCATCGACTCAAGAACAACCGGAGCCTGTTGGTCACAAATTGTGTCACCAGTGGCCACACTCTTAAGCCCAACTGCCGCAGCGATATCACCGGCATACACCTGCTTAATCTCTTCACGCGGCTTCGCATGCATCTTAAGCAATCGCCCTACACGCTCACTTCGATTGCGTATGGGGTTATAAATCGTCGACCCAGTCTTCATTACTCCCGAATAAACACGGATAAAAGCCAACTGGCCGACATAAGGATCCGTCATGATTTTGAAAGCGAGAGCAGCAAACGGGGCGTCGTCAGCTGCCTTTCTTTCAAGCGGCTTCTCGTCGCTGACATTTGGGTCGTTACCAACGATCGGCGGCACGTCGTCGGGAGATGGGAGATAGTCAACTACTGCGTCCAGCAAAGGCTGAACCCCTTTATTCTTAAAAGCCGAACCGCAAAGCACCGGCACAAACGGTGCCTCTTCCTCTGTCACGGACTCAAGCACTCTCCGATAAATCGCGGTGCGAATCTCGTCTTCGGTAATGTTTTCACCATGGACATATTTGTCCAGCAAAACATCATCGGATTCCGCTATTTTTTCGATCAACTGTTCCCGCAGCTCACGAGCTCGAGATTCGTAGGTCTCTGGGATCGCTTCAATAATAGATTCAGCACCCAATGTTTCATCTTTGTACCGAATAGCCTTCATCGAAACCAAATCAATCACGCCTTCAAATTCGTCCTCGGCTCCCATCGGAAACTGAACCGCGACAGGATTAGCCTGTAACTTTTTGCGAATCTGATTAAGCGTGCCCATGAAATCCGCCCCAACACGATCCATCTTATTAACAAAGCAAATACGCGGAACACAGTACTTATCCGCCTGGCGCCAGACAGTTTCCGATTGCGGTTCAACTCCACCAACAGCGTCGAATACCGCGACTGCTCCATCCAATACCCGCAAGGAACGCTCAACTTCAGCGGTAAAGTCAACATGGCCAGGCGTATCGATAATATTGATCCGATGCTCTCGCCAAAAGCATGTTGTCGCCGCTGACGTGATGGTAATTCCTCGCTCCTGTTCCTGTTCCATCCAATCCATCACGGCGGTCCCGTCATGAACCTCACCTAATTTGTACGTAATACCCGTGTAGTAGAGAATGCGCTCAGTTGTAGTCGTCTTCCCAGCATCGATGTGGGCCATGATGCCGATGTTACGAGTGCGACTTAAAGGAACTTGCCTTGCCATAATGTCAGCTCTTTGACCACCAACTCGAGCAATTTGCTTTGCCGAACGAGAAAGAACAGGTGTCTCAGCAGTCGTCACAATCCACCTACCAGCGATAGTGCGCAAAAGCCTTATTGGCTTCAGCCATGCGATGGGTGTCCTCTCGCTTTTTGACAGAACCACCTCTGAGATTCGACGCATCGATTAACTCGTTCGCGAGTTTCTCTTTCATCGTCTTTCCATCACCGCGACTACGGGCATACGTTGTGATCCAACGAATGCTCAGTGACAGCCGTCGATTCGGCGACACCTCGATCGGGACCTGATAATTCGAGCCTCCGACTCGGCGTGACTTAACCTCCAAACTTGGTTTAGTGTTGTCGACCGCCTTCTTAAAGATCTTCAGCGGGTCATCACCTGTCCGGCTTTTAATTATGTCCAGACTCCCGTACAACATCCGCTCGGCAGTGTTCCGTTTGCCGCCCTTCATTAACATTCGAACAAACTTAGTCACCAAAGTGCTGTTATAAAGCGGGTCCGCTGGAACTTCGCGCTTTGGAACTTCACGTCGACGCGGCATACTGTATCCCTCTTCTCATCAGGAACTAATTTCTCAACCAAACACTAGGCTTTCGGCCGCTTAGCACCATATTTCGACCGGCTTTGCCGACGCTCAGAAACGCCTACTGTATCGAGTGTCCCTCGAACAACGTGATATCTAACTCCAGGAAGGTCCTTAACACGACCACCTCGGATCAACACAAGGGAGTGTTCCTGAAGATTATGACCCTCACCCGGTATATAGCTGGTGACTTCAATTCCATTTGTCAATCGAACACGCGCCACCTTACGAAGTGCCGAGTTTGGCTTTTTAGGCGTTTGCGTAAAAACCCGAACACAAACACCTCGCTTCTGAGGACAACTTTGCAAAGCAGGACTCTTAGTCTTACTTAAGGTCCTCTTCCGGCCTTTCCGAACCAGTTGACTGATCGTCGGCAACACGGCTCCTTACATCTGGTGCCACGCCACACGCTCCGCGTATGCGGTGCACCGTCACGAAAAACGGTCACGGCCTAAAAGCTGTGGAGAAACTCGACAGCTTGGCGCCTATGACCAAGTTGACCCTATTACTGTATGCGCGTCGTGTCGGAGACCCGAGCGACTACTCGAGCCACCTCAGCTGAAAAGAGACGCGAAAGCGACTCTTTCGGACGGGTCGAAGTTAGATAGGGTTTCCCAACTCCGACAAAACCTTTCGACAGTACCACATAACCTACATTCTAGTAAACCACTTAACCCCAAATTTCCAGCTCAAAACCAACTACTCAAAACTAAAATCAGATAGTGTCCACCTGTTGCAGTCAACTAATTACGTTCCCCTTAAACTAACGTCGCTCAAGAACTTCCAAGTCAGGACGACCTGTACGGTCTTCAGGGTCGTAATAGTTTTCCAATTCACGCTCTACCTGGAGTTCATCAAACGAAAGTTGTGACGAGGGCGGAGGATCGTCTTTCTCAATCTCAACCCGCTTATAGAAGTCAAATCCAGTCCCGGCCGGAATCAACCGTCCCATTGTGACGTTTTCTTTTAAACCACGAAGGTGGTCGACTTTCCCGGAAATAGAAGCTTCGGTCAATACCCGTGTCGTTTCTTGGAATGACGCGGCCGAAATAAAGGACTCTGTGGACAGAGATGCTTTCGTGATACCAAGCAAAAGCGGGCGACCAGTCGCTGGTCGTCCACCGTCGGCAATGGTTCGTTCATTCTCCTCAGTGAATCGAACTTTATCAACCTGTTCGTCAACAAGGAACTCAGTGTCGCCGACGTCTTCAACCTTGACCCAGCGCATCATCTGTCGAACTATAGTTTCAATGTGCTTATCGTTGATATTGACGCCCTGCAACCTGTAGACCTCTTGAATTTCATTAACCAAATAGCTATGAAGTTCCTTCTCGCCTAGCACACTCAAGATATCGTGCGGATTACTAGGACCATCCATGAGAGGCTCGCCCGCTCTTACGCGGTCACCTTCTTGTACGTTAACGTGCACACCGCGGGGAAGTGAGTACTCGCGTTGTTCCGCTCCCGCCTCATCGGGAACAATGATCAATTGACGCATCCCCTTCACAATTCCACCATGTTTAACAATGCCGTCAATCTCACTAATCACGGCGGTTTCTCTTGGCTTCCTCGCCTCAAACAACTCGACGACTCTGGGCAACCCACCGGTAATGTCCTTTGTCTTTGTTGTCTCACG
>CAZWIL010000189.1:0-4323 GCA_964634175.1 uncultured Vicinamibacteraceae bacterium
TGACCGCACCTTCATGATGCGTGATCATGAACTCCAGGAACAGTCGGTCGAAGGTCAACCCAGAGGCGGCTTCGAGTTGGCCTAACTCCTCGTCGGTCAACATGCCAGGCATGCGCATGAAGTCCGGTTGATGATGGGTGGTGACATCGGGGGCTGTCTGCCCGCGCTCTCGCAGCCAGTCCTGCATGAGTGCAATCTCGTCCTCTTGCGAGATCTCGATTCGCTCGGCCAGTTGCCGCATCACATCGCGCTCGGTGCGAGTCTCGAGCAGGGCGGTCATCTCAAGCGCTTGGGCGTGATGCGAGATCATCCCTTGCATGAACTGGACGTCGCCTCCCGTGTAGCGGATAGCTGCTAAATCGGATGCTGCCTCGGCGGTAATTTCCCGGCTCGGCTCACCCGGTGCACCGGGTTGGATGATCGGAGGTTGCGCCCAGCTGGAGGTCGCGACGCTTAGTAGAATGATGGCAAGACTCAGACGTTCAGTAGTCTTGCTCCTGGAATAAATCAACGTAGGCATGGGGTCATTACCTCGGAGTTTGAAACGTAGCTCGTCTCCGGTCACATGTGTCAGCCTCTGCGGGACCGGCTACGGTGTTTCCGCAGCTTCTTGTCGTTCGATGTTGCGATACACCTCAAGGATGTGCCGAATGTCGTAATTGCCTTCATGGCAGGCATACTCATACATTGGACCGGCGGTCGTAATCATTGGCACCGAGGCGCTCCACGGTTGGTCCCAGGTAACCGGGTCCTCGACTGTGAACTCGTAGTCGATCTGGTCCGCGGCCACACGGGTAAAACGTTCAACGACCTTGAGGTCACGGCTTGAGCCTTGCCACGCGGAGCGGTCATTGAAGTGACTACTCTCGACAACCAAGGTGTCACCTTCCCACCGTCCACGTGAATCACCCGGGTACTGACGAATCTTGTCCGAGAGGGGCGGTCGGTCGTCGAGTGGGATGATCCGCGGCGGGCTATTACTATGTTCGGTGAAGATCACGACGTGGTCTGGCGTTTGTAAGATCTGGTGAATGTCGTTATAGGCCGGTGGTTGTAGCGGGGGACCGTTATAGCCGTAGTGAATACACCGTTCGCCCAGTGGACGCAGCTCATAGCCATCAAAGGTACCGCGGTCACCACGCAAGGCGCGCCGTGCGTCGGCCCGCGCTTGAGCGTGGGCGTTTCGCGCTGGAATCTGGCCATCCGGGGGGTCCGTGACCAACGAGGTCCGGCGACTTGATAAGCCCTTGGGGACGGGCGTTGCCAGCCAGATGGCATTGTCGTAATGGACATAGGTTTCGTCTCGATGCGTCTGGTCCAAGATGCGTGCACGTTCCTCGGGGTCACCGATGGTAATCACGTTGCGGGCGAGCGGGTCGGCGCCGTCGACGGTCAGTTGCGCTTGCAGTTGGGCCCATTGCTCTTCAGTGTAGAACGCTTGGTCACCCAAATATTCTGGTCGTTCCATCGGCGTGAACGTCTGGGTGGTCCAGTAGCCTTGCAGGTCCGGTTGACCGTTGGCGAGCCGGGGCATCTCCCAGTCTGTGGCGTTGTCGGTCTGGGGTGTAACCTGTGCGGTTGCCAGAACCGGTACTAATACGCTGACAACCAGTAGAGTCACGATTGTGTGAAAACGATGATGCATGCTGACCCTCCCTACGAGGCTACTGCCGCTCTTCGCAACGTCACTATGATTCTTTACAACCGGTTCTTGCTCAATATCTCAACGTGTTTGCCCGACTACCGTACACGAGGTGGTTAGTTAGCCTACCCCGAAGGCGCAGGCGGTTCAATGGGAGAACTGATTCAACCTGATCTGCTTGCGACACACTGTCCGAGATGGTGGTGGCAGTCGGTAGTCTCGCGTGCACTCAAGTACAATAGCGGACGCTCGAAACAGAAACCGGCTATCGGGTCCTGACATGCGAACATCATTGCCAATGGCAGATGATTGCAGGGGAATTCTAATGTCAATAAATCGCGTGGGGCGGTCTTTCGTGTTCAGTGGTGTCGTCATGTGCCTGATGGGAATGGTCGGGTTCTTACCGACCGTCTCAACCGCACAAACCGTGGAATGGCCATCCTACGGGGCGGACGTTGAAGGCTCAAAATATTCACCGCTCGATCAGATCGACGGCGACAATTTTGGTGACCTCGAGATCGTCTGGCGCCAATCGGTGTTGCCGGATGCCGTGCGCGGTGACCGTGATATTCGGGCGTCGTTGGCAGCTCAGAATACCCCGCTCATGGTGGATGGTCGTCTCTATATCAGCACGGGACTCGGCACCGTGGCCGCCCTTGATGCCATAACGGGTGCCGTGTTGTGGCATGACCTGCCTCCCAGCCGGGACGGCGAACCGTTTGAGCGGGTGCGTCAGACACGCGGTGTCGCGTATTGGGACGATCCTCAGAGTGACGATCGCCGGGTGCTGGCTGTGGTGGGGTCTTATCTCGTTGCGCTGAATGTGCGTACCGGCGAACGTTATCCTGATTTCGGTACTGGCGGCGAAGTGGATTTACGACTCGGCTATGACGACCGGACGGTCGAGTCATTCAGTTGGGGCTCGCCTCCCATCGTTGTGAACGGTGTCGTGATCATCGGCTCGGCGATTTCCGACGTGACGAATGCCACGATGCCCGCGATGAAGGAAATGCCACCGGGAGATGTCCGGGGATTTGATGCGCGGACGGGGGCGCAACTTTGGAGTTTTCACACGATTCCTCGTGAGGGTGAACCTGGCAACGAGACTTGGCTCTCAGCGATCGACCAGGACCGTGCGTCGTGGGAATATACCGGCAATACCAATATGTGGGCTTGGGCCAGTGCGGACGAAGAGTTAGGGTATGTCTATATTCCGTTGTCCACGCCGACAAATGACTACTACGGTGGGTATCGACCCGGTGATAATTTGTTTGCCGAATCGATCGTGTGTCTCGACGCACGAACGGGCCGACGGGTCTGGCACTTTCAAGCTGTACATCATGGCATTTGGGATTACGATTTTCCTGCAGCCCCGAATGTCATCGATATCAACGTAAACGGCCGAGTAATTAAGGCTGTTGCCGCAGTGAGTAAACAAGCGTTTACGTATGTGTTTGACCGTGAAACAGGAGAACCGGTCTGGCCGATTGAGGAGCGTCCAGTACCAGCGGGAAATGTTCCCGGTGAATGGTATGCCCCCACGCAACCCTTTCCAACCAAGCCACCGCCGTTCGACCAACAGGGTACGAGTGTCGACGACGTCATCGATTTCACGCCGGAGTTGCGACGTGAGGCGATGGCGATTTTTGATCGCCATGTGACCGGGCCGTTATTTACCCCTCCCTCACTGGTTGATAACACTCCGGGTGGCACGCAGGGCACGCTCCAGATGCCAGGCGTGGTTGGCGGTGCTGATTGGGGCGGCGCGGCCGTGGACCCCGAGCATGGGATTCTCTACGTGCCGTCTGTCCATAGTGAATCGGTGATTGGGATTGTGCCGTCCGAGCATCCGCGGTCGGATATGAACCTTGTGAATCACACGCTCACGCCTGTAGAGGGTCCGCAAGAGCTCCCACTGTTTAAACCGCCGTTTGGACGCTTAGTCGCCATTGATCTCAACCAGGGCGACATTCTGTGGTCCGTGGCGAATGGTGTTGGTCCGAGAGACCATCCGGCGTTGCGCGACCTCGACCTGCCACCGCTTGGGCAAACGGGGCGAGTTTCGCCGTTGGTGACGAAGTCGCTGGTGATACTAGGAGAGGGTGGCAACACAGGCGTGGTGGTTTTACGGTCGATCTGGGGCGGTACTGGCGGAAAGCTGCTGCGGGCATACGACAAGATGACTGGGGAAATCCTTGGGGAAGTTGAACTGCCGGGTGGTACCACCGCGGCGCCGATGACCTACATGCTCGAAGGTAAACAGTACATACTCGTGACGGTTGGATGGGACGACCTTCCGAGTGAGTATGTGGCACTGGCGTTACCAGAGTAACGTGGCGCCCCAGCTGGTGCTTGGCCCCGGTGAAACACGCTGTTACAACCTTGTTCCGGACTAGCGACCGCTTGTGTCTTCCATCGCCGCTTCTTTTTCACGGGCACCGGCGAGGATGTTGGTTAACCCATAGTTACCTTCATGACAGGCGTATTCGAAGAGCGGCATGGGGTTCTGCTGCATCGGAATTCGATACGACCACGGACGGTCCCAGGCGTTCGGGTCCTCGATAGTCACGTCATACATCAGCGTTTCATCTGACACACGCGTGAAGCGCTCAACGAGGCGGAGGTCTGCTGTGGTGACACCACTGCGAAAGCTCGTCTCACGGAGGAAGTTAGTCGTTTCA
>CAZWIL010000190.1:0-4318 GCA_964634175.1 uncultured Vicinamibacteraceae bacterium
GGTTCCCCTGTTTGGAATTTTGAGTAGGTTCTCAGGATCAAACTGTTTCAAGACCTCATCTGCTTCGTTCACTGCAAATGTTAAGCGTGCTAATAGGTCAGACTTTGGTATTTCCGAACGTTCTGCAAACTCTGCATCGCGGTTGCGGATAAAATCGGTTCCGCCGACCACATGACCGATGTGATGTCGGGTGGATCCAGCGCAGTGCAGGACAAGATTTCCAATGGCATTGGATTTTTCATTAGCGCGCCACCAGATCATCTGATCGTTTAGAGTGTCGAGGCAGGCTGTTATCTGCTCAGTTAAATGCACCACGAGACGTTCCCGGGCCATCTCTAGGAAGTTTGAATGTAAAGAATCTCGGTTAGTGTTCATGAATCTCTAGTGATAAGTTCTGAATGTGCAGCGGTTGTGAATGTTCCCCGAATCATCAATCATAAGGCCACTAACGTCGCAGCAAGGGTAGATAGCATATCGCAGCGACACAAACGTCGTAGATGGCACACATGCGTGGGTACCATGCAGGAGCAATGTTGCCCGGCAATAGATTGATGATGTGAGCCAGATCGACAAAGCTGTGCCCAATCCAAGCTAAAGATAACGTTGTTAGTGCTGTTGCCGGTTCCCAGGTGATCGCACTTGAAACTATGACGAAAAATCCAACCGCTATCGCAATGTCAAAACCAGTTCCGCCAATATTTTCGTAGGCAACACCTAGGCCGACGTAAATGCCGACTACGAGCAGGAGTAAAAGTGCCGAGTATTGGGAAAGCCTGAGTTCGACGACGAGTCGTTCAGGTGAGTTGGGATCAGAGCGACAGGCTTGCCAGGATGTCCACGCTAAGGCAAGAGTTATTGTGGAAACCCCTAAGGCGAGAGTGCTGAATGTGCCAGTCACGTCACGGCCTGGTCTTACTGGACACCGGCTTCCTGCGTGGCGAGCGAAAACGGTTCTCCAGTTGCTGCAGGTCCATAGAAGATCGAATTGAAGAGCAATTTAAATGTCCCCCACGTTTGTCCACGGTGTTGGACTCGGAAAGTATGGAGAATAAGTCTTCCTTCATCGATTGGAACTTCTATAACGGCAGCGGTTCCACGGAGTTGCTCCTCTCCCACGATCCAACCACTACGTCGTAGTGGCGCATTGGGATATTGGACAATTGGTCGCATGTTAGGTGCCGACGCGCGTCGTTGGTTCGGTACAAATCCTCCGTTGTTGACGAACATAGCGCTAGTTTCTGGCGGCATTCCGTAGCCGATGGGGTGGGTTGTGTCTACTGTTGCGCGAAGTATTGTTCCGGGAGCATAGAATGTTTCAGAACTTTGGTCTTCGACAACGTTGAGCAAGGGAGCCGACAAATGTTGCACGGCGAACGAAGCGCTGTTTCCAAGCGTGATTAGAGTGCCTCCCCGAGATACGAACCGGCGAAGATTTTGTAGCCCCTGGACCCCGATTCCTCCACGATACTCAGGTCGAACATTGCGGCTTCGAAAACCTCTAAGAAGGTTCACGGTTGAGGCATCTGGAAGAATGATGACGTCAAACTCATCCCGGAGTTTCTGGTTTTGGATGTCGGCACTACGAAGGTGTGTATAGGGAAACTCGTGTTGTTCAAGGACCCATCGCGTCCAACCAGCATCCATGTTACCGCCCCAAGGTTCATAGAGGGCCAACTTGGGTTGTCGGATTGGCAGTGAGGTTACGCCTACGGAAGGCAAGAGTTCCGTGGCCACTACGTCTAGATGTAGGTCTGCTGCAATTTGATCCACGACACGGCGTTCGATGTCTTCTACGAGCATCACGCCAGTTGGATAAATTTGACCGTCTAACGTAAACGAATCACGTGCCCAACTGATAGTTGCGCCCTGTGCCAGCAGTCGATTGAGTGCGACAAAACTTTGATTTGATCTGTGAGAGAGTAGATAAATATTTCCGTCGCCAATAACTGAACCGACTGATTGCATGACCTTTTCGTCAACCAAAGCGAGCGAGGCGTCGAAGGGATTTTCAATCTGGACAGTTTCTACGCCCATCAGCATTCCGAGAGACCAAGCTGTGATGTCATACGGTTTGTCGATCGCACCGGCTGGGTTAGGCCACCGGATATCTGGATAGTCTTGTGGCTCGAGTATGTCCTTTATCCAACGCCCGAATGATTGATCAAGGCGGACTACGTAAGTTCCTGACGGGTAGGTGGTTCCGTCGGCGACGAACGCAGTGTCAGCAATATGCACTTCAGCAGCCTCGGCCTGAAGTAATTTGACAAGTTTGGTCACAGCAGCAGGGTCATGTTGGTCGCGAGGAATCAAGAAAGCGAACGGACCGCCTGCGGCAAACCGCTCTATTGTCCGTGAGTTCATCACGTAGAAGTTACGTTTCAGAGTAATTCGATTATTTGCGACACTTTCAAGAAGTCCCTGAGTAGAAAGGGTGATGTATTCGACCACGTCAGCGAAAGTCCAAGTCCCTCCATTCCAAGGTCTTGGGTAATTCATTCTGTACTGAGTGTCTGAAGGTGCGGCAAGAATTGTTTGTTGATTCTGCCGCGGGTTGAGTGCTGGAGATGTAGACGGACTCGTTCCGGCAACCGGCGCCTGACGTTGTTCGATTGGGCTCGCCAGTCTTGAACTGGCCACCTCAGTAAGGAGCGCCACCATGTTGTGCCACCATGGAATAGTGTTGTTCGCACCCTGCCAATATCCGCTGTACAGTTCTCCCCAAATTACTCCAGGTTTGTCAGCAGCATGTAGCTTTGAGGCCATGGCCTGCCCGAACAGGTTTACCTGAGTCCACACCAGAGGATCGACGTTGGGATTAGGTGGATTCTTGAAAGGTGGAACAAAGATCCGGGCGTAGCCACTTCCCATTTGATGAGCGTCGAGATAAACCTCTGGAAACCAGTCGTGATAAAGCACACGATTCAGGTGCTGGGTTTCGATTTGCGTCAGCATGTAGCTGTCACGGTTGTTATCGTGTCCAGCGTATTTATGGTAGAGGGTAGGCAGAGGTGAGCCTTCGTAAGAAGTGCCCAAGTTGCGTTGGTACCAGTCAACGACCATACGCTGACCATCAGGATTCTGTGACGGGATTAACAGCACGATGGTATTCTCAAGAATGTGATTCACCCACGGTGACTCTTCAACTGCCAACTGATATACGAGGTCATTCATCATCTGGCTTGTACCGATTTCAGTAGCGTGCACGTTCGCACCGACTAGAACGACGGCTTTTCCTGTTTGGGCAATCGTTTCGGCTAGTTCGGGGCTAGTCTGTTTCGGATTGACCAACTGGCGTTGCATGGCCTTATAGCGTGGTAAGTCACGGATAGTTTCTGGTGTTGAGATGGTCAATAGGAGATAGGGTGCTCCCATGGTCGTCTTTCCTAGTTCTTCAATGACCATCCTGTCAGATGATTTAGCAATGGCCTCGTAGTAACTGACCATGTCGTCCCAATGTGCGAGTCGCTGGTTGGTTCCCATGGGGAAACCAAAAAACTCTTCTGGGGAAGGGGTGGCAGGTGGTTGTTGCGCTAGCAGCGGTAATGCCAGGCCCGCAGTCACAGCGACCAGTATGATTCTCAGAGTAAGCGCTCGAATAGGCATCTGTCTATCTCAGTCAGTATATCGTCTAGTGAATTACAGGGCTCGAAACATGAGCTCCGGTGTCGTAAATCTTGATCGGAGATTCATTGAATATGTCTAAAGTCACACGTCTTCGCTTGATTGTTGCTAGTGTGGTGGTCGGACTTGGGGCAACCGTATTTGTCTTTCAGGAAGCCCTGCCTGGGCGAGTCCGTGGCGTGCTTGGGATCATTTGTTTTATCGGTATTGTTGTGATGTGCTCGTCTAATATTCGCGCGATTAACTGGCGAACCGTGGGGTGGGGGTTGGCTCTGCAGGTTATGTTCGCAATTTTTATTCTGAGATTTGAGGTTGGTGATTTTCGACCTGGGTACGCCTTGTTTGCAGGTGCCGCAACGATGGTAACCCAGTTTCTCGCATTTACGGATGTAGGGTCTAGTTTTGTATTTGGCGTACTTGCGAACCAGAATGAAATGGGCAGTGTATTTCCGAATGGCTTTGTCTTGGCGTTCACTGCGCTACCGATAATCATCTTCGTCTCGTCCGTATCGGCGGTGTTGTATTACTTGGGTGTCCTGCCTATGGCAGTTCGGGCGATGGCGCGGGTGATGATGCCACTTATGCGTACTAGTGGGGCTGAGACCCTTTCTGCAGCTGCTAATGTCTTTGTAGGGCAGACGGAAGCACCACTTGTTGTCAAACCTTTCGTGCCAACTATGACGGAATCGGAATTACT
>CAZWIL010000191.1:0-4284 GCA_964634175.1 uncultured Vicinamibacteraceae bacterium
GGTGACGTTTCTTAGCACGACAACACCTTATAAAAAGAGATAAAACCTGATAGAAGACGATATCATTAGTTAGATATCCTCGATCGCCAACGTTCCCTTGGAAGAACAGCGATCGTCGGTCCGATCTGTCAGACCGTCCTAAGTAATTCGTGGTGGCCAAATGCTCAACTTGTTCTTACGCAGCCTCTCCCAAGGACTTCAAGCATTCACACCAATTGTCTTCGCTTTCGTCTGGTTCAAAAGATACGACAATTTCGCTGCAACAGCGGCTGTGAGGCGCGGCCTCATATTGGCCGCACCTCTGACCATAATCGCTGGCGTGATTTTTCAGAGAACGACCGCTCAGACTTCTATCGAAACTCTCTTCACGAGTCTGGCAGCAATGATCGCGGCTATCTTCACACGACAACTGTGGCACGAGAATCCTAAAACGTCTTTGTCCCCGACGTCGATTCTTTTGATCGTCATTGCAACCATTATCATTGTTCTACGCGAATCAATGGTGAGCTTTGCTGCTCTGTGGACAGCGACCATTGATTTACAATCCATCAACGCTACGGCCTCGATCCTCAGCAGCCTCTCTCTCGCCCTCTGTGCCGCTCTAGGATGGATATGGATTGGCCAAAGGGTTTCTTTAAACTATCTGAGGATTAGCACGCGGCTCTTCGCTGTCGGGTTTCTGGGACAGGTGCTTTTATTTGGCACCCATGAAGCATCCGAAGTCGGCTTGTTACCGTGGAGCGAAATCGTGCATACGGCGACCGAACCGTACGGCCCTGACGGCAGATATGGAATCTATCTGAGTGAACTGATACTTGGACTAGCATTCATAACGGCAATCTTTGGGTCCTTGCGAGTCGGTTCAATAGACACGACAAACGCCACGAATGGAACGCAGGAGAAATCATGAGACCTTTCTCTCAATACCTTTTGGAGTGCAGCCTCTGGCGGACGACGAACGGTTTTCAGTGTTAGAGGCTACTAGAATCGGCGGAGCGGTATCCCAAGTGCGACCAGTTATTGAATAGTTTTCGGAACACTGCGCCTTCCACGGGGTTCTTCGCAACCAGGGCTACATGACATTACCGAAACTGCTCCGCCTTAAGACGGAACCCGTCTGCCAGATGAGGTTCTTGGTCATCAGCGACCACCCGGTGAGCAATATACTCGCCAAGAACAGGCCCAAATTTGAAACCCTCGGCCGATCCTCCACCGACCAACCACACGTTATCTAGCTCAGGATGGGTGTCAATGAAGAAATTCCGATCAACGCTGGCCTCGTAGTGGCACGCTCGCGTCTCGTTGATTGCAGCCCCGACAAGATCTGGAAAGTATCGGCGTAAGATCTCACGTGGACGGTCGTGATACTCAGGCGCCACCCATCGATTCGACGTATCAGGATCTTCGGGAGGACGTCCGCCGGTGCGCACGCGAAAGCCTCGATGGTCAAGGGGCAACACGGGCCACCCAGTACAGCCAGGAACACCGTAACTCGGCATATTGGGGTACACAAAGCGGGTATCACCTGGCGGGACAGCGAAATAGAACACGTGGCCCATCGAGATTCTCAATCGTTTGCTCATCAACTCTGGAAACACCTTGGGAAACCACGGACCACACGCAAAGACGAAGCTGCCAGCCGACAATCGCCTACCCGAACTCACGTCCACAGCCTCGAGCATCGCCTGCCTGCGCTGACCAAATGAGGCACGCCCGATTTCAACATGTCCACCGCCGTCTACAAATACTTGGCCAACCGATTCAATGGCACGGCGGGCCCGAACAACACCAGCGCCGGGTTCATAGAGCGCGATCCCAAGACCTTCATACTGAATCCACGGCCAACGGCGGGCGATGTCGTTTTCGGTAAGGACCTCGTACGGGACACCTAAAGCATCCCAGTGAGAACGGGTGTCAGTAATGTATTGACTAGTTTCGTCGCGAAGAATAAGGTCACCGGTCTGAAAAAATACCTTTGGGAGAAGCCGTTGAGCCCCTTCGTCGTCCCAGGTCTTCCAACGCTCGATGGCTCTCTGAGCCCAAACAACCCATTGTCGCCCGTGTGGACGGTCACCGTATGACGTCCGTACACCTCGGGTCTCACCTCCAGAGGTCTGCCTTGAGTTCCCAATTCCATAGGCATCAACCACGCTTACTCGTGCACCCAAGCCTTGCAAATGAAGAGCGGTCCACATGCCAAATGCGCCCGCGCCCACAACGACAACGTCCGGAGACCGTTCTACCTGAACCGCGGCAGCCTGTCCCATCTTCGTCTTGCTTGCTATCAGTCCGGCCCCTACGGTTTGTAAAAAAGTGCGCCGATTGACCGAACCTCGGCGCCCTGCAGATTCGATAGTCTTACGCCGTAAATTCTTAACTGGCGTCATTAGTCGTGATTCCTAGCCATTCGTCGGTTGCTCCACCTTGAACCGGTAGTGTGCCACTTTTTTGTTGCCGGGAGAATTGAATACTTCGTCACGTTGAACCACCCGGCCGAGAAACGCTACGCTCTACGTCTCGTATGTCTACAAACCTGATGTCTCGGCCCTTGCTCTGGAGTTTTCTCTTCCTCGTAACGACCGGTTGTGTTGGTGAGTTACGGCAACCTATCCAAAATGCGATTGAGCTCAACACGGGTATGTCAATGAACCAAGTGTCGCGTGTCATGGGTGAACCAGCCCTCCGGGAGACGACCGAGCAAGTAACCGAATGGCATTATTGCAGCACCGGCACCCAGATCGACCGAATGGTCGCAATCTTCTTTGTAGATGGCCGACTACGCGAAACACTCTATTATTCGGTCTCTCTCAGTCAGGCTGGCGGGATCACTGGCTCCTGTGACAACTTCCTCAAGATGGGTGGGTACGTTGAACCTGACTACGTAATCAGGCCAGAGAAATAGTGACACTAGGTTGTAACCGTGAACCTCAACATCTCAAAATTGTTGCAGAAAGACGCCCAACAGCCTATCGTGTCACTTGAAATGCTTTGCGGTTGCTACTCATGCACAAAGGGCAGGAGAATCAGATGACAAACCGAAACGTTAGCTCAATAGTTGCAGTTTTGGCGTTCGTGTTAATAGTTCCTTTGACTGCGGCCGGTCAAGGCTCAACTAGCCCCACCGGGTGGACAGCTCCACGAACAGCTGATGGACAACCCGACCTGCAGGGCGTCTGGGCAAGTGATTCGGCGACCCCACTGGAGCGTCCCGATGAACTCAACGGTCGACCAACATTGACTGAAGAAGAGGTAGCCACATTGGCTGCGCGAGCGGCCGAACTCTTCAATGGCGAGACCGACGCGGCATTCGGCGAAAGTATTTTTCGAGCGGCTCTAACAGACCAGCAAAACTTCCAGTCGCGCGATGGCGTAACCGAGGAGACTCCACAAGGAACAGGAAATTACAACCAGTTCTGGCTCATTGACCGGTGGTTCGATAATCGCACGTCGTTAATCATCGACCCGCCGAACGGGCGTATCCCACCACTGACCGAAGAGGCACAAGAGCGCAGAGAAGCGCGGACAGCCGTCGGACGACCACGTTTCGCCCAAGAGCTGGACGATCTCGGCTCGGGACTTCGCTGTAGCGGTGGCCGCGTGCCGATGACTGGCAGGGGTTACAACAGTAATTACCAAATCGTGCAGACTCGCGACCACGTCGCCATTCTGATGGAGATGATGCACGATACCCGGATCATTTCGCTCGACGAGCATTCGTATATGCCATCAGGCCTTCACACCGACCTCGGACACTCCCGTGGCCGATGGGAGGGAGACACTCTTGTGGTTGAGACCACAAATCTGGCGCGCGCTCCCCGTGGCGCGTCACGTGACCTACGTCTGACCGAACGTTTCACTCGTGTTGGACCAGAGACGCTTCAATACGAATACACGATGAACGACCCGTCAACTTGGACTCAACCATGGACGGCACGGGTCTACATGCGTCCCTCCCCTGGCACGGGCGTAATCTATGAGTTTGCCTGCCACGAGGGTAATTACGCTATCGAAGGCACGCTCCGAGGAGCCCGAGTCCAAGAAGCTGAGGCCACCGCCAATGCCGGGTCCCGATAGAAAAAGGTCAGCCGGCAAGTAGTTCAACAATTGAGACAAACGGAATCGGAGACTCGATGACCATCGCACAGCAAGCCGTGACCACCCTCTTCGTGAAGTTGGCATTTCTTATCATGTTGGTCTTCGTTCCTTCGGGCACACTCTCAGCTCAGTCTCACCAGCCGCCGTCGGAACCTCCCGCCGAGTGGGGAGCCATCTCGATCAACATGG